>JADLES010000310.1 GCA_020845995.1 Burkholderiales bacterium | reverse complement strand
CGCGGCTTCGGCGACCAGAGGACGCTGCGCGGCCGCGCCTTCATGCGCTCGATCAGCGCCTCGAGCGGTCCGTGCTCCATCACCATCGCCATGCAGTGGTGCACGCAGGCCGGCTTCTTGCCTTCCTGATGCACGCGCCGCGCGCACAGGTCGCAGAGATCCGTGGGGATGGGGACGTAGTTGAAGGTCTGGCCTTCGTTCAACAACTGCTCGTAGACCTTGATGCCGTACTCGTTCGGACCGAGGTCGAGCTCCTGGCGGCACGCCGCTTCGCAGGCCATGCAACCGGTGCAGAACTCGACGTCGATCCACAGGCCGTAGGTGCTCATCGCGCCGTTCCTGGCTGGTCGTCGAACTGCGAGTCCGCCCTTCGCACCCGGCAGAGCAGCGACTTCACCTGCGCGCCGCCGAACCCGGTCTTCGAGTGCAGGCCGCCGGGGATGAGCTCGTTGCCGTTCGCCTCGTAGGCGCTGAAGTCCTTCTCCGTGCGCACCCGCTCGGGGTAGAACCAGCTGTGCTGCGTGAGCACGAGCCGCGGATGCACCAGGGCGTAACGCGCCCGCATCTTGATGCGGCCGAACTGGTTCTCGATCCATACCCAGTCGCCGTCGGCGATGCCATAGTGCTGCGCGGTCAGGGGATTGATCTGCACGCGCGGCTCGGAATTCATGGCGCGCAGGCTCGGGATGTTGCGCATTTCACTGTGGAAAAAGGCGATCGAGCGGTTGCCGGTGTTCAGGATCAGGGGATACTCCCTGGCGAGATCGGGCGTGCTCTCGGGGCTGAACTGCGGCTCGACGTACGAGGGCAGCGGGTCGTAGCCCCACTCCTTCATGCGACTCGAGGAGAGCTCGATCTTGCCGCTCGGCGTCTGGAACCCCGGCTTGCCGTCGGCGCGCAGCAGTCCGCGCTCGTGCCGCGCGTACGGCAGGACGCGCGAGCCTTCGGGTGGTTGAATCCATCCCCTCCTGCGCACCTCCTCGAGCGATATTCCGGAGGGCTTGAGGAAGAAGCGGTACAGGTCGTCCAGCGTCCGGTACGCGAACTTCGGATTCAGTCGTCGCGCCAGCTCGAAACAGATCTCCGCGTCGGAGCGGCTCTCGCCGACGCGCAGCGCCCGGTTCTGGGCGGTGAGCGGCGACCACCACGAGCGGATACCGTCGCGTTCGGCAAAGCTCGAGGCGGGCAGCACCACGTCGGCCAGCGCCATGATGGTCGGCGTCATGAAAAGATCGACGACCACGTTGAACTCGAGCGAATCGAACGCTTTGCGCCAGCGCCGCGGGTCCTGCGCGCCGACGACGAAATTTGTCCCGGCGATGAAGGCGCCCTTGATCGGATAGGGTTTGCCCGAGAAGACCTGATCGATCACCGCATCGGGCTGCGCTCGCCAATGCAGATCGCGAACGATCGGGTAGCGGTCGGCGCCGATGCGCTTGGCGAACTGCTCGCGCGGCATCGCGTCGCCGTACATCGCTTCGATCGCCGCCTGGCTCATGGGGTACGAAGTCACGTCGTAGGCCGGGCGCGCCACCACCATGCCGCCCGGCCGCTCGACATTGCCGGTGATCGACCACAGCGCGTTGATGGCCAGAGCGACGGTGAGCCCCTCGGGGGCGAAGTCCACCGGCACGCCCCATTGCAGCGCCGAGGGCTTGCCCGCCGCGTAGAGGCGCGCGGCGGCCGCGATCTTGTCGGCCGGCACCCAGGTGATCCGCGACACCCTCTCGAGCGGGTACTCGCGCACGCGCGCGCGCAGCTCGTCGAAACCGACGGTCCAGTCCTTGACGAACGCCTTGTCGTACAGGCCTTCGCTGATGATGACGTTCAGCATGCCGAGGGCGAGCGCGCCGTCGGTGCCCGGGCGTATCGGCAGCCAGAGCGCCGCGCGCGAGGCGAGCCAGTTGTAGTTCGGGTCCACCACGACCAGCTTCGAGCCGCGCTTCAGGGCATGCACGATCCAGTGGCCGTGCAAGCCGTCGTTGCAGGTGGCGACCGCGTTCTGGCCCCAGACGAGGTAGCACTCCGGCACGCGCCACTGCGGGTCGTCGTAGCGCAGCGGCGAGAACTGCGCCGAGTCCGGCACCACGTAGTCCCCCATGGCGATCTTCATCGACAGGAGCCGCGGGTGATAGCAGGAGTTCCCGGGCAGGGACTGCATCCAGTTCGGGCTGCCGTAGTTATAGGCGAGCATCACCAGCCAGCCGCCGACGTCGCGTCCCGTGCCCTGGACGAAGAGCATCGATTCCGCGCCGTGCTGCTCGCGAATACCCTTCATTCGCCGCTCGATGAGTTCGAGCGCTTCGTCCCAGCTCGCCTTGCGCCAGGTATCCGAGCCGCGCGCGCCGCTGCGAATCATCGGCTGCTGCAGCCGGTCGGGCGCATGCACGAATTCGCGCAGGGCCAGCGCGCGCGGACAAAGGGTGCCCTGGTTGTAAGGATGATCCGCGATGCCCTCGATCTTGACCAGTTTGTTGTCGCGGACGTGCAGCTCAACGCCGCAGCCGCCATGACAACCCGGTCCCGCCGACCATGTGGTCGAGCGGACGACCTTGACTTCGCTCTTCACACTTGCCACGGGTTCTCCTTCGATCGCCAGCACATCGCGAAAGCAACAATTGCTGTAATATTTCACGCAATAGTAGTAACATGTAACATACATTTCAACGAAACTCCAGCGCCTGCGACAAGATCGAAGGAAGAACACGTGCAGCGGCCAATCCACTCTGAGGCGCCTTCGACGATGCGCACGCTCAGGGCCGGCGAAGTCACCGATCTGGTGATCGCCGGCTGGACCGGACGCGATGCCGCGGCGCTCGAAGCGCATATCCGGGAGCTGGAAGCGCTCGGCGTGAAGCGACCGAGCCGCACGCCGATCTTCTACCGCGTCGGCGCGTCGCTCCTCAGCAGCGCCGAGACGATTCAGGTCGCCGGTGAGAACTCAAGCGGCGAGGGCGAGTTCGTGCTCTACAGCCTGCCCGACGGCCTGTGGATCGGCGTGGGTTCCGATCACACCGATCGCAAGCTCGAAGCGATCGACGTCACTTTGTCGAAGCAGCTCTGCCCGAAGCCGGTTGCCTCCCAGCTATGGCGCCTTGCCGACCTGTTGCCGCACTGGGATCGCCTGAGGCTGCGCTCCTGGCTCCACGTTCGCGGCGATCGCGTCCTGTATCAGGAGGGTCCGGTGACCGCCATGAAGCATCCCGAAGAGCTCATGCAGCGCTACACGGGGACCGCGGGCCTGCGCCCGGGAACGGCGATGTTCTGCGGAACGCTCGCGGTGCATGGCGGCGTTCGCTCCGCCGAAGCGTTCGAGATCGAGCTTGAGGACCCCGAACTGGGCCGGCGGCTGTCGCATCGCTACCGCATCGAGAATCTTCCCGTCATCGCCTGAGAGGAGAGTGAAGGCATGCCCGACGAGACCAGGCCGCACATCGAATTTTCATCAGTGGATCTCGCGCAGGGGTTCGTGCCGGTGCCGGGCTACCCGCCCGGGTTCACCCACCGGATCCTCGCCGGCGCGCTCGACGAAGCTGGCCGACGCGGCTATCGGAGCCGGCTGCTTCGCATCTCGCCGGGCGCCTACAGCACCGCGCCGTTCAAGCACGAGTACTGGGAGGAGGTCTATCTCCTCTCGGGAGAGCTGATCGTCGGCAACGACGCGAACGGCCAGGGCGGCGAGCGCTTTCGCGGGCCAACGTACGCGTGCCGCCCTCCCGGAGCGCTGCACGGTCCGTTCAAGTCGGCGGAGGGCTGCCTGCTGCACGAGATCCATTATTTCGAGCGGCTCTGAGACGGTGCAATCCGGTGCGGCGGATCGGGTGATCTCGCGGGAGGGTTCGTTTGCGTAGCCGGGCGGGCAGGCGGATAAAGCCGCCGCGCTCGCTGCCGCTGGTCGGCGAGTCGACCGAGGTGGCGGCCGGCGCTCGCCTGAGCGACATCGCGTTCGAAAAGATCAAGCAGCGCATCATTCGCATGGAGTACCGGCCCGGCGCCTATCTCAACGTCGCGCAAATCCGCGCCGACATCGATCTGGGTGCGACGCCAGTCAGCCTTGCGCTCAACCGCCTGGCGCTCGAAGGCATGGTCGAAATCGTGCCGCGCAAGGGCGCCATCGTGCGCCCGATCTCGCTCGAGGAGATCCTGAACATCATCGACGTGCGCCTCGTCAACGAGACGCAATGCGCGCACCTCGCCGCCGAGCATGCCACGGAAGCAGAGGTTGCCGCGCTGTTCGAACTGCTCGAACGTGCCGGCAAGCTGCTCGGTGCGCGAAACGTCGAAGGGCTGATGCTGCTCGACCGCGAATTTCACCTGCTGCTCTCGCGATCCGCTCGCAATCCGGTGCTTGCCGACATCCTGCGTTCGCTGCACGAGCGCAGCCTGCGCTTCTGGTTCATTTCTCTTTCCGACCACGAACACCTGGAACAGGTGCTCGTCGAGCATCGGCAAATCGCCGAGCGCGTGCGCGCGCGCGACGCCGAGGGCGCGCGCGCGGCCATGCGCGCGCATATTGAATCGTTTCAGGCGACGATCATGCGCTCGATCATCCGCTAATGCGCTCGATCGCGCAGCTCCAGGCCGAGCTCGCCGCGGGCACGCTGAGCCGCTTCGCGCTCGTCTCCCGTATGCTCGAGCGCGCCGCGGACGGTAGCGGGCAGGGGGCGCGCGCCTTCACCAGCCTGTATTCCGAACGCGCGCTCGCCGAAGCGGCGCACTGGGACGCCGTGCAGGCCGGCGCCGGGTCGCTGCCGCCGCTTGCCGGCATACCGGTCAGCATCAAGGATCTGTTCGACGTTGCCGGCGAGACGACCCGCGCCGGCTCGCGCGTGCTGGCAGGACAGCCTGTCGCCACGCGCGACGCGATCGCCGTCGCGCGCTTGCGCGAGGCGGGCGCCGCCATCGTCGGCAAGACGAACATGACCGAATTCGCATTCTCGGGCCTCGGTCTCAATCCACACCATGGGACGCCGCTCAATCCGTGGGACCGTGCCCGCGGCAGGATTCCCGGCGGCTCTTCGTCGGGTGCCGCCGTCTCCGTCAGCGACGCCATGGCAGCGGCCGGCGTTGGCACCGATACCGGTGGCTCGGCGCGAATTCCGGCGGCGCTGTGCGGCCTCACCGGATTCAAGCCGACCGCGCATCGCGTCCCGCTGCAGGGCGTCCTGCCGCTCTCGCCCACCCTCGACTCGGTCGGATCAATCGCGCGCACGGTGACGGACTGCGCGCTCCTTGACGCCGTGCTCGCGGGTGAGGACCCGCGGCCGTTGCCGGGGATACCGGCCTCAGGGTTGCGCATCGCGGTGCCCCGGGAGTACGTGCTGCAGGGTCTGGACGCGACCGTCGCGCGCGGTTTCGAGCGCGCGCTGCGCCTTCTCGGTGTCGCCGGCGTTCACGTCGCTGATGTTTCGTTCCCGGACCTCGAGTCACTGCCGCACATCAACGCCAAAGGCGGGTTTCCCGCGATCGAGGCCTGGCGCTGGCACCGTTCGTTCATCGAGCGCGCCGCCGATCTCTACGATCCCCGTGTCCTCTCGCGAATCCGGCGCGGTGCGGCGATGAGCGAGGGGGACCTCGCCGAGCTGCGCGCGGCGCGAATTGAGCTGATGCGCCGCGCCGGCGAAGTCATGGCGGAGTTCGATGCGCTGGCATTTCCGACCGTGCCGCTCGTCGCGCCGGAACTCGCGCCCCTGGAGGCGAGCGACGCGCATTTCGCTCAGACGAACATGCTGATGCTGCGCAACCCGAGCGTCGCCAACTTTCTCGATGCCTGCGCGCTCTCCCTGCCGTGCCAGTTGCCGGGCGAAGCCCCCGTGGGGTTCATGCTGACCGGGAAGCACGGCGACGATCGCCGGCTGCTCGCGCTGGGGGAGACGCTCGAGGCGATTCTGAGTCCCCGTAACGAATCATCGTAGCCACCGGGAGTACGTCATGACCCTGTACCGCCTGATCCGCAAAGCCGTGTTGCCATGCCTGCTCTGTTTCGGAGCGGGCGCATATGCGCAAACCTGGCCGAGCCGGCCCATCACCCTCGTCGTACCGTTCGGTCCCGGCAGCACCGATATCCTGGCGCGCACGCTGACGCCCCGGGTCAGTGCTGCCCTGGGGCAACCCATGGTGGTCGACAATCGGCCCGGCGCGACCGGCAATATCGGAAGCCGGTACGTCGCGCGTTCCGCGGCCGACGGCTACACGATCCTCTTGGGCACCTCGGCGGCGCAGGCGGTGAATCCGTCCCTCTACGCCAGCCTCGGCTACGATCCCCTGGCCGATCTCGCGCCGATTATTCTGGTCGCCAGCGTGCCGAACGTGCTGATCGTCAATCCCAAATTGCCGATCCACTCCGTCGCCGATCTCGTCGCCGCGGCCAAGGCACGGCCGGATGCATTGAACTACTCGTCGAACGGTGCCGGCAGCTCGCAGCATATCGCCGCGGCGCTCTTCGAATCGATCACCGGCGTGCGCATGATGCATGTCCCGTACAAAGGAAGCACCGAGGGCATTGTCGCCGTCGCGCGGGGCGACGTGGACATCATGTTCGCCAACCTGCCGCCCGCCCTGCCCCTGATCACGGACGGGCGCGTGCGCCCGCTCGCCGTCACCACGCCGCAGCGCATTCCGGCATTCCCGCAGCTGCCGACAGTGGCCGAGTCCGGGGCCCCCGGATTCGAGGCGACGCTCTGGTTCGCGATCTACGCGCCGGCCGGCGCACCGCCGGAGATCGTTCAGCGCCTCAACCGTGAATTCGCGGCCGCGCTCGCTGACCCGGCAATCCACGACAAGCTGCTTGCGCAGGGTTACGTCGTTCATGGCGGGACGCCGCAGAATCTGGCGGCGTACCTTCGATCCGAATCCGTCAAATGGGCGCGTGTGGTGAAGGAATCGGGCGCCAAGGTCGAATAGCGCTGCGTCGAATGCCGTCGCCACCGCCCGGCGTCCCGCACCTTCAATCCGCGCGCGATCCGGCCGTGCGCTAGCGAACAACCTTGAACAGGTTGTTGTGGCCGTCGGTCCAGGTCTCGAGGCCCTTGATCGGCTCGATGTCGGCGGCATGGGCGAAGCGCTTGTCGGCGACCAGCTGCTCGTTCTCGGTCACCAGCACGTAGGAGGTGCCCGAATACTTGTTGTCCTCGGGGCTGTCCTCGATCAGCAGGATGCGCATGCCTTCCGCCTCGGCGACCAGCTTGAGCTGCGGCGCCAGGTTGACGAAACGGTTGGTGACGTTGTAGACGATCACGCCGCCGGGCGCGAGGTGGCGCCGGTAGGCGCGCAGCGCCTCGCGCGTGAGCAGGTGGATGGGGATCGAGCCGCTGGAGAAGGCGTCCACCGAGATGAGGTCGAATTTCTGCGGCGGGTCGCGCTCCATCGACAGGCGCCCGTCGCCGGTGACGACGTCGACCTTGGCGCGCGCGTCGGTGAGGTACCAGAACTGCTCGCGCGCGATCTTGACCACGTCCGGGTCGAGCTCGTAGACGCGGAAATAGTCGCCGGACCGGCCCCAGGCGGTGAACGAGCCCACCCCCAGGCCGATGATGCCGACGCGCCGCGGCCGGCCATCGTAGAAATCGAGCGCCCGCGCGATGCCCGAGCCCGGCCCGAAGTAGCTGATCGGCTCCCTGCGCAGCTCCGGGTCGGTGTACTGCCAGCCGTGGTTGATCACGCCGTGCACCAGCGCGCGCGAGGAGTGGGGCCCCTCGCCGCGGTCGTATTCCTTGACGCGCAGCGTGCCGTAGAAGTTGCGCGTCATCACCAGTGCGTCGGTGCGGATGTAGTCGAGGTATTCCCAGGCGTGCCAGGCCGCGCCGCCGGCGACGGCCAGCGCCACCGCCGGCACCGCGTACAGCCGGCGGTCGCGCGCGGCGGCGGCCGTGCGCCAGGTGAGCAGCGACGCCAGCGCGGCGCAGGCGATGAGCGCGAGCGGCAGCTCGAGGTAGACGCTGAAGATGCGCGGCGCCGCCAGCCCCACGAACAGGCCGCCCGCCGCGCCGCCGATCGAGATCATCAGGTAAAAGCGCGTCAGGTAGCGCGGCGCCGGGCGCATCGCCGCCAGTTCGCCGTGGCAGAACATGCAGGCGACGAACAGGCCCGCGCAATACAGCCCGATGCTGTAGTGGATGCGCATCACGCCCAGCGTCTGCGACAGGTAGTAGGCCATCGCGCTGATCAGGACGAAGAGCAGCGGCAGGGCCCAGGCGCGCGAGTACCAGCCGCTGCGGCCGCGGCCGCCGCCCACGTCGAAAACGAGGATGAAGGAGAGCAGGTACAGCACGAGGGGCAGGATCCAGACGAAGGGCACCGAAGCGACGTTCTGCGTGATGTGGCTGGTGACCGCAAGGAGCAGCAGCGAACCCAGCGCCGAGAGCCCGAGCCAGAGCGCGTAGTCCGATGCGCCTGGCGCGGAGGTCTTGTCGTTCGGGCCTGTCACGAGTTCCCGCGCAACGGGCGAGGCGCCGTTCGCCGCCGTCCAGGCCGAGGCCGCGCACAGGATCGCGAAGACGACGTACACGCCGCTCCAGGCGTAGGACTGCGTCTGCAGCGAGGCGAGCGGCTCGATGAGCGGAGGGTAGGCGATCAGGGCGACGAGCGAGGCGAGGTTGGAGAGCGCGAACAGGCGGTAGACGGTGGCGCTCGGGTAGCTGCGCGCGAACCAGGCCTGCACCAGGGGTCCGGTGGTGGACAGCAGGAAGTAGGGCAGGCCGATGGTCATCGCCAGCAGCAGCAGGATGCGCGCGGTCGGATCGGTGTCCGCATCCGGCTTCCAGCCCTCGGCGGCGAGGATCGGCAGGAAGGCGAGGCTGGCGGCAAGCAGCAGACTGTGCACGATGGCCTGGGCGCGCGGCGAGAGCTTGCGCGCCACGGCGTCGGCGTAGGCGTAGCCGCCCAGCAGGACCAGCTGGAAGAACACCATGCACACCGTCCAGACGGCGGCGTTGCCGCCGAACCAGGGCAGGATCTGCTTGGCGATGATCGGCTGCACCAGGAACAGCAGGAAGGCGCTGGTGAAGACGGTGGCGGCGAAGAGCGGCATCGGCTGGCGGCGCAAAAGGCCCGGATTATACGGATAGCGGCGGCTCGTCGATCGCGGCGGTCTGCTCGCGCAATTCCAGAATGCGGTCCTGCCAGTAGCGCGTGCTGCCGAACCAGGGAAAGGCCGCGGGGAAGGCGGGGTCGGCCCAGCGCCGGCCGATCCAGGCCGCGTAGTAGACGAGGCGCAGGGTGCGCAGCGGCTCGATGAGGGACAGCTCGGCGCGGTCGAATTCCCGGAACCGCTCGTAGCCGGCGAGCAGCGCCTTCAGCTGGCGAGCGGCGGTGGCGCGGTCGCCCGCGAGGAGCATCCACAGGTCCTGCGCCGCCGGCCCCATGCGCGCGTCGTCCAGGTCCACAAAATGCGGTCCCTGGTCGGTCCACAGGATGTTGCCGACGTGGCAATCGCCGTGCAGGCGCAGGGCCCTGGTGTCCTGAAGGTATGGCCTTGTTCTTTCCAGGGCCTCGGCGGAAACGCCCGCCCAGACGTCCCGCAATTCCTCCGGGATCAGGCCCGACTCGAGCAGCCAGTCGCGCGGCTCGGCGCCGAAGGTATCGAGGGTCAACGCGGGGCGGTGCCGGAATGGGGCGGCGGCGCCGACCGCGTGGATGCGGCCGAGGAAGCGGCCGATCCATTCGAGCACCTTCTCGTCCTCCAGCTCCGGCGTGCGCCCGCCGCGGCGCGGGTAGACCGCGAAGCGATAGGCCTTGAATGGATGCAGGGTCTGCCGGTTCGGCGCCAGGGGCGCGATCACGGGAATTTCGCGGGCCTGCAGCTCCAGCGCGAAGCCGTGCTCTTCCAGGATCTGCGCGTCGGTCCAGCGTCCGGGGCGATAGAACTTCGCCACCACGTAGGTGCCATCCTCCAGGCTCACCTGGTAGACGCGGTTCTCGTAGCTGTTGAGTGCCAACAGGCGGCCGTCGCCGCGCAGGCCGACGCTCTCGAGGGCGTCGAGCACCACATCGGGAGTCAGCCCATCGTAGGGGCGGGCGCGCGGCGCATTCACCCGGTCATTGTAGGGGCATGCTTGACAGCGCCCGGATGCCGGCGTAAATAGTAAACCTTATGGTTAAGTATACAGACGCCGTGCTCGACCGCGTGTTCGGCGCGCTCGCCGACCCGACGCGCCGCGGCGTGCTCGAGTCGCTCGCCGGCGGCAGCTGCGCGGTGAGCGAGCTGGCGGCGTCCTCGGACATGTCGCTGCCGGGATTCCTCAAGCACCTGCGCGTGCTCGAGGACGCGGGACTGATCGCGCGCGAGAAGGAGGGACGGGTGGTGAGCTGCGAGCTTTCGGCGCAGCCGATGAGGACCGCCTCGGCCTGGATGTCCCGCTACGAGAAATTCTGGAGCGAGCGGCTCGATTCGCTCGCCCGCTACCTTTACCAGCAGGAGGAATTGCAGACATGGAACCGGCAGCCCTCAAGGACCAGCCCTCGCTCGTCCTCCGGCGGCACTTCGCCGTCGCGCCGGAGAAAGTCTGGCGGGCATGGACCGACCCGCAAGCGCTGAAGCGCTGGTTCGG
>JADLES010000309.1 GCA_020845995.1 Burkholderiales bacterium | reverse complement strand
GCCGCTCTGGATTCGGCATTGTTCGCCCACCGCGCACGCTGGCGGGAGGAATCACGGGATCCCAACTGTTCCGTAATTGTTCGATCTGAGGAGAAAACTGATGGCGAAGAAGAAAGCGAAGAAGGCGGGGAAGAAGCGCAAGCCGAATGCCGCGTTCATGAAGCCGATGAACCCGACCGCGACGCTCGCGGCGGTGATCGGCAGCGGCTCGATGCCCCGCACCGAGGTGACCAAGAAGATCTGGGCCTACATCAAGCGCAATGGCCTGCAGGACAAGAAGAACCGTCGCAACATCAACGCCGACGAGAAGCTCCGCCCGGTGTTCGGTGGCAAGGGGACGGTTTCCATGTTCGAAATGACCAAGCTGGTCAACAAGCACCTCAAGTAACCGATTTCGCAGGGAGAAAAGGCCGGGGCGATCCCCCGGCTTTTTTCATTTGTGGTACGAGGTGACGCGCTTCACTTCGTTCTTCGAGCCGAGCACCACCGCGATGCGCTGGTGCAGCTTCTGCGGCTGGATGTCGAGGATGCGCGTGGCGCCGTCGGTGGCGGCGCCGCCCGCCTGCTCGACGATGAAGGCCATCGGGTTCGCCTCGTACATGAGGCGCAAGCGCCCTTCCTTGTTCTTGGAGTCCCGCGGATACAGGAAGATGCCGCCGCGCGAGAGCACTCGGAACACGTCGGCCACCATCGAGGCGACCCAGCGCATGTTGAAGTCCTTGCCGCGCGGGCCGTCGCTGCCGGCGAGGCACTCGTCGATGTAGCGCTTCACCGGCGGCTCCCAGCGCCGCATGTTGGAGGCATTGATGGCGAATTCCGCCGTGTCCTCGGCGATTCGTATTTGTTCCTGAGTCAGAACAAAAGTATAGGTTTCGCGATCGAGCGTGAATCCATACGCGCCGTCGCCCACGGTGATCACCAGCTGCGTGGTCGGGCCGTAGACGGCGAAGCCGGCGGCGACCTGCTCGCGGCCCGGCTGCAGGAAGCATTTCTCGTCGGGCACCCGCATTTGCCCATCCGGGCCCTGCGGGCAGCGCAGCACCGAGAAAATCGTCCCCACCGAAATGTTGACGTCGATGTTCGAGGAGCCGTCGAGCGGGTCGAAGAGCAGCAGGTACTCGCCGCGCGGGTAGTGGGTGGGCGTCGGCTTGACGTCCTCCATCTCCTCGGAAACGAGCGCCGCCAGGTTGCCGCCCCATTCGTTGGCCTCGAGCAGGATCTCGTTCGACATCAGGTCGAGGTTCTTCTGCAGCTCGCCCTGCACGTTGGCGGTGCCGGCGTTGCCGTGGCCGCCGCCCAGCGGCCCCTTGTTGACGCGCGTGCTGATCGCCTTGCAGGCGCGGGCGATGGTCTCGATCAGCAGGCGCAGGTCGGCGTTGATCCGGCCGGAGCGCTGGCGCTCGATGAGGAACTGCGACAGGGAGGCGCGGCGCATGGAAGGAATTCTACCGCCGCCGCTGCGCGAGCCAGCCGCCGGCGAGCAGCGTCGCCGCCACGATCCAGAAGACAGGCGCCATGCCGACCGCCGAGCCGAGCGCGCCGAAAGCGAGCGGCATGAAGGTGGAACTGGCGTTGAGCATGGTGGTCCGAACGCCCACCGCCTCGCCCTGGCGGCCCGGCGGCGACGCGGAGTAGAGCACCGCCATCACCATCGGCTGCGCGCAGCCCAGGCCCAGGCCCAGCAGGAAGGACAGCGCCATTAGCAGCGGCGCCTCGCGGGCGAGCGGAAACAGCGCGTAGGCGACGCCCGCCACCGCCAACGCGGTGCCGATCACGGCCCAGGGCCGCAGCCGGCGCGCCATCGAGGGCATGGCCAGGCGCACGGCGAAGGTCGCGAGCGCGAAGGCGGCCATGACCACGCCGATGGCCGAAGCCGACAGGCCGATCTGCGAGCCGTAGACGGGGATCACGAAGGTGTACAGGTCCCAGCCCGCGGCGAGCAGTCCGCTGAACAAGAACACCGGCAGCAGGCGGGGATTGCGCAGCAGATCGGCGACGCTGCGTCCGCCCGCCTCGGGCCGATGCCCGGCCGTCGGCACCCCGCGCCGGTAGAGCAGAAGCACGGTGCCGGCTGCGGGCGGCAGCGCGAGCAGCAGGAACGCCGCGTCGTGGCCGGCGAGGTCGATGGCGAAGCCCGCGAGCAGCGGCCCGAGAAAGCCGCTCACCGAGTAGCCGAGCGCGAACCAGCTGAAATTCACCGGCCGCCGTGCCGGGTCGCCGAGGTTGCCGATCACGTGGTTGAGCGCGATGTGCTGCACCATGAACGCGATGCCGGCCACCGTGGCCGATGCGAACAGCAGCGGCAGCGCGTGCGAGGCATGAGGCACGGCCACCGCCAGCGCCAGCAGCGCGCCGCCGGCGGCGATCGGCCGGAATGCGCCGGCACGGTCGATCATGCGCCCGGCGTGCACCGCCATGAACATCGGCACCAGCGCGTACAGCGACATCAGGACCCCGACCTGCAGCGGCGATGCGCCCTGGCCGATCGCCGCGAGCGACATCGTGATCCGGCTGCCGACGAACCCCG
>JADLES010000308.1 GCA_020845995.1 Burkholderiales bacterium | reverse complement strand
GGCAAGGCGCGAGGCGAAACGGTAGTAGTGGCGCGTCTCGGGCGCGCCCTCGCGCGGCGTCTGGCCGAGGCGGGAGCTGGTGACGCCGTGCACGAACGCGCGCACGCCGTTGGAGATGGTGTGGCCGATGTGCGAGGTGAACGCGTCGTCGAACTCGATCGAGGCGGCCGCGCCCTGCATCTCCTTCGCCGCGCGCATTTCGCGCAGCACGTAGGGGTGGCAGCGGATCGCGCCCTGGCCGAAGATGATCAGCGTGCGGGTAAGGATGTTGGCGCCCTCCACCGTGATCCCCACCGGCATCACCTGGTAGCCGCGGCCGACCCAGTTGTCGGGCCCCAAGCAGATCCCCTTGCCGCCGTGGATGTCCATCGCGTCGTTGACGCAGGCGCGCGCCCGCTCGGTCATGTGGTACTTGGCGATCGCCGAGATCACCGCCGGCTTCTCGCCCAGGTCCACCGCGCCCGCGGTCATGACGCGCACCGCGTCCATCATGTAGGCATTGGCGGCGATGCGCCCGAGCGCTTCTTCCACGCCTTCGAGCTTGCCGATCGGCGTCTTGAACTGGCTGCGCACGCGCGCGTACGCCCCGGTGACGCGCGCCAGCGCCTTGGCGCCGCCCGCGGACGAGGTCGGCAGCGAGATCGACCGGCCCGCGGCGAGGCAGCCCATCAGCATCATCCAGCCCTTGCCCGCGTAGTCGCGCCCGCCGATGATCCAGTCGAGCGGCATGAACACGTCCTTGCCGGAGTTCGGGCCATTCTGGAACGCGGCGTTGAGCGGCAGGTGGCGCCGGCCGATGTTGACGCCCGGATGGTTCGTCGGCACGAGCGCGCAGGTGATGCCGAGGTCCTCCTTGCCGCCCAGAAGATTTTCCGGGTCATAGAGCCTGAAGGCGAGGCCGAGGAGCGTCGCCACGGGGCCAAGCGTGATGTAGCGTTTGTCCCAGGTGACGCGCATGCCGAGCACTTCCTTGCCCTGGTAGCTACCCTTGCAGACGATGCCGTAGTCGGGAATCGCGGCCGCGTCCGAGCCGGCCTCCGGGCTGGTGAGCGCGAAGCAGGGGATCTCCAGCCCCTTGGCGAGACGCGGCAGGTAGTGGTTCTTCTGCTCGTCGGTGCCGTAGTGGAGCAGCAGCTCGGCGGGCCCCAGCGAGTTCGGCACCATCACGCTGACGCCGAGCGCGTTGGAGCGCGTCGAAAGCTTCTGCACCACCGCCGAGTGACCGAGCGCGGAGAAGCCGAGGCCGCCGTACTTCTTCGGGATGATCATGCCGAAGAAGCCCTTGTCCTTCAGGACCTGCCAGACCTGCGGCGGCAGGTCCAGGCGCTCGTGCGTGACCTCCCAGTCATTGGTCATCGCGCAGACTTCCTCGCAGGGGCCGTCGAGGAAGGCCTGCTCCTCGGCGGAGAGCCGCGGCGCCGGGATGGCGAGCATCTTGTTCCAGTCGGGCTTGCCCGAAAAGAGGTCCGCGTCCCACCACACCGTGCCCGCGTCGATCGCCTCCTTCTCGGTCTGCGACATGTCGGGCAGGATGCGCCGGAAGATGGCGAGGACGTGATCGCTGATGGTTTTTCTCCTGAGGAAATTGACGTTCAGGATGACCGCCACTACGGCAAAGATCCCGAACACAACTCCGATCGCGGTTCCCGACCAGACGAATGAGGCGGCCCAGCTGCCGAGCATCGCGCCGGCGGCGATGGTCCAGACGAGAATCGGCGCCTGGAAGTAGGCGAGCAGCAGCAGGACTGCGACGGTGATTGCGGTGAATGCGGCGATGTCGGGCATGAGACCTCCTCGTGGACCCTGGTCCTCGGTTCAAGCGGCTTTCTTGACGTCCTTCGCTTCGTGCAGCGGGGCGAGCAGGCCGGCCTGCAGGAAAGCGGTGAGCCGCGCTTCCAGCAGCCGGGCGTCGTAGCGGTCCTCGGGCTTGCACCCGGCGATGAGCTGCACGGTGTCGGTCGCCGCCAGCGTGTAGGCGAGCGTGCCGAACATGAAATGCATGCGCCAGACGAGCTCGTCGCGCGGCATCTGCGGCAGCGCGCGCTCGAAGGCGCCCTTGAAGCGCTCCATGGCCGGCGCGTACAGCTGGCCGATGAGCGAGCGGATCTGCTTCTGCGGATCGGTGTAGGTGCGGCCGAGGAGGCGGATGAAATTGCGGCCGCCCCCCCTCGCGTCCTCGATCATGCGCAGGCCCGCGCCGATGAAGGCGCGAATGATGGCCGCGGTGGCGAGCGGCCGGCCGGCGGCCTCCTTTTCCAGGCGGTCGAGCTCGGCGATGCGCGCCGCGTTCATCACGTCCAGGCGCCGGCGGAACACCGCCTCGATGAGCGCGTCCTTGGAGCCGAAGTGATAGTTCACCGCCGCGAGATTGACGCCCGCCTTGGCGGTGAGCTGGCGCATCGAGGTCGCCTCGAAGCCGTGCAGCATGAACAGCTCCTCCGCGGCGTCGAGAATGCGGGTGCGTGTCTCGTGCGGCGGCTTGATCTGTCGCAGGCTCACGGCGATTTCCATTCAAACAAACGTTTGAATTGTAGGTGCTCCGGCCTGCGGGGTCAAGGGGTTCGGCCAACGCGCGGAAGTTAGAATCGCCCCCCTCGATGGCAACGCACGGCCACCACGGCTCGATCCCGGACCAGAAGAGCCTCCGCGGCAACGAATGGCGCTCGATGCGGATGCTGCTGCCCTATTTGCTGGAGTTCCGGGGCCGCGTCGCGCTCGCGCTGGTCTTCCTCGTTTCGGCAAAGCTCGCCAACGTCAGCGTCCCGCTGGCGATGAAGGGCATCGTGGACTCGTTAACCGCGGGGCTCGAT
>JADLES010000307.1 GCA_020845995.1 Burkholderiales bacterium | reverse complement strand
TTCATCCCGCGAGCCACCGGCTACTTGGTTTCGCCGGGAACGCTGTAGGGGCCGGTTTTCGGGGGCGGGCCTTGCAGGCGGCTCGTGTCGTAGGGCCCCGGCTTCTCCGCGCCCTGCGCGGCCGGCGCGGGCTTGGGCTTCTCGGGCGTCGAGTAACCCTCGGGCGGAGGCGGCGCTTTCTGCGACAGGGGCGGCAAGGCGCCCGCCTTGGGATAGCCCGCACTGTCGAGGAGCAGGTCGAAGGCGCTCTCCTCGAAGCCGCGTTGCACCTCGCGGCCGACCAGCAGCGCCGGCACTTCCTCGCCGCCGGACACGCGCTTCAGCTCGGCGATCGTTGGCGCGTTCCAGACCTGGACTTCGTTGAATGGCACGCTGCGCTTGTTGAGCGCGTCGCGCGCGAGCTGGCATGCCGCCTTGCAGCTGGGCGAGGTATAGAGCACGACCGGGAAATCGGCCTGCAGGCGCGCGACCTCGTACGGCATCGATGCGGAGGCGGGCGCCGCGGTCGCGCCCGCGACCGTGCGCACGTCCTTCGCTCCCGGCGGCGGCGGCGTGTCGGTGAACTGGACGTTGCCGTGGCGGTCGATCCACCGGTACTGCTGCGCTTGCGCGGGCGCGATGGCCAGAACGGCTGCGAGCGAGGCGAGGGAAAAAACCCGCAGGATCATGCGGGAATCATACCACTGTGCCTCAGCAGGGCATCGACGCTCGGATCGCGGCCGCGGAACGCGCGAAACGACTCGGCCGCCGGGCGGCTGCCGCCGACGGCGAGGATTTCCTCGCGGAACCTGCGCCCAGCCTCCGCGCTGAGCACGCCCTGCTCCTCGAACAGGCTGTAGGCGTCGGCGGAGAGCACCTCGGCCCACTTGTAGCTGTAGTAGCCGGCGGCGTAGCCGCCGGCGAAGATGTGCCCGAAGCCGTTCGGAAACCGGTTCCATGCGGGCGGCACGACCACCGCGACCTCGCGGCGCACTTCGTCCAGCAACTGGAGCGCGCTGCGCGCGGCGCCGGGCGAGTGCTCCGCGTGCAGGCGCATGTCGAAGAGCGCGAACTCGAGCTGGCGCAGCATGTCGAGCCCCGAGTGGAAATTCCTCGCCGCGCGCATCTTGTCGTAGAGCGCGCGCGGCAGCGCATCGCCCCTGTCCACGTGCCGCGTCATGCCCGCGAGCACGTCCCATTCCCAGCAGAAATTCTCCATGAACTGGCTCGGCAGTTCGACCGCGTCCCACTCGACCCCGGACAGGCCCGAGACGCCGAGCTCCTCGGCCCGCGTGAGCAGGTGGTGCAGGCCGTGGCCGAACTCGTGGAACAGCGTGATCACCTCGTCGTGCGTGAACAGCGCGGGCTTGCCTCCGACCGGCCGCGAGAAGTTGCAGTTGAGACTGGCGAGCGGCAACTGCACGCCCGCGGCAAGGCGCCGGCGCGAGATGGCTCCGTCCATCCATGCGCCGCCCTGCTTGGACTCGCGCGCGTAGAGGTCCAGATAGAACCGCCCGATCGGCTCGCCGCCGGGCCCCTCGATCTCGTAGAAGCGCGCGTCCTCGTGCCAGACCGGCGCCAGCGCGGGCACGACGCGCACGCCGTAGAGCGATTCCACGAGCCCGAACAGCCCGGCGAGCACCTGTGGCTCGGGAAAATACCGCTTCACCTCGTGGTCGGAAAACGCGTAGCGGCGGGCGCGCAGCTTCTCCGAGGCATAGGCGAGGTCCCAGGATTCCAGCCTGTCCAGCCCGAGCTCGGCCGCCGCGAACGCCCGCAGGTCGGCGAGATCGCGCTCGGCGAAGGGCCGCGCGCGCCGCGCCAGATCGCGCAGGAACTCCAGCACCTGCGCCGGGCTGCGCGCCATCTTCGCCACGAGCGAGATCTCGGCGAAACTGCCGTAGCCGAGCAGCCGCGCGCCCTGCGCGCGCAGGTCGAGCGTGCGCGCGATGATCGCGGTGTTGTCCCACTCCGGCTTGCCGAACTCGGAAGCGCGCGTCGCCGATTCCCGGTACATCCTCTCCCGCAGCGCGCGGTCGTCCGCGTACTGCATGACCGGCAGGTAGGAGGGCATGTGCAGCGTGAACCGCCATCCCGACTCGCCGTGCTTGCGCGCCTCGGCGCGCGCCGCCTCGAGCGCGTCGGCGGGGATGCCCGCCACGCGCTTTTCGTCCGCGATCGCGATGCCGCAGGCGTTCGTCGCATCGAGCAGGTTCTCGGAGAACTTCGCGGCGAGCGAGGCGAGTTCCTCCTGGATCGCCGCGTAGCGCGGCTTGCTGCTCTCGGGCAACTCCGCGCCGCCAAGGCGGAAGTCGCGCAGCGCGTTGTCGATGATCTTGCGACGGGCGGCGTTGAGGTCCGCGTACGCGGGCGAGGCGGCGAGCTGCTTGTACCTCTCGAAGCGCCCGGTGTCCTGGCCCAGCTCGGTCCAGTACTGCGTGACCCTCGGCAGGGCCGCGTTGTATGCCTCGCGCAGCGCGGGCGCGTCCATCACCGCGTGCAGATGCGCGACCAGGCCCCAGGCTCGGCCGAGGCGCTCGTTGGCGTCCTCCAGCGGCGCGATGAAGCCCTCCCATGTCAGTGGTGCGGCCGCGGCGCGCTCGCGCGCGGCGCGCGCCTCGGCGAGCAGCGCAGCCACGGCCGGCGCCACGTGCTCGGGCCGGATCTCGCCGAAGCGCGGCAAGCCGGAGAAATCAAGCAGCGGGTTGTGCATTCGAAAGTTCCGCGGCGCGTACCGTGTTGGCGATCAGCATGGCGATGGTCATCGGCCCGACGCCGCCCGGCACGGGCGTGATACTGCCTGCCACCTCGCTGACCGGGCCGAAGTCAACGTCGCCGACGATGCGCCCGTCGGGGGCGCGGTGGATCCCGATGTCGACGACGCAGGCGCCCGGTTTGACCATGTTCGCGGTGACAAGTTTCGGCCTGCCCGTGGCCGCGACGAGGATATCCGCCTCCCGGGCGAGCGATGCCAGTTCGCGCGTTCTGGAGTGGCAGATGGTGACGGTGGCGTCATTCTGCAAGAGCAGGAGAGCGAGGGGCTTGCCCACGATCGTCGAGCGTCCCAGGATCACCGCGCGCGCCCCGGCGACGCGGACGCCGGCGTGGTCCAGCAGCCGCATCACGCCCGCCGGCGTGCCCGGTACGAACCCGGGCGAGCCCTGCAGCAGCGCGCCCAGGTTCTGCGCATGGAACCCGTCCACGTCCTTCGCGGGGGACACCGCCGCGAGCACGCGCTGCGCGTCGATCTGCCGCGGCAGCGGCAGCTGGACCAGGATCCCGTGCACCGCGCGGTCGGCGTTCAGCGCCGCGATCCGCTCGAGCAGCGAGCGTTCCGGCGCGCCTTGCGGCAGCTCGTGAATTTCCGAGCGCACCCCGGCTTCTTCGCAGGCGCGCGCCTTGTTGCGCACGTAGATCCGCGACGCCGGATCCTCGCCGACGAGGATCGCCGCGAGCCCGGGCCGCGCGCCGCGGTCGGCCAGCGACGCGACCGCGCTTTTCAGCGACCCGCGCACCTCCGCCGCGAGCGATTTTCCGTCGAGAATTTTGGCGGCCATGGCATACTATAAATCACCCCGTTCAGCGTTCCGGGCCACTCGCCCCGAGCCGGAGGAAGCCATGTCCGCCGTTCCACAGCAGCCCGCGGCCAACGATGCCGACAGTCTTGAAACCCAGGAATGGCTGGACGCGCTGGAAGCGGTGCTCGAGCGCGAGGGCGGCGAGCGCGCGCACTACCTGATCGAGAAGCTCACCGAGAAGGCGCGCAATTCCGGCGTCACCCTGCCGTACAGTCCGTTCACGCCGTACGTCAACACCATTCCGCCGCACATGGAGGAGCGCTCGCCGGGCGACCCCGCGCTGGAAGAACGCATCCGCTCCTATTGCCGCTGGAACGCCATGGTGATGGTGGCGAAAGCCAACAAGTCGGACGACGAGCTGGGCGGCCACATCGCCAGCTTCGCCTCGGTGGGCACGCTGTTCGGCGTCGGCCAGAACCACTTCTGGCACGCGCCCTCGGGGAATCCGGAGAGCGGGGGGCATGGGGGCGACCTCATCTACTTCCAGGGGCATTCCTCGCCGGGCATCTACGCGCGCGGCCTGCTCGAAGGGCGTTTTACCGAGGAGCAACTGCTCGAGTTCCGGCGCGAGGTCGACGGCAAGGGCGTGTCCTCTTATCCGCACCCCTGGTTGATGCCCGATTACTGGCAGTTCCCCACCGTGTCGATGGGCCTGGGGCCGATCCAGTCCATCTACATGGCGCGGTTCCTCAAGTACCTGCAGGCGCGCGGCCACGCGCACACCGGCAACCGCAAGGTCTGGGTGTTCTGCGGCGACGGCGAGATGGACGAGCCCGAGTCGATGGGCGCGATCGGCATGGCGGCGCGCGAGAAGCTCGACAACCTGATCTTCATCGTCAACTGCAACCTGCAGCGGCTGGATGGGCCGGTGCGCGGCAATGGCAAGGTCATCCAGGAACTGGAAGGCGAATTCCGCGGCGCCGGCTGGAACGTCATCAAGCTGATCTGGGGGGGCTACTGGGACCCGCTGCTTGCGCGCGACAGAGACGGCCTGCTGCGCAAGATCATGGAGGACACGGTCGACGGCGAATACCAGAACTTCAAGGCCAACGACGGCGCCTTCGTGCGCAAGCACTTTTTCGGCAAGCACCCCAGGTTGCTGGAGATGGTCTCGCGCATGACCGACGAGGACATCTGGCGCCTCAATCGCGGCGGCCACGACCCGCACAAGATCTACGCCGCCTACGCCGCGGCCGTGAAGCACAAGGGCCAGCCCACGGTGATTCTCGCCAAGACCATCAAGGGCTATGGCCTCGGCAAGCAGGGCCAGGCGAAGAATCCGACCCACCAGCTGAAGAAGGTGGACCTCGCGACGATCCGCGAGTTGCGCGACCGCTTCAATATCCCGATCCCGGACGACCAGCTGGAGAAGCTGCCGTTCTACGTGCCGCCCGCGGACTCGCCCGAGATGAAATACCTGCTCGAGCGCCGCCGGGCGCTCGGCGGCTTCCTGCCGCAGCGGCGCCGCAAGGCGGATGCGGCGCTCGCCGTGCCGCCGCTGCAGGCGTTCGAGGCGGTGCTGAAGGGCTCGGGCGCGGGGCGCGAGATTTCGACCACCATGGCCTTCGTGCGCATCCTGACGGCGCTCCTGCGCGACAAGGAGCTCGGCAGGCGCATCGTGCCGATCGTGCCCGACGAGGCGCGCACCTTCGGCATGGAGGGAATGTTCCGCCAGCTCGGCATCTATTCCTCCGAGGGGCAGAAGTACGAGCCGGTCGACAAGGACCAGGTGATGTACTACCGCGAGGACAAGTCCGGGCAGATCCTCGAGGAAGGAATCAACGAAGCCGGCGCGATGTCCTCCTGGATCGCCGCGGCGACCTCGTACAGCCATTCCAACCAGGTGATGGTGCCGTTCTACATCTACTACTCGATGTTCGGCTTCCAGCGCTTCGGCGACCTTGCCTGGGCGGCGGCCGACCAGCGCGCGCGCGGCTTCATCCTGGGCGGCACCGCGGGACGCACCACGCTGAACGGCGAAGGCCTGCAGCACGAGGACGGCCATTCGCACGTGCTGTACTCCGTGATTCCGAACTGCGTGTGCTACGACCCGGCCTACGGCCATGAAGTCGCGGTCATCATCCACGACGGCCTGCGCCGCATGATCGCGGAGCAGGAGGATGTGTACTACTACATCACGCTGATGAACGAGAACTACGAGCACCCGGCGCTGCCGCAGGGGGCCGAGCAGGGAATCCTCAAGGGGATGTATTTGCTGAAGGAGTCAAGCGCAAAGCACAAATTGCGGGTGCAGCTGCTCGGCTCGGGCACGATCCTGCGCGAGGTCGAGGCGGCGGCCGAGCTGCTCGAGAAGGACTGGGACGTGGCCGCGGACATCTGGAGCGCGACCAGCTTCACCGAGCTGCGGCGAGAAGGCCTCGCCGCC
The DNA here is from genome assembly GCA_020845995.1 of Burkholderiales bacterium. GTDB lineage: Bacteria > Pseudomonadota > Gammaproteobacteria > Burkholderiales > SG8-39 > RBG-16-66-20. The sequence continues at coordinate 3,166 of JADLES010000307.1, read as the reverse complement.
GAGCGCTGGAACCTGCTGCACCCGGAAGCCAGGGCGCGCCTGCCTTACGTCGCGCAATGCCTGGAGACGCACCCCGGCCCGGTGGTCGCGGCGAGCGACTACATCAAGACCTTCGCCGACCAGATCCGTCCGTTCGTGCCGAGGGACCGCGTCTACAAGGTGCTTGGCACCGACGGCTTCGGCCGCTCTGATTCGCGCGCCAAGCTGCGACACTTCTTCGAGGTGAACCGCACCTTCGTTGTCCTGGCGGCGCTCAAGGCGCTCGCCGAATCGGGGCAGGCGAAGGCGAAAACGGTCGCCGACGCGATCCGCAAGTACGGCATCGACCCGGAGAAGCCGGACCCGACCACGGTATGAAGGACGTTCTCGTCCCCGATATCGGCGACTTCAAGGACGTCGAGGTCATCGAGATCCTGGTCAAGCCCGGCGACTCGGTCGCGCGGGAGCAATCGCTGATCTCGCTGGAGTCCGACAAGGCGACGATGGAGATCCCCTCGCCCGAAGCGGGCGTGGTGAAGGAACTCGTCGTCAAGCTGGGCGACAAGGTCTCCGAGGGTTCGCTGATCCTGAAACTCGGTCCCGGTAGCCAGGAAACGGCGCCGGAAAGAAAGCGCGAGCCGGCGAGCGCGCCGCCGAAGGCCGCGACGCCGCCCCCGGCGCCCGCGCGGACCGCGGCGCAGGTGGTGACCCAGGCCGAGCCCGTGCCCACGGAGCCGCGCGAAGCGGTGGCCTCGCTGCCGCACGCGAGCCCGTCGATCCGCAAGTTCGCGCGCGAGCTCGGCGTCGATCTCGCGCGCGTGCGGGGTAGCGGACCCAGGGGCCGCATCGTCGTCGAGGACGTGCAGGCCTTCGTCAAGGACGTGATGCGGCGACCCGCCGGTCAAGCGGCGCCGGCCGCGGCGAGGGCCGGCGGCGTCCTCGACGTGCTGCCCTGGCCCGAGGTCGATTTCGCCAGGTTCGGCCCGGTCGAGCTCAAACCGCGCTCGCGCATCCAGAAGCTCTCGGCGGCGAACCTGCACCGCAACTGGGTGATGATTCCGCACGTCACGCAGTTCGACGAGGCCGACATCACCGACCTGGAGGCGTTCCGCAAGTCCAACACCGCCGAAACGGAGAAGCGCGGCTTCAAGCTGACCATGCTCGCCTTTCTCATCAAGGCGAGCGTGACCGCGCTGCGGCAGTTCCCCGAGTTCAACGCCTCGCTCGACAAGACGGGCGAGAATCTGGTCTTGAAGCGCTACTTCCACATCGGCGTCGCGGTCGACACCCCCGAGGGCCTGGTGGTACCCGTGGTGCGCGATGCCGACAGGAAGGGCGTGTTCGACCTCGCGCGCGAGCTCTCGGAGATCTCGAAGCTCGCGCGCGACAGGAAGTTGAAGCCCGGCGACATGCAGGGCGGCACCTTCTCGATCTCGAGCCTCGGCGGCATTGGCGGCAGCGCCTTCACGCCGATCATCAACGCGCCCGAAGTGGCGATCCTCGGCGTTTCCCGGTCCTACCTGAAGCCGCTGTACTCCGGCAAGGGCGAGAAGGGCGAGGACCTCTTCAAGGCGCGGCTGATCCTTCCGCTGTCGCTTTCCTACGATCACCGCGTCATCGACGGCGCGCTCGCGGCGCGCTTCACGTCCTACCTGGCGAACGTGCTCTCCGACATCCGCCGCACGCTGCTCTAGATGGCCAGCCCTCGGGAAGTCAAGGTCCCCGACATCGGCGATTTCAAGGATGTCGAGGTCATCGAGATCCTGGTGAAGCCTGGCGATTCCGTCTCGAAGGAGCAATCGCTGATCTCGCTCGAATCGGACAAGGCGACCATGGAGATCCCCTCACCCGAGGCGGGGGTGATCAGGGAGATCGTCGTCGAGCTGGGCGACAAGGTTTCCCAGGGCTCGGTGATCCTGAGGCTGGAAGGTGCGGGCGTCGCGTCCTCCGTCCCTTCGCCTGAGAAAGAAGAACCTCGACCTGCGAAACCGCAACCCCAGCCCTCGGCAGATTTCGACTGCGACATGCTGGTGCTCGGCGCCGGCCCCGGCGGCTATTCGGCCGCGTTCCGCGCCGCCGACCTCGGCATGAAGACGGTGCTGGTCGAGCGTTACCCGACGCTCGGCGGCGTGTGCCTCAACGTCGGCTGCATTCCCTCCAAGGCGCTGCTGCATACCGCGGCGGTGATGGATGCGGCCGTGGCGCTGCAGGACCATGGCATCGCCTTCGGCGCGCCGGAAGTGGACCTGGAGAAGCTGCGTGCCTTCAAGGCAAAGGTCGTGGGCAAGCTCACCGGCGGCCTCGCCTCGATGGCGAAGATGCGGAAAGTGACAGTTGTGGAGGGTTCAGGTTCTTTTTCCGGGGAAAATCAACTCAAGGTAAGAACGAAACAAGGCGAAACGACGCTGACCTTCGCGAATGCGATCATCGCCGCGGGCTCGCAGGCGGCGAAGCTCCCGTTCCTCCCCGAGGATCCGCGCATCGTCGATTCCACCGGCGCGCTCGAGCTGAAGAACCTGCCGAAGAAGCTCCTCATCATCGGCGGCGGCATCATCGGCCTGGAGATGGGCACGGTCTATTCCACGCTCGGCGCACGCCTGGACGTGGTCGAGATGCTCGATGGCCTGATGCAGGGCGCGGACCGCGACCTCGTCGCGGTGTGGCGGAAATTCAACGCGCGCCGCTTCGACAACATCCTGCTGAAGACGAAGACCGCGAAGGCGGAAGCCACGGCGCAGGGCATCCAGGTGTGGTTCGAGGGCGAGAAGGCGCCCCAGGAACCTCAGCTCTACGACATGGTGCTGGTCTCGGTCGGCCGCACGCCGAACGGCAGGACGATCGGCGCGGAGAAGGCGGGCGTGGCGATCGACGAGCGCGGCTTCATCCCGGTCGATTCGCAGATGCGCACCAGCGTGCCGCACATCTTCGCGATCGGCGACATCGCCGGCAACCCGATGCTCGCGCACAAGGCCGTTCACGAAGGACACGTCGCCGCCGAGGCGGCCGCCGGGCGGAAGTCGCACTTCGACGCGCGCGTCGTGCCTTCGGTCGCCTACACCGACCCGGAGATCGCCTGGGTGGGGCTCACCGAGGACGAGGCGAAGAAAGCAGGGCGCAAGGTCGGCGTCGCCAAATTCCCATGGGCCGCCTCCGGTCGCGCCATCGCCAACGCGCGCGACGAGGGCTT
>JADLES010000306.1 GCA_020845995.1 Burkholderiales bacterium | reverse complement strand
CTAGTCGAGCTCGGCTACCTGAGCAACGCGCAGCTGAAGGACGCGCTCGCCATCGAGGAGCGCAACCGCACGCTGCCGCTCGGCCAGATCCTCGCCGACATGGGCGTGGTCGAGCCCGAGGTGATCAACGCGGTGATGGCGCGCAAGCTCGGCATCCCGTTCATCGACCTGCGCGCCTTCGAGGTCGCGCCGGAGATCCTGAAGAAGATTCCCTCCAACGTCGCCTACCGCTACCAGGTGGTGCCGCTCGCCGAATCGGAGAAGTCGCTGGTGGTCGCGGTCGACAACCCGATGGACATGACGAAGATGGAGGACCTGCGCTTCGTCGTCGGCTCGAAGCTCCTGCCGGTGATGGCCTCGGCCGGCGACATCCGCGCGGCGCTGCTGAAGAACTACGGGCCGCCGGGCCAGTTCGAGGCCTCGGGTGCGCACGCCGCGCTCAAGGACGCGGCGCTGCCGCAGGCGCGGTCGTCGGAAGCCGACACGCATATCGGCGAGCTGACCGCGCAGCTCGCCGCCGAGAGCGCCGAGATCGAGCTCGACGAGCGCCACGCCAGGCAGGACGACACCACGCTGGTGAAGCTGGTCAACAAGATCATCCTCGACGCGATCGAGCAGAAGGCCTCCGACATCCACATCGAGTCCAACCCCGAGGGCCGCGGCACGCGCGTGCGCTTCCGCAAGGACGGCGTGCTGGTCACCTACCTCGAGCTGCCGGCCAAGTTCCGCCGCGCCGTGCTCTCGCGCATCAAGGTCATGAGCCAGCTCGACATCACCGAGCGGCGCCGGCCGCAGGACGGCAAGATCGACTTCGGGCGCTTCGGCCCGGCGCGCGCCGAGCTGCGCGTGGCGACGATCCCCACCGCCAACGGGCTGGAGGACGTGGTGATGCGCCTGCTTTCAGCCGCCACGCCGGTGAAGCTGGACCGGCTCGGCTTCGACGAGGCGGCGCTCGCGGCGGTGAAGAAGCTGATGGCGCGGCGCCACGGCCTGTTTCTGGTGTGCGGCCCGACGGGATCGGGCAAGACCACCTCGCTGCACTCGCTGCTCGGGCACCTCAACACCGAGGAGCGCAAGATCTGGACCGCGGAGGACCCGATCGAGATCGCGCAGCCGGGCCTGCGCCAGGTGCAGGTCAACCCGAAGGTGGGCTGGACCTTCGCCGCGGCGATGCGCAGCTTCATGCGCGCTGATCCCGACGTGATCATGGTCGGCGAGATGCGCGACGCCGAGACCGCCAAGACCGGCATCGAGGCCTCGCTCACCGGGCACCTGGTGCTCTCGACGCTGCACACCAACAGCGCCCCCGAGAGCGTGGTGCGGCTGCTCGACCTCGGCATGGACCCGTTCAACTTCGCCGACGCGCTGCTCGGCGTGCTCTCGCAGCGGCTGGTGCGCCGGCTGTGCGAGGCCTGCAAGGCCGACTACACCCCGAAGACGGACGAGCTGGAGCAGCTGGCGCAGGAATACTGCGGCGACTCGGGCGGCGACCCGGCCGCGCTGCTGCTCGCCTGGCGCAAGCGCCACGGCAACAAGGACGGCGCGATCGTCCTCTACCGGGCCGAGGGCTGCGATCGCTGCAACCAGATCGGCTACCTGGGACGCCTGGGCGTGTACGAGCTGCTGGTGGCCGACGCCGCGGTCAAGCGCCTCGTGCAGGCGCGCGCGCCGATCGCGGAGATCCGCGCCGCTGCGATAGCGGGCGGCATGCGCACGCTCAAGCAGGACGGTATCGACAAGATCCTGCAGGGCCACACAGACCTCGTGCAGGTGCGCGCGGTCTAGCCGCCGCGCCTCAGCGTTGCGCCGAGCAGCCGCCGCCCCCTCGGGATCCCAGGACGATCAGGCGCCCAGCCGATCGGCGAGCTCGGCGAATCCATCCACTGCGTAGGTGCAGGCCGGGTTGGGGTTCGGATCCGGCGGACCGGCCGCGCCCCATTCGTCCGGGCGGCGGACGAATGCCGTCTGGTAGCCGCAGGCGCGCGCGGCGTCGAGGTCGAAGTTGTGGCAGGCGACCATGAGGATCTCGGCGGGCTCGAGCTGCAGCCATTTCGCCGCGGTGCGGTAGGCCTCGGGGCGCGTCTTGTACACGCCGATCATTTCGCAGGAGATGATCGCGTCCCAGTCGATGCGGTTCTTCTTCGACACGTCGATGACCAGCGAGGTGGTGAGGAGCGTGAACGAGGCGACGATGTAGCGCCTGCGCAGGCGCGCGGCGGCCGGCGCGAAGTCGGGCCAGGCATCGAGCGCGCGCCACGCGCGCCAGATGGCGTCGCGGTCCTCCGCGGTGAGTGCCTCCAGCCGGTACTCGGCGATCACCTCGTCGAGCTTCGCGCGGTGCACGTCATCGAAGTTGTACGCCGGCCGCTCGGCGTTGACGATGCCCCGCAGCGAGCGGCGCCGGTACTCGTTGGTGACCGCCGCCCAGTCGGCGCCGAGGCCGCGCGCGGCGCCGGCGCGCGCGAACGCCTCGCGGATGCCACGATGCCAGTCGAGGATGGTGCCGCCGGTGTCGAAGCTGAGGGCGCGGATCGCCATGGCCGGCGCAGATGGTACCGCGGGCGGTAAAATCCGGGCGGAGGGGACATACATGCGGCTCGGGCGCTGGGGCGGGATCGTGAAGGACAGCGGCATCCGCGCCGGCTGACGCGACGTTGCGCCCTCCTTGAGCGATTCCTCGATTCCCCGCTGGGCCGGGGTCGCGCTGATGCTGCTCATCGCGATCGTGTTCGGCAGCAACCACGTCGCCGCGCGCGTGGCCTTCGACCACGGCGCCAACGTCACCACCGCGGTGGCGTTCCGCTCCGCGGGCACCGCCCTGTTCGTGCTTGGCCTGCTGCGCCTGAGCGGCGTCCCGCTCGCGGTTCCGCGGCGGCCGCTGGCGCGCGCGTTGCTGGTCGGGCTGCTGCTTGCCGTGCAGAGCTACTGCCTGTACTCGGCGGTCGCGGTGATCCCGGTCGCGCTCGCGCTGCTCGCCTTCAACACGCACCCAATGCTGCTCGCGCTGTTTTCCTGGGCGAGCGGCGGCGAGCGGCCGGCGCCGCGCATGCTGGTGGCGATGCCGGTGGCGCTGGCGGGACTCGCGTTCGCGCTGGATGTCTGGGGCAGGAGCGGGGACATGGCGGGGCGCTGGGGCGAGATCGGCGCCGGCGTCCTCTGGGCGAGCGGCGCGGCGGCGTCCTTCGCCGCCGCGATGCTGCTCGCGGCGCGCACGCTGGGCGGCGTGGACGGGCGGCTGCGCAGTTTCCTCACCATGAGCGTGGTGGCGGTGGCGGCGATCGCCGGCGGCGCGGCCGCGGGCGACTTCGTTCTGCCCGCCGACGGCGTTGGCTGGATCGCGCTCGCGCTGCTCACGGCGTTCTACGGCACCGCGATCACGTCGCTCTTTGTCGTGCTCCCCAGGCTGGGCGCGGTCAACAACATGGCGATCCTCAACTTCGAGCCGATCGCGGTGCTCGGCATGGCCTGGCTGCTGCTCGGCCAGGCGGTCGCCCCGCTGCAGGTCGCCGGCGCGCTGGTGGTGGTGGCCGCGGTGATGTCGATGGGCTCGGGCGGAAAATGACGGCGCCGCATTCGACCCGCCTGTGCATCGTGCGCCACGGCGAGACCGCCTGGAACGCGGAGCACCGCGTGCAGGGGCAGCTCGACGTGCCGCTGAACGCGGTGGGCTTCGCGCAGGCGCGCGCGGCGGCGACGGTCCTGGGCGGCGCAGGTTTCGACGCGGTCTACTCGAGCGACCTCGCGCGCGCGCGGCAGACCGCGCAGCCGGCGGCGGAGCGGCTTTCACTCCAGGTCCTGCTGGAACGGGACCTGCGGGAGCGGAACTACGGAATCTTCGAGCGACTCACCTACTCCGAGGTGAAAGAGAGGTTTCCAGCGGACTACGCGCGCTTCCTTGCGCGCGAGCCGGATTACGAGTTCTCCTCGGGCGAGAGCCTGCGCGCCTTCCACGAGCGCTCGATGGCCTGCCTGCGGCGCATCGCCGCCGCGCACCCGGGCGGCGAGGTGCTCGTGTTCACGCACGGCGGGGTGCTCGACAACCTGTATCGCGCGGCGACCGGAATGTCGATCTCGGCGCCGCGCGATTTCCGCATCCCGAACTGCGGCATCAACCGCGTGGAGGGCGGGGCAGAGGGCTGGCGGATCCTGTCCTGGGCGGAGGAGCGGCACTTGGACGGCGCGCTCGATGACAACTAGTCCCGGGCGGAACCCGAAGAGAGCGAGTCGGGCCGCAAGAGCGCGCCTCGCGGCGGCTCGGCGCGGGCGCCGCTACGACCCAGTCCATCCCCTGGAGACGACCTGAAAAGGAGCCGCAACCTCATGCCGAAGCCGATGGTCATCGATGTGCACGCGCACTTCATCCCGCAGAAGCTGTACGACGAATTCGACGGGAACGCAGGCGCATTTCCAGGTGTGCGGCTGCGCAACGACGCAGAAGGTCGTCGCTTGCAGTTCCTTGACGGCGCGCCGACGCGAGCGATCGCCGCGAGGCTGTCAGACCTCGCCGACCGGCGGACATGGATGGACGCGAACGGCATCGACCATCAGCTCGTCGGTCTCTGGACCGACGCCGAGGGCTACGAACTCGCGCCAAAGGAAGGGCTTGCCTGGAGTCGATACATCAATCGCTGCCTGCGCGAGGCATTGCGTGACGAGAAGCGTTTCACGCCTCTTGCCTCGATACCGCTGCAGGACGGCAGGCTCGCCGCCGAGGTCCTCGAAGAGGCGATCGATGCGGGTTTTGCCGGCGCCATGATCGGCACGAGCCCGCGGGGCACCGGCGGCGGCTCGCTTGAAGATGCCGATCTCGACCCGTTCTGGCAGGCAGCGGCGCGGCTCGAGGCGGGTATCTTCCTGCACCCGATGTTCGCCTGTGGCGATCCGCGGCTCGCCGATCCGGAGCTCGTCAACACCGTCGGGCGAGTCGCGGAAACGACGATAGCGATGACGAGATTCCTGTATTCAGGACATCTGTCGAGGTTTCCCGGCTTGAAGCTGGTCGTCGCCCACGGCGGCGGCGCGCTCCCCTACGCGCTGGGTCGGCTCTCGCGCACGTATGAACTCGGACGCGGCAAGTACGCCGACCCGCGCAAGGGCTTCGAAGCGCTGTTCTTCGATTCATGCGTCTATGACGTGGAGGCGCTGCGATTCCTGGCGAAGCAGGCTTCCCCCGAGCGGATCATGCTTGGTTCGGATTGCCCGATGCCGATCCAGGACCCCGAGCCAACGCGGGTGATCGAGGGCGCGTACCTGGGCGATGTCCATCGTGCCGCCATGCTCGGCGGCACCGCGCGGCGCGTTTTCCGGATTCGCCCGGATTGCTGGTGCCGGCCCTGACGCGACGTGCGCGCGTGGCCGCTACAGCAGCGCCGATCCCCCGTCGACCACGAGCGTCTGCCCGGTCATGAAGGCCGCGTCGTCGCTCGCGAGGAAGCTCATCGCGCCGACCAGGTCCTCCGGCCGCTCATCCCTCGGGAGGATGCGCGTGCGCAGCGCCGCATCGCGGCTGAAGTTCAGGTGTCCCGGATTGCGCTCCACCGCGTCGGTGATCGTGAAGCCGGGGGCGAGCGCGTTCACCGTGATGCCGTCGGGTCCGAGCTCGCGCGCCAGCCCGCGCGTCATGGCGATTACCGCGCCTTTGCTGGCGATGTAGTGCAGGAAGAGCGGCACTCCCTTGAGCGGTGCGCCGGAGGCGAGATTGACGATGCGCCCGCGCTTCTGCCGTCGCATCTGCGGCGCCACGGCCTTGCAGCACAGCGCGACTCCAAGCACGTTTACTTCGAGGAGCCGTAACCATTCCGCGCGCGGAATCCGCTCGAAAGGCCGCAGCTCGATCGTCGAGAACAGCGCCGCGTTGTTGATCAGCACGTCGATTGCGCCGAACGCCGCGACGGCATTCTCGGCCATGCGCGCCGCGTCCTCTTCCGCCGAAACATCCACCTTCAGGCCGAGCGTTCTCGCGCCGCAGGTGCGGGCGATCTCCGCGGCCGCCGCCTGCGCGCCGGCAATGTCGGCCACCACGATGTTCGCGCCTTCCTCTGCGAGGCGCAGCGCGAATGCCTTGCCCAGTCCGCTGCCGCCGCCGGTGACGATGACGGTACGTCCCTGATGTCTCATGACCGCTCCGCTTGTTCGGCGTCACCCGGTGGGCCAGCCTCGCGATGAGCGAGGTTACGCCAATGCGTGGCCGCGTCGACCGGCCGCCACCAGGGATCGATGCCGAGGTCGCGGCAGACGATCCCCGCGGCGTTGTAGCCCGGGGCGCCGGTGATGTTGCCGCCAGGGTGGGTGCTCGAACCGCACAGGTAGAGTCCCGGAACGGGCGTCCGGTACTGGCTGCATTCGGGAAAGGGCCGTCGATCGAGAAACTGCGCCTCGCTCACTTCACCGACCTGGATGTCGCCGCCGCGCATGTTCGGCAGATGTCTTTCGATGTCGAGCGGCGTGAGACCGAAGCGGCTAACGATGTTCGCGGGCGTCAGATTCGTCGCGTACTGTCCGAGATGCGCCAGGCAGCGCGCGCTGAACACTTCACGAATCGAGTCCCAGCGCTCGCGCCCGCCTTCCTCGGCGCACAGTTCGCCCGGCGCCACCTGCCAGAAGAACGCCGTGCTCTGGCCCGGCGGCGCCTGGCTCGGATCGTGCACCGAGGGCTGCGCGCCGATGAGCTGCAGTGCGCGCGGCAAGCGCCCGCGCTGCGCATCCTCGTAGAGCGAAACGATGTCGCCGAGACCCTCGAGACCGGCGATCAGGTAAAAGGCCTTGTCGACGTCCGGTTCGGATTCGGCGGCCTTCCAGCGCAGCGGCTCGCGCAGCGCGAGGTGCAGCGTGAATAGCGGCGTGGTGTTGGAGTACTTGAAGCGCTCGACGCGCGCCGCGAACTGCGCCGGCACGTGCTTTTTCTCAAGCAGGTCGAGAAACGTCTGTTGCGGGTTGAGGCCGCTCATCACGAACTTGCGCGCGAAGAACTCGCGACCGCTCGCCGTGCGCACGCCCGCGGCGCGCCCATCGCGCGTGAGGATGCGCGCGGCTGGATCGCTCTCGACCAGATCGACGCCGGCGCGCACAACCATCTTGTGCAGGCTGTGGGCGAGCTTGTGCGAGGTGCCGCGCGACATCTGCGCCTGGACGCCGGAGCCGATCGCCGCCGCCGCGACCATGCCCATTCCCCGGGAATCGACTTCGAAACCGCGCACCACCGACAGGAACGCGAACATGCCGCGTACGGCGTCGTTCTCGAACATCCGGCTGACCGCCTCGTTGATCGAATAGGGCTGCCATTCGAGATAGCGCCGGCCGGCGCGGCTTTTTTGCAGCAGCGCGCGCTTTTCCTCGAAAGGGAGCGGCGGCGAATACTGCTCGACGAAGAAGATCTCGCGCGCCATCTCGGCGAATTCGGCATGCCGCTCGAGGTAGGCGCGCGCGTCCTTGGCCGAATAGCGGGCGATGGAGGAAGCCGTGCGCTCGGGTTCCGCGGCATACCACAGGAGCGCCCGGCCGTCGCGCCCCAGCATCGCCACCGTGACCGGCAGCTGCAGGTACTCCTGGCCCATCTCGGTGAGTTGCAGGTCGCGGTACCACATGAGGTCGGACACGCCGCGATGGTTCACCGAATGCACGTTATGCCAGAAACCGGAACGCGCGCCCTCATGGGCGTCCAGCCCGCCGCCGATCTCGAGATGGCGCTCGATGAGCAGCACACGCAGCCCCGCCCGGGCGAGATAGCCGGCGCTGATCAGGCCGTTGTGTCCCGCGCCGATGATGATGCCGTCGTACTCGTCTTTCATCGCCTGCCTCCGCGCTACGGTTTGCCGGACCCTTCGAGGGCGCGATTGCGCTGTCGCCGGTCCAGCAGCTCGGCCGCGTTCTCGCGGCGCGCCTCGTCGGGCACGATCGCATCCACCGGACACTGCGGCACGCACTGGGGCGCATCCGCGTCGCCCACGCACTCGGCACAGCGCTCGGCGTCGATGACGAAGATCAATCCTTCGGTGATCGCGCCGTTCGGGCACGGCTCGAGGCACGCGGCGCAGGCGATGCAGGTGTCGAGGATCTTGAGGGCCAGGGCGCTTGCCGTTTCGGTCGATGCGGTTCGCTCAGGAGCTGTGCGTCGCCGCGCCTGTCTCGGCTCGCACAGCCGCGCCCATTATTTTGCTGACGTTCTCGATAAATCCGCCTTCGAGCTTCGCGCGCTGCCCTTTGATGACCGCGTCGTAGACCCGTTTCAGGTTGCCGTGCGCGTCCGCGAGCAGGCAATAGCGGATTCTGCTGCTCTCGGGTCCGAGCGGTTCGATGTCGAGAGTCATCGTCAGCTGCGTCCTGCCGTCGTTGTCGACCATCCGCGCGGCGCTCGCCAGTCCTTTGCCGGGAATGGCGACCCCCTTGGCGATCAGCCGCACCGGCGAGTTGCGCTCGGCGATTTCCAGCGAGACGTTGCTGTCGAGCGCCATCAGCCCCATCTTCAGGACGATGGCAATATCCATGCGATCGCGGTCGATGACCTTGACCTCGCGCACCGTCGGGAAGGCATGCGCGATGTTCTCCACCTGGTCGAACACCGCGTAAACGCTCGCCGCCGGCCGGTCGACGAGAAAGCTGTTTTCGATCTTGATCATTGATTGGGACGCTCGTTCTCAAACGGGTTGCTCGGACCGCTCCCACCACTTCGGCAGCTTCAGGTCGTCGAAAAGGATATCCGCGGCGATGACGCCCGGCCCGGCGATGATGCCGCCCCCCGGGTGCATGCAGGCGCCGGCCAGGTACAGGCCCTGAATCGGGGTGCGGAACTGGGCCAGTTCGGGCAGCGGACGGAAATGCTCCATCTGCGCGAGATGCGTGCGCCCCATGAAGACGCCGCCGCGCGCCATGTTGACGATGCGCCGCTCGATGTCTCGTGGCGTCTGCGTGGCGACGGCGAGGATATTCCGCGCCGTCAGGTTCGGCGCGTATTCGCGCCAGCGCTCGATGCAGCGGTTCGCGTAGTCCTCGGCGACGTCCTCCCATTTCGCCCCGCGGATCTCATAGGGCGCGAGCTGCCACAGAAAGGCCGTGTGGTGTCCGGGCGGCGCCTGTGACGGATCGAACCAGGTCGGCACGCTGGCGATAAAGGCGAGCTTGTCGGGCAGCTGCCCGAGGCGGATCTGCGCCAGCAGTTCGACAAAATCGGCCGGGGAATCGAAACCGATATTCAGCCGCAGGGCGCAATTGACGTCCTCATGGCCCTCGCGCACCGCGAAGCGCGGCGCCTCGCGCAGCGCCAGGTGAACGGCGAAGATGGAAAACTCGTCGATCCGGTGGTGCCGCACCTTGTTCAGGAAACGCGGATCGAGGTGTTCGCCATCCACCAGGTCGAGAAATGTCTGCTTGAGGTCGATCGTGCTGACGACGAGCGGGGCATGGAACTCGTCCCCCTCCGCAGTGCGCACGCCGCGCACTCGCCCTTCCTCGACCAGGATCTTGGCGACGTGCGTGAAGGAAGTCGCCTCGCCGCCGTGTCGCAGCAGCGCGCGCCAGAGGGCATGCGCGGTGACGTGCGAGCCGCCGAGAGCGATCTGCGAGCGCTCCGCCTGGCTGACCACCAGGGGCACCACGGTTCCCAGCCCGGCGTAATCGGGCAGGACGCCCCGCGGAACCGGCAGATGGTGCAGCACCAGCGCCTTGACGTGTTCGTTCTCAAACCACTCGTCAAGGACTTCCAGCGGGGTCATGCGACCGAGTCGCAGCCACTCCATGCCTTCGGCGGAGTTCTCCATCACGAGCATCTGCTCGGAGGGCCTGGCCGGCGGGCTGTAGAGCGCCGGAACGATGACCGTGGCGCAGAACTCGCCATAGTTCTCTACGATCTCCCGCCAGGCCGCGGCATCGCGCGCGGAGAACCGGGCGATGCTCTCGCAGGTGCGGTCGAGGTCGTCGTACAGGCAGAGCGCCCGGCCGTCGCGCAGGATCATGCCGGCCTGCACCGGCGGCTGGACGTAGCGCGCATTGAAGCGCTGCAACTCCAGGTCCGTGTACGCCGGCATGATGTTGATGGTGTCGTGGAAGTAGGAATGCAGGTTGTGGGCAAAGCCGGGGAGCGTGATCTCCTCGGTGCTGAGCCCGCCGCCCACCTCCAGCCGCCGCTCGAGCACGCAGACCTTGAGGCCGGCGCGCGCGAGATAGCCGCCGAGCACCAGGCCGTTGTGCCCCGCGCCGATGATGAGCGCGTCGAAGCTGCGCGCGCTCATGCGCCCGCCTCGCGGCCTTCTTCGCCGCCGAGATAGGCATGGATCACGGATCGGTCGCGGCTGAGATCGTCCGCCTTGCCTTCGAGCGCAATGCGGCCGTTCTCCAGCACGTAGCCGCGATCCGCGAGCGCCAGCGCCTTGCGGGCGTTTTGCTCGACCAGCAGGATGCAGGTGTCGGCCGAGCGCAACTCGGCGAGGGAGCGGAAGATCGACTCGACAACGATCGGCGCAAGGCCGAGCGACGGCTCGTCGAGCGCGAGCAGCCGCGGCCTGCCCATCAACGCCCTGCCGAGCGCGAGCATCTGCTGCTGGCCGCCGCTGAGCGTCGACGCGGGCGCGCGCCTGCGCTCGGCGAGCACCGGAAACAGCGCGTACATCCGTTCCATCTCCCTGGCCGCCTCGACCCGGCTGCGCAGGATCGCCCCGACGAGCAGGTTTTCCTCGACGCTGAGCGCCGGGAAGACGCGCCGGCCCTCCGGAACGAGGCGCACGCCGCAGGCGGCGATGCGGTGCGGGGCAAGGCCGCTCAGCCGCCGCCCGTCGAAGCTTACGCTGCCGCTGCGCGCGCCGAGCGAACCCATGATCACGCGCAGCAGGGTGGTCTTGCCTGCGCCGTTCGCGCCGACGATGGCGACGATCTCGCCGAACGCGACGTGCAGCGTCACGTCGTTGAGCACCTGGATCTCGCCGTAGCCCGCGCAGAGCTTCTCGACGCGCAGCATCTCAGCCCGCAACGCCTAGGTAGGCATCGATGACCTGGCGATTCGCGCGTACCTGCGCCGGCGGCCCCGAGGCAATGAGGCGGCCGAAATTCAGCACGATAATGCGCGAGCAGACCTTCATCACCAGCGCCATGTCGTGTTCGACGAGAACGATCGTGTGACCCTGGCGCTGCAGCCGCTCGAGCAGTCCGCGCAACTCGCGCGTTTCGGTATCGTTCAGCCCGGCGGCCGGCTCATCGAGCAGCAGCAGATCGGGCGAGGTCGCGAGGGCGCGCGCGATCTCCAGGCGTCGCTGCGCGCCGTAGGGAAGATGCACCGCCTGCTCGTCGCTGCGCGTTTCCAGCCCTACCTCTGCGAGCAGCGCGAGCGCTTCGCTTCGCCTGGCGCGCTCGCCGGCCGTCAGGAACGGCCAGTACCGCGCGAAGCGATTGCGCGCACGGCAGGCCTGGGCGACCAGGATGTGCTCGAGCACGCTCAGGCTCGGAAACAAGCGGATGTTCTGGAACGTGCGCGCGACGCCGCGGCGTGCGATCGCCGCCGGATCGCGACCCGAAAGCCGCGTGCCCCGATGCACCACCTCGCCCGCCGAGGGCCGGTGCACGCCGGTGATCAGGTTGAACACCGTGGTCTTGCCGGCGCCGTTTGGCCCGATCAGGCCGAGCAATTCCCCTGTCTCGACCCCGAAGGAAAGATCCTCCACCGCGGTAACGCCGCCGAAGCGCTTGGAAAGCGCCCGCGCCTCGAGGATCACGCTCACGTCCGGCGCCCAAGGGAACGGCGCCAGATGCCCCGCACCGCGGCGCGCGTCAGCAGCCCTTCCGGACGCAGCACCATCAGCGCTACGAGCAGCGCCCCGAAAGCCGACAGCCGCCAGTCGGCGAGAAAGCGCAGCATCTCGGGCAAGAGCGTCAGCACGACCGCGCCAAGCAGCGCGCCCCAGAAGGTCTGGATGCCGCCCAGGATGACGAACAGCACCGCGAACGCCGAGACGAGAAAGCCGAAATTGTTGCTCTCGATGTAGAGCGCGTAATGCGCAAAGAGCGCGCCGGCGACGCCGGCGATCAATCCCCCCCAGACGAACGCCAGCTGGCGAACCGCGACCACGTTCACGCCGACCGAACGGGCGGCCTGATCGTCGTCGCGTACCGCGTAGGTGGTGCGTCCGGCGCGCGAAACCTCGAAGGCGAGGAAGAGCAGGGAGAAACCGGCGACGAAGGCATAGATCATGCCGACCGAGGTGCCCGACATGCCGCGCATGCCGTAGGCGCCGCCCGTCGGCTCGAAGTTCTGAAAGAATGTGCGCACCACCTCGCCAAACGCCAGCGTGGCCATGACGAAGTAGATGCCGTGCAGGCGCAGGACCGGCAGGCCGACCAGTGCAGCAGCCACGGCCGCGGCCAGAGCGCCGAGCGCGAGCGCCGGGTACAGGGCCCAGCCGGAAATGACGGTGAGATACGACGAGACATAGGCGCCGATGGCCATGAACCCGGCGTTGCCGAGGGACAGGCGGTCGGTGGCGAGCATGGCGTACGCCGAGAGCGCGAGCAGAATGTTGATGCCCATGGTTGCCACGACGCCTTCGTAGTAGACGTTCATCGTCAGCGCATCGAGCGTGCGACGAAAAGCCCTTCGGGCCGGAAGATGAGAAAGGCGAAAAACACCGAGAAGGTGACGAAATCGCGAAACCCCGCCTGGAAATAGGCGTCGTTGAACGTTTCGATCAAGCCGAGCACCATGCCGCCGATCAGGGCGCCGCGCAGGCTGCCCATGCCGCCGATCACCATGGCGACCATGCCGATCAAGCCCTGGCGAATGCCGATCGTCGGCGTCACCTGCGAGTACACGAGCGTGGTGAGCGCGCCGGCGACGCCGGCGAGCGCGCCGGAAAGGAAGAAGGTCGCGATGGTGATGCGCGACGGATGGATGCCGTGTTGCGCGGCCGTTTCCGGATCATCGGAGGTGGCGCGTAGCGCGATCCCCCAGCGGGTGCGATGGATCAGCAGGTCGAGCCCGACCATCAGCGCGCAGGCCGTGCCGAGAATCGCGATCTGCGCGCTGGAAATCGTCACCGGGCCCAGAGCAAGCTGCGAACCTTCTGCGGAGTGCGGAAAGCGCGACGGCTCCGAACCGAAAAGCTGCGTGGCGATATTCTGCAGCAGGATGCCGAAGGCAACCGTCGTCAGCATCGGCGACAGGAAGCTCGCGCGCCGCAGCGGCTGAAAACACACCCGCTCGACCGCGACCGCGATCAGGCCTGCGACCGCGAAGGCGGCAAGAAGGCTCGGCGGCAGCGGCGCGCCCGCGGCCGCCAGGGCGATTGCCGCGAACGCGCCCGCCATGAACAACTCGCCGTGCGCGATGTTCAGCTTGTTCAACACACCGAGCACCAGCGTGTAGCCGATGGCGATCAGCGCATAGGTGCTGCCCAGCGTGATGCCGTTGACGAGCTGCTGCCCGAACACGGATCGCGCGCTCCGCCTGCGAGCCGCGCGTCAGCGCGAGCCGACGACCTGCCAGCGACCGCCGCGCGCCTCCATGACGATGACGTCCTTCACGCCGTCTCCGTCCGCGTTGAAACCCTTGCTGTCGACGCCCTTGAAGTCGCGCAGACCCTCGAAGTAGCGCATGACGCGCTCGCGATCGGCCTCCAGCGCATCGGGTCGGTTGGTGACGCCGCCTTTCAGCACCGCTTCGACGATCATGTACACCGCATCCCAGGCATTGGCCGCGTAATAGTCGGGCGTCTGCGTGAAAGAACCGGGGTAGAGCGTCTTGGCGCGCTTGGCGTACGCCTCCTTGAACGCCTTGCTGCGCGCATCGTCCATCGATTCGTGCCATACGCCGCCGGTGATCACGCCGTCGACCGCTTTGCCGCCGCGCTCGGGCAGATTGCCCTCCATGAGCGGCGCGGTGCCGAAGAACGGTTGCTTCATTCCCTGCTTGCGCGCTTCGAGAATGATGTTCAGTGCATCCGGCCCGACCGAGCCGAGCGCGATGGCTTCCGGGTTGAGCGCCTTCAGGCGCGTCACCTGCGTGGTGAAGCTCAGGTCGCCCGTCTGGTAGGAGACCGGGTCCTTGCCGGTCAGGATCTCGACGCCGTTCGCTTGCAGCGCCGCCGGCAGCACCGCGGTGCCGAGAGACTTCGCCACCGCATCCTTCACGTCGCTGATGATCGCCACCTTGCGAAAGCCGTAGCGCTTCATCGCCGTCTTGACGACGGCGTCGGCGATCTTGTCTTCGGTGAGCGTGTTGCGAAACGCGTAGGGGCGATTCGCCTTGGCGACGCCCGGTTTCGACGAGGCGACGGCGATTTGCACGACCTTGAGGCGGTTGCCGAGCGGGAAGGTCGCTTCCGCCGTGCTGCTGTAGTGCGGCCCGACAATCGCCAGGACCTTGTCGTCGCCCGCGACCTTGCGCACCGCGCTGATCGCCTCTTGCGGGTTCGCGCCCTCGTCGGCGAAGAATGGCCTGATCGGCACTCCCGCGACGCCGCCCGCGGCGTTGATCGCGTCGATCGCCGCCTGCGCGCCGATCGCCTCCCGTTTGCCGACATCCGCGGCCGGCCCGGT
>JADLES010000305.1 GCA_020845995.1 Burkholderiales bacterium | reverse complement strand
GCCTGCGCGTTCCTGTGCAGCGCGCACGCCGGCTACATCACCGGCCAGAACCTGCTCCTCGATGGGGGAGCTTTCCCGGGTACGCTGTAGGCGCAGGCTGGCGCGATGCAGCTGACGCCCCGGCGACGGTCGGCAGCCGCGATTGCCGCCGCCACCGTACTCAACCTGCCCTTCGGCACGCTGTACGCGTTCAGCGTCCTGCTGAAACCGCTGGAGGCGATGCTGGGCGTCGGGCGGGCGGAGACGAGCGCGGTTTTCGGGTTCGCCACGATCACGCTCACCGTCGGCATGAATCTCGCGCCGCGGCTCTACGGCGCCCTGTCCCCGCCCCGGCTCGCTCTCGCCTGCGGCGCGTGCAGCGCGGGCGGCTTGCTGCTTGCCGCAGGCGCGGAGGGTCTCGCGCAGTTCGCGATCGGCTATGGCGTGCTGTTCGGGCTGGGCGCCGGCGTGGGCTTCATCCTCGTGCAGCAGGGTGTGAACCAGACCGTGAAAGGAAAGATCGGTCTCGCCAACGGCTACGTAGTGGGCCTGTTTCCGCTGGGTGCGATGCTCGGCGCGCCGCTCTTTGGCTGGGCAGTCGCCGCGTTCGGTCTACGCCCGCTGCTGGCAGGCCTCGCGCTCGCTGTCTTCGCCGCGTGCGCCATCGGCGCGACGCTGCTCAGGCTCGCGGTCATCCGCATGCACGACGGCGGCGCGGAAGCTGCGGGAAGCCTCGACATGCGCTGGGCGCTTTTTCTGCGGCTCGGCTCAGTCTTCTTCCTTGCCGCGAGCGCCGGACTGATGGTCATGAGCCAGGCGGCCGGAATCATTCTCGCCTATGGCGGCACGACCGCGCTCGCGCTCGCCGCTACTTCGGGGATCACGGGCGCGGTCGCGGTCGCGCGCCTTGCCGGCGGCTGGCTGGTCGACCATTTCTCGGTCCCGCGCGTCGCCGCGGGCGCGCACCTGTGGTCGTTCGCCGGCGCTCTCGTACTCACGCTTTGGGCAGGCCCGGCGGCCGCGTTACCCGCGCTCGCCATGATCGGCATGGGCTACGGCTTCGTCTCGGGCCTCACCGCCGCCGCCATCGCCCAGTACTGGCCGAAGAACGCCTTCGGCCTGATCGCGAGCCGTCTCTACATCGCCTGGTGCGCGGCGGCGATCGGCTTGCCTGTGATTGCGGGCCTGCTCTACGACCGAACGCAGGGCTACGGCGGCGCGGTGCTGATCGCCGCGGGAGTGAACGTTCTTGGCGCGTTCCTCGCCATCGGGCTTCCCGCGCGAGCGCGCGCCACGGCGCCCGCCTGAGTCTCAGGCGGCTGGCGCAAGCATGCGCAGGAGCTCCTCGTGCACGAGCCGCGGCCGGCCCCGCCTGGGGGCGGGCGCATCGTAGCCGCCGTCGGCGCGCATCGTCCAGGCCTGGCTGGCGTCCTCCAGGTAGGCCTGCAGTCCCTCGCGCACGACCCGGCCCTTGAGGACCGGGTCGAGCACCGGGAAAGCCAGCTCGATGCGGCGGAAGAAATTGCGGTCCATCCAGTCGGCGCTGGAAAGATACACGTCCTCGGTGCCGTCGTTGTGGAAGTAGAACAGGCGCGCGTGCTCGAGGAAGCGCCCCACCACCGAGCGCACGCGGACGTTCTCCGAGAGCCCCGGCACGCCCGGCCGCAGGGCGCAAACGCCGCGCACCAGCAGGTCGATCTGCACGCCGGCCTGCGAAGCGGCGTACAGCTCTTCAATCAACTCGGGCTCGAGCAGCGCGTTCATCTTCGCCATGACGCGCGCGGGCTTTCCCTCCTTCGCGAGGCGCACTTCGTTCCTCACCGCCGCGACTACCCGCTTGTGCAGCGTGAAGGGCGACAGCCACAGGTGCTTCATCCGGCTGGACTTCCCCAGGCCCGTCAGCTGCTTGAAGACGTCATTGACGTCGGCGCAGATCTCCTCGCGCGCGGTCATCAGGCCGAAGTCGGCGTACTGGCGCGCGGTGCGCGGGTGGTAGTTGCCGGTCGACAGGTGCGCGTAGCGCCGCAGCACGCTGCCCTGGGGGCCGTCCTCGCGCCGCACCACCAGCGCCATCTTGGCGTGCGTCTTGTGGCCGACCACGCCGTAGACCACGTGCGCGCCCGCCTCTTCGAGGCGCGCGGCCCAGTTGACGTTCGCCTCCTCGTCGAAGCGCGCCATCAGCTCCACCACCACGGTCACTTCCTTGCCCTGGCGCGCTGCCTCGATAAGGATTTCCATCAGCTCCGAATCGGTGCCGGTGCGATAGACGGTCTGCTTGATGGCAATGACGCGCGGATCGGTGACCGAGGTGCGGATGAAATCGATGACCGGGCCGAACGATTCAAAAGGGTGGTGCAGGAGCAGGTCGCCTTTCCTCAGCGCGGCGAGGAGGTCGGGCTGCCCGGCGAGCGCAGGCGGCAGCGCGGGCCGGAACGCCGGGTACTTCAGTTCCGGCTTGTCCACCCGGTCGGGCACCTCGCTCAGCCGGGACAGGCTGACCGGCCCCTCGACCCGGTACAGGTCCGCTTCCGACAGGCCGAATTGCTGCAGCAGGAACTCGGCGGTCTGCGGCGAGCAGTCGTCGGCGACTTCCAGCCGCACCGCGTCGCCGAAGTGGCGCTGCAGCAGCCCGCCCTGCACGGCGATGCGCAGGTTCTTGATCTCCTCCTCGTCCACGAACAGGTCCGAATTGCGCGTGACGCGGAACCGGTAGCAGCCCTTCACCTGCATGCCGGCGAAAAGCTCGTCCACGTGCGCGCGCAGGATCGAGGCGAGGAGCACGAGCGCGTAGTCGGCGCCGGCCACGTCGGCGGGCAGGCGGACCAGGCGCGGCAGCGCGCGCGGCGCCGGCACGATCGCCGCGCGCGACTTGCGCCCGAAGGAGTCCCTGCCTTCCAGCTCGACGGCGAGGTTGACGGACTTGTTCAGCACGCGCGGGAACGGGTGCGCCGGATCGAGGCCGATCGGCGTGAGCACCGGCAGCACCTCGCGCAGGAAGTAGTCGTGGATCCATGCGCGCTGCGCCTCGGTCCAGTCCGCCCGGCGCGGAAACACCACCCCCTGCCTGACCAGCGCCGGCAGGATCACGCCGTTCAGCAGGCGGTATTGCTCGCCGACCAGCGCGTGCGCCTGCGCCGACACCAGTTCGAACACTTCGGCCGGGCCGCGGCCGTCCGGGCCGGACTCCCTGATTCCGGCCTTGATCTGCTCTTTCAGCCCGGCGACGCGGATCTCGAAGAATTCGTCCAGGTTCGAGGAGACGATGGTCAGGAAGCGAAGCCGCTCGAGCAGCGGCACCGTATCGTCCGCCGCCAGTGCGAGGACGCGCCGGTTGAACTCGAGCAGGCCGAGCTCGCGATTGAGGAAATGCGAAGGCGGGAGGTTTTTTCGGACCATGGGGAGCCGAGCGGAGCCCTGCGCTCGAAGACAGCCTACACCAGGCCGATTGCAGGCAGGGGTAACGCGCCTACTTCGCTGATTTGCGGGGTTTTCCCCAGGGTGCTAGCGTCGCGGCCATGGCCCGCCCCGACCTGCTCGCCGCCGTCGATCTCGGCTCCAACAGCTTCCATCTGCAGGTGGGGCGCGTGGTGGACGGCCAGATCTATCCGCTCGACACCCTGCGCGAAGTGGTGCGCCTGGGGGCGGGCCTCACGTCGGAGAAGCGCATCGACCGCGCCACGCAGGCGCGCGCGCTGGAAGCGCTCGAGCGCATCGGCGAACGCCTGCGCGGGCTGCCGAAGAGCGCGGTGCGCGCGGTCGGCACCAACGCGCTGCGCGTGGCGAAGAACGCGCCGCAGTTCCTGCGCGAGGCCAGGGAAGCCCTGGGTTTCCCCATCGAGATCATCGCTGGCCGCGAGGAAGCGCGCCTCATCTATCTTGGCGTCGCGCACTCGATGCCGCCGGCGCCGAAGAAGCGCCTGGTGGTGGACATCGGCGGCGGCTCGACCGAGTTCATCGTCGGCAGGGGCCTCGAGCCGCTGCTTACCGCGAGCCTTTACATGGGCTGCGTCAGCT
>JADLES010000304.1 GCA_020845995.1 Burkholderiales bacterium | reverse complement strand
TAAATCAAGGCCGTGCGCGGCGGGCCGGCAAAGACTCTGCGCATGCTGGATCGGCGAACCCTGGACGAAATCGAGCGGCTGCATCGCGAGGCGGTGGATTTCTGCGTCGTCACGATCGTCGACGGGCGCGGCAGCATTCCGCAGATCGTCGGCGCCACGGCGCTGTTCACCGCCGAGGGGCTCGCGCACGGCACCGTCGGCGGCGGCAAGCTGGAGGTTGCCTGCCAGGAAAAGGCGCTCGCGCTGCTGCGCTCGGGAACGGAGCGCTCGCGCTTCGAGCGCTGCAACCTGCAGAAGGACCTGCAGATGACCTGCGGCGGGGAGGTGGCGCTATATTTCGAGGTGCACCGCCGCGACCTCGACTGGAACGTCGCGGTCTTCGGCGCCGGGCACGTGGCGCAGGCGGTGTGCCGGGTGCTCGTCGAGCTGGAGTGCCGCGTGCGCTGCTTCGACACGAGACAGGCCTGGCTCGAGCGCCTGCCGAACAGCCCCAAGCTCGAGCCCTGCGCGGTGGCGCAGTTCAGCGACGGCATCGGGCGCATCGTCCCCGGCGCGGACGTCCTGCTCATGACGATGGGCCACAGCTCGGACCTGCCGGTGCTCGTTGAACTCGCCGCGCGCAATCCGCCGCTCGGGCTGCTCGGGCTGCTCGGCAGCGACAGCAAGGCGGCGATCGTGCGCCGCCAGCTCAAGGAACAGGGAGTGAGCCGCGAGTTCATCGAGCGGATCGTCTGCCCGCTGGGAGAGAAGATCGGCAACAACACCCCCGGCGAGATCGCCATCAGCGCCGTCGCCCACCTCCTGAAAGCGCGTCATGAGCGGTTTCCTTGATCTGGATCTAGAACGCGTGGCGCGAGGCCGCCCATAGTCTCGTTGGCGATCCAGAGGAGACGGTCATGATCCTGTTCGACTTCGGGTACGAGCGTGCGGCCACGGCGGAGGAAGCGGTGGCCCGGCTCGCGCGCCTGGGCGACGATGCGCGGCTGCTCGCGGGCGGCACCGACCTGCTGCCCAACATGCGCGCCGAGCTGGCGATGCCGGCGACGCTCGTCAGCCTTGAGGGGATTGCCTGCGAGCCGCCGCGCGCGCTCGCCGACGGTTCGATCCGCATCGACGCGCTCACTCGCCTCGCGGACCTCGAGCGCGCCCCGCTGATCGCCGAGCGGCTGCCGATGCTGGCGGCCGCCGCGCGCGCCGTGGGCAGCCACCAGATCCGCGAGATGGGCACCATCGGCGGCAACCTGTGCCAGGAAACGCGCTGCCTGTATCTCAACCAGCGTCACGACTACCAGTTCGCGCCGCCCTGCTTCAAGCGCGGCGGCGAATGCTGCTACCCGTTTCCGCGCAACAAGAGCGACGTCTGCTGGTCGGTCCACATGTCGGACGTCGCGCCCGCGCTGATCGCGCTCGATGCCTCGCTTGAGATCCTCGGCGCGGGCGGAACCCGGCGTGCCGGCATCGAGGATCTTTTCAGCGGCAGCGGCCTGCGGCCGCTGACGCTCGGGCCCGCCGAGTTGCTGCGGAGCGTCACCGTCGCGCCACGGCCCGCGCGCTGGGGATGGGGTTTTCACAAGTCCACCGTGCGCGGCGGGCTGGAATACGGCATGTCGGTGTGCGCGGTGGCCCTGCGTCTGGAGCCCGACGGCCGCACTTGCGCGGAGGCGCGCATCGCCCTCGGCGCCGTACGCGAGCGGCCGCTGCGCTCGCCGAAGGCCGAGAGCCTGCTCGCGGGCTCGGTGCTCGACCCCGCGCGGCTGACGCAGGCCGCGACCGCGGGGGCCGCCGAAGCGAATCCTCTGCCGCACCATGGGTTTACCAAGCGCCATTTGAGCGACAATCTGAAGATATATCTGCGTCGCACGCTGGAGCAGGCGCTCTCTCGCGCGCGCGAAGAGGAGGGCGCATGCTGAGATCGGATCCACAGGCAAGGGCGGCGCTGAAGGCGCCGGCGCAGGTCGTCTCGCTGCGCGTCAACGGCGAGTGGCGCGAGATCGCGGTCAAGCCGCGTGTCACGCTGGTCGAGGCGATCCGCGATCTGGTCGGCCTCACGGGCACGAAGGCGAGCTGCGAGTCGGGCACCTGCGGCGCCTGCACGGTGCTGCTCGACGGCCGGCCGGTCGTGTCCTGCCTCACGCTGGCGGTCGCCTGCGACGGCATGGAGGTGCGCACCGTGGAAGGCCTGACCGACGGCGAGAAGCTGAGCGCGCTGCAGGAAGCTTTCCTCGAATACGGCGCGGTGCAATGCGGGTTCTGCACCCCGGGCATGCTGATGTCGGCGACGGCGCTCCTCGAGCGCGACCCCAAGCCCGACCGCGAGACGATCAACAAGGCGCTGGAAGGCAACCTGTGCCGCTGCACCGGCTACAACGGCATCGTCGACGCGGTGCTGGCGGCCTCCGGGCAGACCAGGCCGCGGAAGGAGTGAGGCCATGCAAAGCGAGCTGAAGTACGTCGGCAAGAGCGTGCGCCGCAAGGACGGTCCGGACAAGGTGACGGGCCGCGCCGTGTACACGCAGGACGTGCGCTTGCCGAACACGCTGGTCGGCAGGATCCTGCGCAGCCCCCACCCGCACGCGCGCATCGTGCGCATCGACACCTCGCGCGCGCGCGCGCTGCCCGGAGTGAAGGCGGTGATCACGGTCGAGGACACGAAAGGCATCAAGCACGGCTTCGTCGAGACGCCGCGCTATCCGCCCGACCAGGAGGTGCTGGCGCGCGGCAAGGTGGTGCATGTCGGCGAAGAGGTGGCCGCGCTCGCGGCGGTCGACGCGCTGACCGCGCAGCGCGCGCTCGACCTGATCGAGGTCGAATACGAGGTTCTGCCGGCGGTTTTCGACCCAGAGGAGGCGATGCGGCCGGGCGCGCCGGAGATTCACCCGAGCCACCCGAAGGCGCCGTCCGGGCTGGCCAACGTCGGCGGCACCACCGCGACCGAGTGGGGCGACGTGGAGCGCGGCTTCGCCGAGTCGGATTACGTGCGCGAGGATCGTTTCGATTGCCAGCTGCGCACGCACGGCTACCTCGAGCCGCACGTGACCCTGGCGCAATGGGAAAACGGCAAGCTGAACGTCTGGACCTCGTCGATGGGCACGTTCGTGAAGCGCGCCAAGCTCGCCAAGGTGCTCGACCTGCCGCAGTCTTCCGTGCGCATCCACAAGACCTACGTCGGCGGCACCTTCGGCGGCAAGATCGACCTGTACTCGCACGAGTACTGCGCCTGCCACCTGTCGATGCTGACCGGCCGGCCGGTGCAGATCACCGCGAGCCGCGAGGAGATTTTCAACGCCTACCGCCATTCGCAGCCGCTCACGCTGGAGATCAAGACCGGCGTGAAGAAGGACGGCACCATCGTCGCGCAGCGTATCCGCGCGATCAACAACGCCGGGGCCTTCCGCGGCAGCGGCGTGGTGGTGATTTTCCTCGCCTGGGGATTCACCATGATCCCCTACCGCATCCCGAACCTGAAGTACGAGGGCTTCTCGGTCTATACCAACAACACCGTGCGCGCGCCGCAGCGCGGCCACGGCGCGCCCAAGGTGCGCTTCGCCATCGAGTCGCAGATGGACATGATCGCCGAGGCGCTCGGCATCGACCCGGTCGAGATCCGCCTGCGCAACGCGCGCGGCCCCGGCGAGAAGCTGCCGAACGGCGACGATACGCACCGCGGCAACCTCAGCGAATGCATCCGCGTCGCGGCCGAACGGTCGGGGCTGCTCGCGAAATTCGGGCGCGACCGGTCGCAGCCGCCCAAGGGAACGATCCGCAGAGGCATCGGCATCGGCGTATCGGCGTACATGGGCGGCACGCTGATCTACCCCAACGGCTCCGGCGTGATCGTGAAAATGAACGACGACGGCACGGCGATCGTGCTCACCGGCGCGATCGACATCGGCCAGGGTTCGGAGACGGTCATCGCGCAGATCGTCGCCGAGGAGCTCGGCGTCACCCCCGATGACGTGAAGATCATCTCCTCGGACACCGACACGACGCCGCAGGATATCGGCGCCTGGATCAGCGGCATGACCTACGTCACCGGCAACGCCGCGCGCCAGGCCGCCGGCAACGCGCGCGAGAAGCTGTTGCAGGTCGCCGCGGAGAAGCTGGGCGTGCGCGCCGACGAGCTCGTCGCCGCCGACAAGGTGGTGTCGCACCGGCTGAACCCGGAGCTGCGCATGACCTACCGCGAGGTCGTCGCGAGCAGCATCGCCAAGCGCCGCGGCGACACGATCATCGGCGAGGGTTTCTGGCGCACGATGCGCGACGAGCCGGCGCATCCCAGTCTCGCCACCACGCGCGGGCGCTGGACGGAGAACTACGCCTTCAGCGCCCAGGTGGCCGAGGTCGAGGTGGACATCGAGACCGGCGAGGCGCGGCTGGTGAAGGCCTACACGGTCCACGACTGCGGCTTCCCGATCAACCCGGCGCTCGTCAAGGGGCAGATCGACGGCCAGGTGTCGATGGCGCTCGGCCACGCGTTCATGGAGGAGGTGCTGGTCAAGGACGGCTACACGCTGAACCCCAACTGGCTCGAGTACCGCATGCCGACGATTCACGAAATGGCGGAGTCTGAGGACGCCGACGTGATCACCGAGCAGTACCGCGTCGGCCAGCCGTACCGCACCAAGGAGGTCGGCGAGGGGCTGATCTCGGGCGTGCTCGCCGCCATGGGCAACGCCGTCTACGACGCGACCGGCGTTCGCCTGCGCTCGACGCCGTTCTCCGCCGAGCGGATTCTCGAAGGCCTGCGCGATCTCGAGTTCCAGAAAAGGAAGAAGCACAAGGAAGTGCGGGCGTGAGCGCCCGCGACGGCGCTCACGACCGGCCGATCGCCTACTTCGATGAGCGCGTCGAGCGCATGCCGCGGACGCTGCTCCTCGAGCATCAGCTCGGCCTGCTGCGCGAGCGGCTGCGGCACGTGCACGAGCGCAGCCCGTTCTACCGCCGCAAGCTCGATGCGGCGGGAATCCGGCCCGACGCGGTGCGCACGCTCGAGGACGTGCGCCGCATTCCCTTCACCGAGAAGGAGGAACTCAGGCAAAGCCAGGTCGCCAGCCCGCCCTGGGGCGACTTCGCCTGCATCGGCCCGCGCGAGGCGGTGCGCGTGTTCCAGACCACCGGCACCACCGGCCGGCCGGTGCGCATCCTGCTCTCGCGCACAGACTGGCTGGAGACCTTTTACCGGCAGTTCTCGCACTACCGCTGCGGCTACGGGCTGACCGAGGACGATGTCCTTTTCGTGCCGTTTAACTACGGGCTCTACGTCGCGTGGTGGGGTTTCCAGACGGCGATGGAGAGGGGCGGGCTGCTGGTGATCCCGGGCGGCGGCCTGGGCTCGAAGGATCGCCTGCGCACCATGCTCGACTGGGGCGCGACGGCGATCTGCGGCACGCCCTCGTACCTGCTCTACCTCGCGGAAACGGCGCGCCAGCTCGGCATCGATCTCGCCGCCTCGCCGATCCGCAAGGTGGTGGCGGCGGGCGAGCCCGGTGCCGCCATTCCGTCGACCAAGCGGGCGATCGAGGCGCAGTGGGGCGCCGAGTGCTTCGACGACATCGGCTCCACCGAGATCAGCAACTTCGGCTTCGAATGCCTGGCGCACGAGGGTACGCACGTCATCGAGGGCATGTTCCTCGCCGAAGTGGTCGATCCCGAGACGCTCGCGCCGCTGCCCGACGGCGAGATGGGCGAGCTCATCCTCAGCAACCTGTGCTGCGAGAGCGTGCCGCTCATCCGCTACCGCACCCGCGACCTGGTGCGCTTCAACCGCGCCGCCTGTTCGTGCGGGCGAACCTCGCTGCGCCTGGAGGGCGGCGTGCTCGGGCGCTCGGACGACATGTTCCACTTCGCCGGTGTCAACGTGTTTCCCGCCCAGCTGCAGGAACTCCTGCACGAGGTGGCGGAGTTTTCGCAGGAGTACCAGCTCGTGGTGCCCCCGCAGGGCAGCGGCCGGCGCCTGCGCATCCGCGTCGAGCCCGCGGCCGAGGGGATCGCGCCGC
>JADLES010000303.1 GCA_020845995.1 Burkholderiales bacterium | reverse complement strand
AGCGAAGCTCAACAAGGGCGGCGATCCGTTCGCGATGCAGGGCATGCACCGCGTCGCCGAGGCGAAGATCGAGCACCTGAACGCGAGCCAGCTCAAGAACCTGGTGAAGAAGGGCATCCTCTCGCGCATCTACGCGCACCTGCTGTCGCTGGAGAACTTCGCCAGGCTGCTCGACCGCAAGGCGGCCCGGGCGGCCTGACCGGCTGCGCGAGAGATACGTCTCTCAGCGTTCGCGTCCGGCCTCGACGGCGACCTTCTGCACGGGCGAGAGCAGATACTCGATCACTGAACGTTCGGCAAGCCGGATCTCCGCGGTAAGCTGCATGCCCGGCAGCAGCGCATGGCGCACCTGGCCCATGCGCAGCTCCTGCGCGAACGGTTCGAGCTGCACGCGGTAGGCATACGCGTTTGCGCGCATGCCGTCGATGCTCCCACCCGCCTTGGCCGTATCGGCGCCGCGCTCGGTAGCATCGGCGGAGACACGCACCACTCTTGCATCGAGCATACCGTAGCGCTGGAACGGGAAGCTCGCGAACTTCAGCTTCGCGCCCTGGCCGCTGGCGACGAAGCCGGCATCCTGGTTCGCCAGCCAAACCTCCGCGACCAGCGCCTCGCCATCGGGAACCAGGGTCATCAGCACGACGCCCGGCGCGAGCACCGCTCCCGCGGTCTGCGTTGCCAAGTCCTTCACCACGCCGTCAGCGGGCGAGCGCAGCTCCGCCTGCCGCTGGCGGTGGCTGAGCTTCTCCAGCTCCTGCACGAAGCGCGCGAGCTGCGCCTCGGCTTCGACGCGTTCGCTCTGCAGCTGCGCCCGGTAGCCGGCATTGATCTGCACGATGCGCCGCTCCGCCTGTTCGATGGCCGAGCGCGCGCCTCCCACGCGGTGCTCCTGGGCACGCAGGTCCTGCTCCGCCTCTAGTCGCTCGCGGCTGCGCTGCGCCACCATCAGCTTTCCGGCATAGCCCTCGCGCGCGAGCCGCTCGAAGGCGCGCTCCTGCTCTGCCAGTACCGGCAGGGCCCCGGCGAGCTTCGCCTGCGTCTCGATGGCGGCCTGCATCTCGCGTCGGGCGCGTGCGATGACCGTGCGCTGCTCGGCGAGGCTCGCTTCCTGCGCGAGGGCGCGCGCCTCGCGCTGCGCCTCGAACTGCGCGTAGAGCTGCGGCGGATCCTCGGCGAGCGCCGCCAGGCGGGCGCCGGTGAGCTCCGCATCGATGCGCCGCAGCTGCAGGCGGCGCGCCGCGATCTCGTTTGCCGCGGTCGCCGCGTCGGCCTCGGCCGAGCGCATGTCCATGCGTGCAAGCAATTGGCCGGCGCGCACCCGATCACCCTCTTTCACCAGCAACTCGCGCATGACGCCGCCTTCGGCAGGCTGCACGATGCGCAGCTGCGACCGGGGCACGAGCCGCCCTTCCGCAACCGCGACGACGTCGAGCTTCCCGAAACCCGCCCACAGCCCGAGCGCGACGAGCAGCGCCAGCACCGTCCACAGCACCGCTCGCGGCAGCGGCGAAGGAGCCTCTTCCTGCAGGCGTAGAATCGCCGGCAGAAACTCCAGATCGCGCGAGGCCCGCGGCGCCGCAAGCGCATTGGCATTGGCGTCGGCACGCGTGGGCAGGTTCATGCGGCACCCGGCTGCTGCCGTAGATCGAGGCGCTGAACCCCGGGCTTGCACGGCTCGATGCGCACCACCGCGTCCGCCGCCAGCCCTTCGGGCAGGTGATGGGCTACGAACAACACCGTGGCGCTGCCGCGCAGGCGGCTCACGGTGCGCGCGAACGCCTCCGCAGTCTCCTGGTCCAGGCTCGCCGTAGCCTCGTCGAAGATGAAGATCCGCGGGCGGCGCAACAGGGCGCGAGCAATAGCGATGCGCTGCTTCTGTCCGCCCGAGAGCCCAACGCCGTTTTCGCCGACCCGTGTCCGGTATCCCTGCGGCAGGCTCTCGATGAATTCGTGGATTTCCGCCTCACGGCAGACTTCGACGACCTCGGTCAATCCGGCATGCGGCTGGCCCGCGACCAGATTCTCGAACAGAGTGCCCGCAAACAAGCGCGTTTCCTGCGGCACCACGCCGAAGTAGAGGCGCAATTCGTTGGCGGCCAGCTGCCGGGTGTCGCGCCCGTCGATGCGCACCGCGCCGGCCTCCGGCGCGAGGAAGCCCGTCAGCAGCCTGCCGAGCGTGCTTTTGCCGCAGCCGGAGGGACCGGTCAGCGCCACGCAGGCACCCGCCTCTATGGTCAGACTGAAATTTTCGAACACGCGCGGCTGGCCCTCACCGTAGCCGAACCTGATCCCGTCGAATTCGACTCGACCCGCCATTTCCTGCCGACGCGCTGGATTCATGGCATAGAGCTCCGCCGGCGCATCCAGCAGGTCGCCCAGGCGCTGCACGGCGATTGCCGCTTGCTGGAACTCCTGCCACAACGCCGCGAGCCGCAGCGCCGGCGCGGCGAGCCTGCCCGCGAACATCTGGAACGCGACCAGCATGCCGATGGTGAACGCCTCTTGCGTCATCACCAGCCAGGCGCCCATGCCGAGGACGGCGACCGAGAGCGTCTGCTCCAGCGCGCCCGCGAGCACGCCGTAGGCGTTCGATAGCCTCCGCGTCGCGAAGCTCGCGCGCAGATACTCGGCGAGGTTGCGGCCGAAGCGCGCCGCCACCTGCGGCTCCATCTGCAGCGCCTTGACGGTTTCCATGGCGGCGACATGCTCGGTCACGAAGGCCTGGTTGCGCGCGCCGAGCAGGAACTGCTCGTTGATCCGGCGCCGCAGCAGCGGCGTCACCGCCAGGCTGGCCGCCGCCAACACGGCGATCAGTCCGACCGCGATCAGCGTCAGCGGCACGCTATACCAGAGCATCGCCGCGAGGAACACGA
Organism: Burkholderiales bacterium; assembly: GCA_020845995.1. GTDB lineage: Bacteria > Pseudomonadota > Gammaproteobacteria > Burkholderiales > SG8-39 > RBG-16-66-20. The sequence continues at coordinate 2,225 of JADLES010000303.1, read as the reverse complement.
GCAGGAACGGAACGTCGAGCAGAAGGCTCGTCGCGGCTCCGGTGATGAACTCCCGGATCGTCTCTACGCCCTGCAGGCGCGCAACCAGCGTGCCTGTCGGCCGGCTCTCGAAATACCGCGGTGGCAGACGCAGCAGGTGCTCAAACGCGCGCATGCCAAGGACCGCGTCGATGCGGTTGCCGGTGTGCAGCGTCAGGTACTGACGCACGTAGCCGAGCGCCGCGCCGAAGATCACGAACAGAGCGAGCGCGGAAAGGATGACGACAAGCGTGCTCAAAGAATGGTGAGTAATCACCTTGTCGATCACCACCTGGGTGCAGAGCGGCACCGCCAGCGCGATCAGCTGCAGCGCGAGGGAGGCGGCAAGAACTTCCCGCCAGACGGCCTTGTGGCGCAGCAACTCCGGAATGAACCAGCGCAGCCCGAACGGCTGCTGGTTCAGTCCGGCCTCGGGGGCGCCGGTATCCTCCCGCGCCTCGACCACCAGCGCCTCGGCGGCGTAGGTGAGGGCGTAGTCGCGAAGCTTCGTTTCGCGGGGCCTGGCTTCGCGCTCCGCGACCAGAGCCGAGCTACCGTCCGCGGAGAGGACCATCGCCAGGCGCGCGCCACCGCCCGCCTCGCGGACTGCGATCACGGGCAGTAGCGCGTGGCGGAGGTCGCGCGCGGGAACCGGCCGCCGCGAGACCCGCAAGCCTAGCGATTGCGCGGCATGCATGAGCGAAGCCATCGTGGTCGGTGGCGGGCATTGCTGCAACGCGAGCCGAGCGTCAAACGGCACGCGCAGCATTCCGCACACGCTGGCGAGCGCCCAGAGCAGATCGGCTGCATCGATCGGCGTGTCCGGCTGCCAGGACAAACGGCTCCCCCTCCCCGGAGAAAGGATGCCTCCGCTGGTCTGCCTGCGTCAATGCGGCGCCTTATCCCGCAGTCCGAAGTGTTGATCTATGCTCTGTCCTTGACGATCATTGACGGGGAGCACCGATGAAAACTCTGCTAGCTTCGATCGCCGTAGCAGTGCTTGCCGGCTGCGGCGTGGAGACCGCCACGACTGCCGCCACCAGCGCCGAGATCAAGCGCCGCGAGATGGAGCAGGCGAAGAAGAGCCTGGAGATGGCCAAGCAGAAGATCGAGGCCGCCAACGAGCAGGTGCAAAAGAGCGTGGAGCGCGCGAGCGAAGCGGCGAAGGAATAGCGTGCGGATGCGGCCGCGCACCCGATCCCTCAGCGCACCGGTGCTCCCGCCGCCTCAAGGATGCCGGTGATCGCCGCTTCGTCGATCTTCCAGTCGTTGCGCTCCAGCCTGTCGCCGCGCCGCACGAAGATCGGCACGTAGCGCAGCCCGCGCTGCTCGGCAAGGATCTTGAAGCAAGGCATCGCCGGCACGCTCGGATGAATATCCACCACTGTGGCGCCCTTCGGGCACCAGACGATGTTGGTGAGCGCGGCGCCATGCTCGGCGACGACCACCCGTGCCGAGGCGAGAAGCGCCTGCTGTTCGGCAACGGACATCCCGTCCAGGCGCCAGACTTCGAAGCCGATCTGCGTCAGGCGCCCCGTCAAATCCGCCTCGTTGAGCATTCTCCTGCGCGTCGCGTCCCTCCGGGACAGGTAGATCCTTCGTGTGCCCGAGTGCGCGGCGACCCTGCCGCCGAGCTCGCTCCAGAGCGCCTCGCACATCCACGCGGGCACGTTGACGGCGTCGCCTTTGGTCCGATATGGCAGCACCAGATCGACGTGCCGCTCTTTCATCTCGGAGTGGTAGCGCGCCTTCCCCATGGGGATGCGCAGCATCTCGAGGATCTCCTCCTGCCACTGACTGCGGTGCCCGTGGACGACCACCGCGTCGAAGTCGCGCACGCCGTAACCCATCTGCCTGAGGAACCACCAATCGCCGACCACCTCGGTGACGAAGTGGTAGAAGCTGACCTGCGAGCTGCCGAGCAGCGCCACCTTCGCCGGCGGACCCTCCTTGCGCCTCGCGAACAACAGGTCCAGGTGCTTAAGCGTGCTGCGCAGGTTCCAGCGCTTCTTGAAAGGGAAGAACAGCGGCCGCCCGGAGCTGTCGACAATATTGACGATCGCCTGCAGGCTGCGGTGCTCCTGGTCGTTCTTGCCGGTATGGCCGATGAGGCCCGCGCCGCCGATCGTCACCACGCCCGGGTGCGCCACCGCCCGGTGCTCGCCCTTGGGTTGGCCTCGCCAATCATGGACGTGGTCGCGCTTGTT
>JADLES010000302.1 GCA_020845995.1 Burkholderiales bacterium | reverse complement strand
TCGTGGACTCGTTAACCGCGGGGCTCGATTCCAAGCTCGCGGCGGTGGCGGTGCCCGTGGCGCTGCTTGCGGCCTACGGGCTGCTGCGCTTTTCCACCACGCTCTTCGGCGAGCTGCGCGACGTGGTGTTCGTGCGCGTCACGCAGCACGCCATCCGCCAGGTGGCGCTGGGCGTGTTCCGCCACCTGCACGCGCTCTCGCTGCGGTTTCACCTGGAGCGCCAGACCGGCGGCATGACGCGCGACATCGAGCGCGGCACGCGAGGGATCTCGACCTTATTGTCTTATTTATTATTTTCAATAATTCCAGTCATTCTCGAGTTCGCTCTGGTCGCCGTGGTGCTGCTCGCGAAGTTCGACTGGCGCTTCGCCGCGGTGACCTTCGGCGCGGTGGCGGTGTACATCGCGTTCACGATCGCAGTCACCGAATGGCGCATCGACATCCGCCGCCGCGCCAACAAGCTCGACTCCAAGGCCAACACGCGCGCCATCGACAGCCTGCTCAACTACGAGACCGTCAAGTATTTCGGCAACGAGGAGTTCGAGGCGCGCCGCTACGATTTCAGCCTGCGCAAGTACGAGGACGCCGCGGTGCGCTTCGAGTCTTCGCTCGGGCTGCTGAACATCGGCCAGAGCCTGGTCATCGCCGCGGCGGTCACCGCGCTCATGTACCTCGCCGCCGAGGGCGTCGCCGCGGGCGCGCTCACGCTGGGCGACCTGGTGCTGGTCAACGCGCTGCTGATCCAGCTCTACATCCCGCTCAACTTCCTCGGCATGGTGTACCGCGAGATCAAGCAGTCGCTGCTGGACATGGACCGGATGTTCCGGCTGCTGGGCGAAGCCCGCGAAGTGGACGACAAGCCCGGCGCGCCCGAGCTGCCGCAAGGCCCGGCCGCGGTTGAATTTCGCGCGGTCGATTTTTCCTATGAATCGCAAAGACAGATTCTTTTCGACGTCAGCTTCACCATTCCCGCGGGACGGCGGGTCGCCGTGGTCGGCCACTCGGGCTCGGGCAAGTCGACGCTGGCGCGTCTGCTGTTCCGTTTCTACGATGTGACCGGTGGCGCGATTCTGGTCAATGGAATCGACATCAGGGATGCAAGGCAATCGAGCCTGCGGGCGGCGATCGGCATCGTGCCGCAGGACACGGTGCTGTTCAACGACACCATCCGCTACAACATCCACTACGGCCGCACCGGCGCGGACGCGGCCGAGGTGATCGAGGCGGCGCGCGCGGCGCACATCCACGACTTCATCGAGACGCTCCCGGCCAAGTACGAGGCGATGGTCGGCGAGCGCGGCCTCAAGCTCTCGGGGGGCGAGAAGCAGCGGGTGGCGATCGCGCGCGCGCTGCTCAAGGACCCGCGCATCCTGATCTTCGACGAGGCCACCTCGGCGCTCGATTCGAAGGCGGAAAAGGCGATCCAGGCCGAGCTCGAGCGCATCTCGCTCGGCCGCACCACGCTGGTCATCGCGCACCGCCTGTCGACGGTGATGGACGCCGACGAGATCCTGGTGCTCAACCATGGTCGCATCGTCGAGCGCGGCAGCCACCGCGAGCTGCTGGCTGCGGGCGGCGAGTACGCGCGCATGTGGGCGCTGCAGCAGGAAGCAGCCCACGCCGAGGCCGTCCTGGAGAAGGCGAAGACGGCTTGACCCGGCCTGAAGTTTCCTCCCTAGGCCTCTAATTTTGCTTGGATTTCCTCGGTCTTTTCCGCTACACTCTGCGCGCGTGGAGGGAAACCGGACCATGATCAACCCGCAGCGCAGCCTGCATCAGCTGGAGAAGATCGTCGCGCTGGGCGCGCTGGCGGCGGTGCTTGCGCTCTGCATCGGTTTCGCGCAGGCCGCCGACAACTCGCCCAGGACGGCGAAGCACGACGAAGTGGTCCTGCGCTCCGCGGTCGCGCTGGTGCAGGACGCGGCGAGCGGTGAAACCCTGATCGCGAAGAACCAGGGCGCGGTCCTGCCGATCGCCTCCATCACCAAGCTGATGACCGCGATCGTGCTGCTCGACGCTGGGCTGAACCTGGAGCAGCGCGTCGTCATCAGCGGCGAGGACACCGACCTGGTGAAAGGCACGCGCTCGCGCCTGCGGCCGGGCACGGCGCTGACGCGCGATGAGCTGCTGCTGCTCGCGCTCATGTCGTCGGAGAACCGCGCCGCCGCGTCGCTGGCGCGCACCTTTCCGGGCGGCATGGACGTGTTCGTCGCCGCCATGAACGCGAAAGCGGCGGCGCTGGGCATGCACGACACGCGCTTCGTCGATCCCACCGGCCTGTCCGCGGCCAACGTCTCCAGCGCGCGCGACCTCGCGCGCCTGGTCGCCGCGGCGCACGAGTATCCGCTGATCCGCCAGTATTCGACGCGCGAGAACGCGACCGTGTACTCGTTCGGCCGCCGCCTCGCGTACCGCAACACCAACGGCCTGGTGCGCAACTCCCACTGGGAGATCGGCCTGTCGAAGACCGGCTACATCAGCGAGGCCGGCCGCTGCCTGGTGATGCGCGTGCGCATGGCTTCGCGTGAGGTGATCGTCGTGCTGCTCGATTCCTGGGGCAAGTTCTCGCGCCTGGGCGACGCCAACCGCATCCGGAAGTGGCTCGAAAGCAGCGCCGCCGCCGGCCCACGCGGCTAGTCCGCGTCCTTCACAATCGGCCAGGCGCCGGCCCTGAAGGCCGTCCGGCGACCGCGGCGGGCTTCCGCGAGGACGTCATCGCCGGCCTTTCGCTGCCGCGGAAGGTCCTGCCGCCCAAGTATTTCTACGATGCGCGCGGCAGCCGCCTGTTCGAGACGATCTGCCGGCTGCCCGAGTATTACCTGACGCGCAGCGAACTCGCGCTCACGCGCGCGCACCTCGAATCCATCGCGCGCTTTGCCGGGCGGCGCAGTTCATCCGGAGTCACGCTGATCGAATACGGCAGCGGCGAGGGGCGCAAGTCGCGCCTGCTCATCGAGGCGCTGCGCCCGGCGGCCTACGTGCCGGTGGACATTTCGGAGGACGCGTTGCGCGCCGCGGCGACCAGGCTTCGCCGCCGCTACCCCTGGCTCGCGCTGCACCCGGTGCACGGGGACTTCTCGCGGCCGTTGGAGATTCCCGCCGCCGGGCGCCGCGGCCGGCGCGTGGTCTATTTCCCCGGCTCGACCATCGGCAACCTGACGCCGGAGGAGGCGCAGGCGTTCCTGCGCATGAGCCGCGGCCAGGTGGGGCGCGGCGGGGCGATGCTGGTCGGCGTCGACCTGAAAAAGGACGCCAACCTCCTGCACGCGGCGTACAACGATGCGCAAGGCGTTACCGCCGCCTTCAACCTCAACCTGCTCGCGCGCATCAACCGCGAGTTGGGCGGCGATTTCGACCTGCGCCGCTTCCGCCACTACGCCTTCTACAACGCGGCGCTCGGCCGCATCGAGATGCACCTCGTCTCGCTCGCCGCGCAGGCGGTGCAGGTCGGGCGCTACCGCTTCGA
>JADLES010000301.1 GCA_020845995.1 Burkholderiales bacterium | reverse complement strand
TCGTCGGCTTGCTCGCGGGTGACGCCGAACTCCTTCGCCACGTTGTCGCCGGTCTCGGGCATGGCGTGGTCGCCGTACAGCTTCCTGAAGCGGGGGTTCGTAAAGCGCGAACCGATGGTGGCGTCGTACATCTTCACGTCGCGGCCGTAGGGCGTCTCGCTCTTGGCGATCACGTAGGGTGCGCGCGTCATGCTTTCCACGCCGCCCGCGATGTAGAGGTCGCCCTCGCCCGCGCTGACCGCGCGCGCGGCGTCGGTGACGGCCTGCAGGCCGGAGGCGCACAGGCGGTTCACCGTCACCCCGGGCACGGTCGGCGGCAGCCCCGACATCAGCGTCGCGAAGCGCGCCACGTTGCGGCAGTCCTCGCCCGCCTGCGTCACGCAGCCGAGGATCACGTCGCTGATGTCCTCTGGCTTGACGCCATTTCTCTTCACCACCTCGGCGATCATCTCGCCGGCGAGATCGTCGGGGCGCAGCGGCGCGAGCTTGCCGGCGTGCCGGCCGATGGGGGAGCGGATACCGTCGTAGATGTATGCATCGAGCATTTGCGACCTCTGATTTCGCGAAGTTTTTCTAGAAAAGATCCTGTTGCAGCAGGGACACGCCCAGGCGCGCCCTGCGCTGCAGCCATGGGCTGGGTCGGTAGCGGGGCTCCTGGTAGAAGGACTGCATGGCCTCGAGGATGGCGAGCACTTTCGCGCCGCCGATGGCATCGCCCATGGCGAGCGGGCCTTTCGGGTAGCCCAGGCCCAGCATCACCGCCGAATCCAGGTCCTCGGGCGAGGCGATGCCCTGCTGGACGATGTCGCAGCCGACGTTAACGACGTGCGCGACCACGCGCTGCGCCACGAAGCCCGCGGAGTCGCGGATCACCGACACGGGCACGCCGTCGGATGCGAGCAGCGCGTGCGCGGCGTCGCGGACCGCGGGCCGGGTCACGGGCGTGGTCATCAGGGTGCGCCGCTTGGCGAAACCGAATAAGGGGTCCACGGCGACCGTGTTTTCGGGTTTCAGGTCCAGCTGGATCGCCGTCGTCGTGGCATCGCGGCCGAGCGGCGCGACGAGGCAGAGCGAGTTCGGACCCGGTTTGCTCTCCGGTTTCGCACCGAGCCTGATCAAGAGCTCCTTGAGCTCGGGGGCGCACCAGATCGATTCCGCTTTCGCCGCCGGTACCGGCTGCTCGGGAATCTTCTCCGCGACGCCGTCCTTGCCGTACCGGTACCAGCCGCGGCCCGTCTTCCTGCCGTGCAGCCCCGCGGCGACGCGCGGATCGGAGAGGAAGAACGGCGCGTATTTCGGCTCGCCGTAGTACTGGCCGTGCATCGACTTCATGACGCCGTGCGCGACGTCCAGGCCCACCAGGTCGAGCAGGCCGAACGGGCCCAGCCGGAACCCGGCCGCGTCCACGAGGATCCTGTCGATGGTGGCGAAGCCGGCGACGCCCTCCTGCAGCACCCGCAGGCTCTCGGGCACGTAGCCGCGGCCGGCGTGGTTGACGATGAATCCGGGCGTGTCCTTGCAGCGCACCGGCTTGTGGCCGTAGCGCCTGGCGAGCGCCGCCATCGCCTCGCCCACCCACGGCTCGGTCAGCTCGCCGTCCACCACCTCCACGATCTTCATCACCGGCACCGGGTTGAAAAAGTGGTAGCCGATCACCCGTCCTGGCTTCGCGCAGGCCGATGCCATCGCCGTGACCGAAAGCGAGGAGGTGTTCGAGGCGAGAATGCAGGTGCCGGAGACGATGCCCTCGAGGGCCTGGAACAGTTGCTGCTTCGGCCCGAGCAGCTCCACGATCGCCTCGAGCACGAGATGGCAGGGCTTGAACGCCGCGAGCGCGTCCACGATCTCGATGCGCGCGAGCGCCGCATCCATGTCGGCCTGGGAAATGCGCCCCTTTTGCACGATGCCCGCGAGCGATTTCGCGATGGCGTCACGGGCCTTCGCCGCCGCGCCGGCCTGCGCGTCGTACACGAGCGTGCGCACGCCGCACTGCGCGAGGACCTGCACGATGCCGCGCCCCATCGTGCCGCTGCCGGCGACGCCGGCGACCAGATCGGGACGCTGAATATCGAGCATGGAGGGCCAATTCTAGAGGATATAATTCCCGAGGGAGAACGAAGGAGGGGCCATGAAGTATCGCAAGATCCTTCTCGCGTACAACGGCTCGGCCGAAGGCAAGCGGGCGCTCTTCGAGGCCGCGGACCTCGCCGGTCTTCTCAGCGCCGAAACGCATCTGTTGGCGGTGGCGAGCATGCCGCCGAGCCTCTTTCTCACCGAGGGCTTCGTGCCAGAGGAGCTGCTGGAGGAGGAGAAGAAGCGCACCCAGGCGGTGCTGGACGAAGGCATCAAGTCGCTCACCGAGCGGGGGTTCAAGGCCATCGGGCTCCTTGCCGTCGGCGAGCCCGTGGACGAGATCTGCCGCGCGGCAAAGGGGGTGGGCGCGGACCTGATCGTGATCGGTCACAATCAGAGCACCTCCTGGGCGACGCGCTGGTGGAAGGGTTCGGTTGGGGCCTCGCTGCTCGACCATGCGCCCTGCAGCGTCCTGATCGCCCTGTCCAAGTCCTAGAAAGCGGGCTTGCCGTGGAGAGTTTTGGCCGCAAGGGCAGGCTGGAGGACGCGCGCATGCTCACGGGCCGCGGGCGTTACGTCTCCGACTGGAGCTTTGCGGGCGAGGCCTGGGGCCATTTCCTGCGCTCCGACCGCCCGCATGCGCGCATCGTGTCGATCGACGCCTCCGCCGCGCTGGCGATGCCGGGCGTCCTCAAGGTGCTGACCGGCAAGGACGTGCTTGCCGCCGGCCACAAGCCGATGCCCGCGGCGGCGCCCATGAAGGGCCGCGGCGGCGCCGACCAGAAGGTGCCGCCGCGCTACTCGCTCACGCCCGACTGCGTGCGCTACGTCGGCGAACCCGTCGCCATGGTCGTTGCCGAGACCGCGGCGCAGGCGCAGGACGCCGCCGAGGCGGTGGTCGTGGACTACGAGGAGCTGCCCGCCGTGCTCGGCGCCCAGGCGGCGCTCGCCGCGGGTGCGCCGCGGCTGCACGAATCGGTGCCGGGCAACCTCGTGCTCGACTTCGTCGGCGGCGACGAGGAGAAGACCCGGGCGGCGTTTGCGGGCGCCGCGAAGGTCGTGACCCATACCGCCTACCATTCGCGGGTAGTCGGCAATCCCATGGAGCCGCGCGCGGCGACGGCGAGCTACGAGCCGAAGGCCGACCAGTACACGCTGCACGCCACCACGCAGGGCGCGGGGCCGATGCGCCTGCAGGTGGGTGCGATGCTCGGCGTGCCGCCGGAGAAGGTGCGCATCGTCGCCGAAGAGGTGGGCGGCGGATTCGGCGTGCGCTTCAACGCCTACCCGGAATACGGCGCGCTGTGCCTGGCGGCAAAGGCGCTCGGCCGGCCGGTGAAGTGGGTCGGCAGCCGCTCGGAGGTGTTCGTCGCCGACGAGCAGGCGCGCGACATCGTGCACAAGGGGGAGGTCGCGCTGGACGCCGACGGGCGCATGC
>JADLES010000300.1 GCA_020845995.1 Burkholderiales bacterium | reverse complement strand
CTGCACGCTTCCAGCGGCACCACCGGCAAGCCCACGGTGGTGGGCTACACGCTGAAGGACGTGGAGACCTGGGCCGGCCTGATGGCGCGCTCCATGGCCTGCGGCGGCGCGCGCCCGGGTGACATCGTGCACAACGCCTACGGCTACGGCCTGTTCACCGGCGGCCTGGGCGCGCATTACGGCGCCGAGCGCCTGGGGGCGACCGTGGTGCCGATGTCGGGCGGCTCGACCGAGCGCCAGATCGTGCTGATCCGGGATTTCGGCGCGCGCGTGCTGTGCTCGACGCCCTCGTATTCGCTGGCGATCGCCGAGGTCGCCGAGAAGGAGGGCGTGGACCTGCGCCGCTCGAAGCTGAAAATCGGCCTGTTTGGCGCCGAGCCCTGGAGCGAGGCGATGCGCAAGGAGATCCAGATCCGCCTGGGCGTGAAGGCGATCGACCTGTATGGCCTGTCCGAGATCATGGGCCCCGGTGTCGCCTGCGAATGCGAGGAAGCGAGGGCCGGGCTGCACGGCTGGGAGGACCATTTCATCTTCGAGGTGATCGACCCGGACAGCGGCAAGCCGGTCCCCGAGGGCCAGCTGGGCGAGCTGGTGATCACCACGCTCACCAAGGAGGCGCTGCCGATGCTGCGCTATCGCACGCGCGATATCACTCGCGTGACCACCGAGCGCTGCGGGTGCGGCCGCAGCCATCTTCGCATCCGGCGCATCACCGGGCGCAACGACGACATGCTGATCATCCGCGGCGTCAACGTCTACCCCTCGCAGATCGAGGCGGTGCTGGTCGGCATGCCCGAGATCGCGCCGCACTACCAGCTGGTGGTCGAGCGCAGGGGGAACCTGGACGAGGTCGCTGTCGAGGTCGAGGCGGCGCAGGACGTGGCGCAATCCGCGGAGGCCTACGCGCGCATCGCGGGCGCGGCGCAGCACCAGATCAAGACGATGATCGGCATCAGCACCCAGGTGCTGGTGAAGCGGCCGGGGGAGATTCCGCGCTCGCAGGGCAAGGCGGTGCGCGTGCGCGACCTGCGCCCGAAGCTGTCATGAACGGCCTGCGCCGCCAGACCAGCCGGCAGCTGCATGAAGAGCACGTGCACGTGCTCGGTCTGCTCGACAAGCTCGGGGCCGCCGCGGCGCGGCAGGGCGCCGCCGCGCCCGCGCCCGCGCCGGGGGACGAGACCTGGGGCCCGCTGCTCGGGCAGCTCGCGGGAGCGCTGCAGCACGAGGTGACGCGGCACTTCGACCTGGAGGAACAACGCCTCTTTCCGCTCCTGCGCGAGCACGGGCACGGCGATCTTGCCGAGCTTCTGCACGAGGAGCACCAGGTGATCCGCGAGGTCGCGCGGCCGCTGCTCGAGCAGCTGGGGGGCGCGCGCGCGGGAACGCTGGATGCGGCCGGCTGGAAACCGCTGCGCCTGCTGATCCTGGAGCTGGTGGACCGCCTCGGCGCGCACGCGCGCATGGAGGAAGATGCGCTGGTGCCGGTGGTGGACGAGATTCTCGACGAAGACACGGACATGGAAATATGGAACGCACACATGAACTGAAGGTACGGCGCCTCGCGCGCACGGATCTGGACGCGGTGGTGGCGCTGGACGCGGAGATCACCGGGCGCACGCGGCGCGCCTATTTCGAGCGGCGTCTCGCCGTGGCGCTGCGCCAGCCCGAGCTGCACGTGCAGTTCGCCGCCGAGGCGGGCGGGGTCCTGTGCGGGCACGCCCTTGCCCGGGTGCTGGAGGGCGAATTCGGCCGCACCCAGCCCGGGCTGCGGCTGGAAGTGATCAGCGTCGCGCGCGCCGCGCAGGGCAAGGGCGCCGGGCGCGCCCTGCACGCGGCGCTGGAGGCCGAGGCGAAGAAGCGCTCGATCGGCGAGCTGCGCACCAGCACCGCGTGGCGCGATCACGCGATGCTGAGGTTCCTCGACGCCGCGGGCTACGCGCTCGCGCCCGCCGAGGTGCTCGAGTGCGCCCTGCAGGGCGGCGCGCCGGGCGCGGACGAGGAGCCGGTCGTGTCGCCCGCGCGCGACAAGCCGGGCGACCCGAACGACTGGAGCGCCCCCAGCGCCAACGACTACGAGCAGCTCGCGCGGGACGCCGCCGAGATCCGCCTGCTCAGCGCGCACGACCTGGAGGACGTGGTGCGCATCGATCGCGACTTCACCGGCCGCGAGCGCCGCGCCTACATGCAGCATGCGCTGGATGAAGCGCTGCGCGAATCGGGCATTCGCATCTCGCTCGCCGCCATCGTCGACGGCCACGCGGTCGGCTTCGTGATGGCGCGCGCCGACCTGGGCGACTTCGGGCGCGCCGAGCCGGTGGCGGTGATCGACGCGCTGGGCGTATCGCCGGCCCACGCGCAGCGCGGCATTGGCCGCGCGCTGCTCTCGCAGCTGTTCCTCAACCTGGGCGCGCTGCGCATCGAGCGCGTCGAAACCGTGGTGGCGGTGCGCAACCTCGAGCTGCTCGGCTTCCTGCTGGGCGCGGGCTTTGCGCGCGGGCAGCGCCTCGCGTTCGTCAAGCGCCTCGCCGGCTAGTCGCGACGGAGCGAACTCATGAGAGGTCTCAAGGGGAAAACGGCCATCGTCACCGGAGGCGCCGCGGGCATCGGCGCGGCGATCGTCGCGCGCTTTCGCGAGGAAGGCGCGAGGGTGGTCGTGCTCGACCTGAACGGCGAGCCGCGGGTGGACATCACCGATTACGAGGCGGTGAAGCAGGCGGTGGCGGCGGCGGGGCCCGTCGACATCCTCGTCAACAACGCCGGCTGGGACATGTTCAAGCCGTTCCTGCAGACCGACCCGGCGTTCTGGCAGAAAATCATCTCCATCAACCTGACGGGCGCGCTCAACCTGCTGCACAACGTGCTGCCCGGCATGGTCGCGAGGGGCGGAGGCAAGGTGGTCAACATCGCCTCCGACGCGGGACGCGTCGGCTCCTCGGGCGAGGCGGTCTACTCGGCCTGCAAGGGCGGCATCATCGCCATGACCAAGACCCTCGCGCGCGAGCTCGCCTCAAAAGGAGTGCGCCTGAACACCGTCTGCCCGGGCCTCACCGAGACCGGCATGCTGGAAGCCTTCATGCAGGGCGCGGGCAACCCCGACAAGCTGCGCGAAGCCTACCGGCGCGCGATCCCGATCGGGCGCCTGGGCAAGCCCGAGGACATCCCCGGCGCGGTGCTGTTCCTCGCCAGCGACGACGCCGACTTCATCACCGGCCAGACCATCAGCGTCTCAGGCGGCCTGACGATGCACGGCTGAGGACTACTTCAGGCTGGCGGCGATTTCGCGGATTCTTGCCGGCGTGTTCTCGCCGGCGAGCGGCGTTCCCGGGATCAAATGCCTGCCCATGGCGAGCCCGCCGACCAGCACCGGCTCGTAGCCGACTTCGCGCACCAGGCGCGAGGCGATTGCCACGGCGGCCGCATCATCGCTCGCCATCGGCATGCCGATGCGCTCGCCCTTGTGCTGCGCCGCCTCGCCCATCCGGGAGAAGCCGATCGCGTTGAAGGCGCGCACGATGCGCGCGCCCGGCAGCAGCTCGGCGGAGGCGAGGCCGGCGCCTTTCTCGCGCGCCCAGGTGGCGATCTCGCCGTCGCGCTGCGGAAAAGGGTTGCAGGCGTCGATCAGCACCTTGCCGCGGATCGACCCGGCGAGGTCGCGGCCCAGTTGCGGCAGCGCCCCGTAGGGGACGGCCAGCAGCACCACTTCGCCGAAGGCCGCCGCCTCCTTGCTCGTACCCGCGCGCGCCTTGCCG
>JADLES010000299.1 GCA_020845995.1 Burkholderiales bacterium | reverse complement strand
CGGATGCGGGCGATCTGCTCCACGCTCGCGGCGTCGCCGGCGAGGATCGCCGCCGGGTCGCCCGGCGCGAGGCGCAGCACGAGAAAGACGAGCACCGCGACGATCAGCAGCACCGGCAGGGTGCTCAGGATTCGGCGCAATAGGAAGGCAAGCATGGCTCGAGGGCGCAAAGGGAAAGGGGGCGGCGGCGGAACGCCTGCGCCCCCCTTCAGATCCCTCCGCGATCGCCGCTAGAGAAACTTCAGTTCTTCTTGAGGTTCCAGTAGAAATTTCCCGTCTGGCGGAAGAACCCGCTCACGTTCTTGCGCGCGGCAAGCGGCGCGATAAATTCGCCGAGCGGTACATGCGTCGCGGTTCGGAACGCCTCCGCCTGGATCTCATCGGAGAGCTTCTTCTTCATCGCCGGATCGATCTCGCGCATGAATTTACCGCGCAGCTCGACGATCTTGTCGTCCTTCGGCCAGCCGAACCAGCCCGAGGCCGTGCCGCGCGTGTCGAGGGCGGCGTTTGCGATCGGGTTCCAGACATCGGGGCCCTGCCAGGCGGTGATGAACATGTTCCAGCCGCCCTTGTCGACCGGGTCCTTCTTCGCGCGCCGGCCCACCAGCGTCTGCCAGTCCATCGCCTGCAGGTCGACCTTGAAGCCCGCCTGGCGCAGCAGCTGCGCGGCCACGTCGGGCAGCTTGTTGATCGCGGGAAGGTCGGTCGGCTTCATGAGCATGACGGGCGTGCCGTCGTAGCCCGAAGCCTTGAGGAGCTCCTGCGCCTTTTTCATGTTCGACTTGGACTGGAGTTCGGTGCCGAAGCTGCTGGCGTACGGCGTGCCGCAAATGAACATCGACGGGCAGGTCTTGTAGAGCTCCTTGACGCCGACCTGCGCCTGCAGGAAGGGCTGCTGCGCGAACGCGGCCATCACCGCCTGGCGCACCTTTTCGTTGTCGAAGGGTTTGTTCAGGTGGTTGAAGCGCGCCATGTACTGCCACGGCACCGGGCTGTAGTCGTAGACCAGCAGGTTCTTGTCCGCTTTCAGCGTGGCGACGTGCTCGAACGCGGGCTGCTCGAGGATATCGACCTCGCCCTTTTGCAGCGCGTTCACCTGCGCCTGCGCGTCGCGCAGCGCGAGGTTCCACTCGACGCGGTCGACATAGACGTGCTTGCCGCCGGCCGAACCCGAGGGCGGCTCCTTGCGCGCGACGTACTTCGGGTTCCTCAGGTACACGGCCTTGTCGCCGGGCTTGAACTCGTCGCGCTTGAAAATGTAGGGGCCCGAACCCGTGTAGTCCTCGATCTGCTTGAAGGCGTCGGTCTCGGCGACGCGCTTGGGCATGATGAAGGGCACGTTGGAGGAGGGCTTGCCGATCGCTTCCAGCACGAAGCCGCAGGCCTCGCGCAGGAAGATGCGGAAGCTGTCGGGCGCCGGCGCGTCCATGCGGTCGACGAAGGTGAAGAGCGCCGCGCCCATCGCATCGCGCTTGCCCCAGCGCGCGAGCGAGGCGATCACGTCCTCGCCGGTGACCGGCTTGCCGTCGTGGAATTCCAGGCCCTTTCTGAGCTTGAAGGTCCACAGGCGGTGGTCCGGGCTCTCGGTCCAGGACTCGACCATCTGCGGCTTGATCTGGTTCTTCTCGTCGGTGCCGAACAGGGTGTCGTAGATCATGTAGCCGTGGTTGCGGCTCATGTACGCGGTGGTCCAGATCGGGTCGAGGATCGCGAGGTTGGAATGCGGCACGAGGCGCAGCACCTTCGCGCCGCCCTGCGCGGGTGCGACGCCCGGGAAGCCCGCGATGGCCGCCGCGACGACGCCGGCCAGGATCCGCTTGTTGAACATGAATGCTCCTCCTATGGGTGAACCGGTGCAAGATAGCGAAAGCGCCGCCATCCGGCAAGCAATCCGAAAGGACACATGCACGACCTGGTGATCCGGGAGGTCACGCTGTACGACGGCACCGGTGCCGCGCCCCGCGTCGCGGACGTCGCCCTCGAGGGCGAGCGGGTCGCCGCGGTGGGCCCGGTGCCGGCGGGGGGGCGCGAGACGGTGGATGGCCGCGGCCTCGCGCTCGCCCCCGGGTTCATCGACGTGCACACCCACGACGACTTCGCCGCGGTGATCTACCCGGGCATGGCGTTCAAGCTCGAAGGCGGGGTCACCACCTGCGTGGTCGGCAACTGCGGCTTCGGCGCCGCGCCGCATGCCGCGGCCGCGGTGATGGCGAAGACGCTGCATCCGAACCTGGACCTGCCCGCCTGGCAGGGAACCGCGGGGTACATGCGGCGGCTGGAAGCGCAGCCGCCGGGCGTCAACATCGGCGTGCTGGTCGGCCATGGCAGCGCGCGGCTGGCGGCGATGCGCATGGAGAACCGTGCGCCGAGCGGCGCGGAGATGGCAGCGATGAAGTCCACCCTCGCCGAAGGGCTGGAAGCGGGCGCGCTGGGATTTTCCACCGGCCTTGTCTACGATCCCGGGCGCTTTGCCGCCACCGAGGAGATCGTAGAGCTGGCTGCGCTCATGCGCGGCACGGGCGCCCTCTACGCCACGCACATGCGCGACGAGAGCACGGGGCTGCTCGATTCGGTGCGCGAGGCGATCGAGATCGGCCAGCGCGCCGGCGTGCCGGTGCAGATTTCTCACCACAAGGCGTCCGGGCGCGCCGCCTGGGGGCGGGTCGGCGACTCGCTGCGGCTGATCGAGGAGGCGCAGCAGCGGGGCGAGAGCGTGCACGCCGATCAGTACCCCTACACCGCTGGCAGCACCATCCTGTCGGCGGTCTACCGCGACGGGCGCCTGCGCGGGGCGATCGGCGATCTTGAGCCCGAGGACGTGGTCATCGCCTCCACCGCGTCGCACCCGGGTTGGGAGGGTTGCTCGCTCGCGCGGCTGGCGGCGGACATGGGCTGCAGCGCGGAGCAGGCGGCCGAACGAGTGCTCGCGGCCGACGCGGGCGTGACGGTGGTCCTGCACGCCATGAGCGAGGCCGACGTGCGCACGGTCCTTCGCCATCCGAGCACCATGATCGGCTCGGACGGCATTCCCACGCTCGAAGGCAAGCCGCACCCGCGCCTGTATGGGAGCTTCGCGCGCGTGCTCGGCCGCTATGCGCGCGACGAAGGGCTGCTGACGATGGCAGAGGCGGTATACCGGATGACCGGATTCCCGGCCGCGAAGTTCGGCCTGCGCGACCGCGGCGTGGTGCGCGCGGGGGCCGCGGCCGACCTGGTCCTCTTCGAGCCGGCCGGCATTCTCGACCTGGGGACCTTCGAGGATCCGAAGCGCGCGCCGGCGGGCATCCGCGCGGTTTTCGTGAACGGAAAGAGGGCGGTGGCCGCCGGCAAGGCCACCGGCGCGCGAACCGGGAAGGTGTTGCGCCGGTCCCGAGGTTAAGCTTCTTCCTTCCAATCCAGGTTCAAGACGGGGCACGATGGCGCGAATCGCGGTCGGCGGCATGCAGCACGAGACCAACACCTTCGCGCCGGCGCGCGCCGACTACAAGGCGTTCGAGGCGGGCGGCGGCTGGCCAGGCGTGCAGTTCGGCGAAAGCGTGTTCGC
Organism: Burkholderiales bacterium; assembly: GCA_020845995.1. Lineage (GTDB taxonomy): Bacteria > Pseudomonadota > Gammaproteobacteria > Burkholderiales > SG8-39 > RBG-16-66-20. The sequence goes on along the minus strand of JADLES010000299.1, from coordinate 185 downwards.
CGCCGTCGAGGGCGCCAACATCCCGGCCGCCGGCGCCATCCAGGCGCTGCGCGCGCAAGGACACCAGCTGGTCGCCACCGCCTGGGCGGCGGCGAGCCCCTCGGCGCACGTCACCACCGATGCGTTCGAGAGAATCATCTCAGGACTGATCGCAAATCTGCGAAATCAGCTTCCCGTGGATGGGG
>JADLES010000298.1 GCA_020845995.1 Burkholderiales bacterium | reverse complement strand
CGATTTTGCTGAAATCCATTGAATTTCCTTTCCTGATGGGTCAGATACAAATGTGCACGGTCCGCATGCATTCAACTTGATCTAGCTTAAACCAGCCCAGATGCGACGATTGCCCCATGATAGATTGAAGATGGAGTGATCTCGGGAAGATTTCGTTGGCAAGGCGTGTCGAACTGCGGAATGCGACGTGGTTTGTTGAGGATGAGATTCGCCTTGGAGACCGTATCCGTTTCAAGCTGCGAGATGTAGTGACCGGAGAGGGTGTCGATGCCCTCTGCCCGCCCGACGAGTTCGAGGCGATCCCGGAACCCGCTCCTTCGCTCGATTGCTCAGCGGTCCGCGGCGCAGCCTGCTGATCGCGGATGATGTTGGCCTCGAAAAAACCATCGAAGCGGGGATCTGTCTACTCGAACTGATCGCGCGCGGTGTGGGCAAGCGCATTCTACTCGTCGTGCCGCCGGGTCTGATCCCGCAGTGGATCGACGAGATGAACGACAAGTTCGGCCTTGAGTTCCGCTCGATCGAGAATTCCTCGGCACTGGATCGAGCGCAGCCGGATCTCTCCGACGGCCTGCAACCCTGGGCCTATTTCGATCGCGTGATCACGTCGACGGAGTACCTCAAACGCCGGGATGTGCACGCGGCCGCCCTTGCTCACCCTTGGGATGCGGTCGTGGTGGATGAAGCGCATTACCTCGCTGAATCGGGCATCTCCGCCAACCCCTACTCGACGGCGCGTACCCGGCTTGGGCCGAGACTGCGGGAATCGACGCGGGCTCTGATCCTGCTCACCGCGACCTCGCACAATCGCGCGCCTCGCGCGCAGCCGTATCTATGTCAGTATTGGAGCTACTCCAAGGCGACATGATGAACTCCATGAGATCCATGCTCATTGCCACAGATTTCTCCGAAGAGGCCGAATCGGCCCGGCGGCGAGCAGTCAGCATCGCTCAAGAAACCGGTCTGGGCGGGATCCTCGCGCACGTCCTGCCGGCTTCCCTGCCGCCGGACGCACACCTGCCGGCGACGTCGCAGGCGCAGAAGGGGCTCGCGATCGCCATCGAAGAGATGAGACGCGGTGGATGTCGGTTCGAGTCCCAGCTTGCTTCGGGCGAAATCGCGAGGGAACTGGCCAGGGCGGCGCAGCAGCACGACATGGTTGTCATGGGCGCGCGCGGGGAGGACCTTCTCCTCGACTTCAGCCTGGGCAGGACGACGACGCGTCTCGTCCGGCATTCAGACCGGCCCGTTCTCATCGTGAAGCAGCCGCCCGACGGGCCCTATCGGCGCGTGGTCGCGGCAGTAGATTTCTCCGCGCCCTCGCTTGCCGCCGCGGCCCGTGGAATCCAGATCGCTCCGCGGGCGGACTTCAGTTTGGTTCATGCCTTCGAGGTGGAGTTCGAATCGATGCTGCGCCTGGCCGGTACCGAGGACGACACGATCCATGCCTACCGGCGTGACGCGCGCGAGAAAGCGCTGGCCGAGCTGGACAGGTTCGCGGCCCGGCTTGCGCTGCCGCGCGCGCAGATGTGGTCGGCCGCGACCCTCGGGTACCCGCCAAAAGTGATCCTTGACTGCGCCGAGCAGCGTGACGCCCAGCTCATCGTGATCGGCAAGCACGCCGCGGGCATCGTCGAGCGCTACCTGGTCGGCAGCGTGGCGCTGCAGGTGCTCGAGATGGCCAAATGCGACGTGCTCGTCGTGCCGGAAACGGTCCCGTAGGACAGGAATGCTGCTGATCGTCCTGCTCGCGCTGCCCTTCCTGGGCAGCATCGCGGCAGCCTTGCTGCGGGCGAACGCACGCAATGCGGAAGCGTGGCTGGCCGGCGGCGTAGCGCTGGCCGGATTGGCGCTTTCCGCGAGCTGCTACCCGAAGATGTCGGACGGCCAGATCGCGCGCTTCAGCCTCGAGTGGATTCCCGCGCTCGGCATCGAGTTCGCGCTGCGCATGGACGGCTTCGCCTGGCTGTTCTGCATGATGGTGACGGGCATCGGCTTCCTGGTGGTGCTCTACGCGCGCTACTACATGTCGCCGGAAGACCCGGTGCCGCGCTTCTTCTCCTTCTTTCTCGCCTTCATGGGCGCCATGCTCGGCGTGGTGCTCTCGGGCAACCTGGTGCAGCTGGTGTTCTTCTGGGAGCTGACCAGCCTGTTCTCCTTCCTCCTCATCGGCTACTGGCACCACAGCGCGGCGGCGCGCGACGGCGCGCGCATGGCGCTCGTCGTCACCTCGGCCGGCGGGCTGTGCCTGCTTGCCGGCGCACTCCTCCTCGGTCGCATTGCGGGCGGCTACGACCTCGACACCGTGCTCGCCGCCGGCGAGCGCATTCGCGCCGATCCGCTGTACATCCCGGCGCTTGCGCTCATCGTGGTCGCCGCGCTAACCAAGAGCGCGCAGTTCCCGTTCCACTTCTGGCTGCCCCAGGCGATGGCCGCGCCCACGCCGGTCTCGGCCTACCTGCACTCGGCGGCAATGGTGAAGCTGGGCGTGTTCCTGCTTGCGCGGCTGTGGCCGGCGATGGCCGGCACCGACGCCTGGATCTGGATCGTCGGCAGCGCGGGCCTGGTGACTCTGGTGCTGGGCGCCTACATCGCGATCTTCCAGCACGACCTCAAGGGGCTGCTCGCCTATTCGACCATCAGCCACCTTGGCCTGATCACGGTGCTCATCGGCCTGAACAGCCAGATCGCCCTGGTGGCCGCGGTGTTCCACATCATGAACCACGCCACCTTCAAGGCGTCCCTCTTCATGGCGGTGGGGATCATTGATCACGAGTGCGGCACGCGCGACATCCGCCGCCTCTCGGGCCTCTACCGCTTCATGCCGGTCACCGCCACGCTCGCCATGGTCGCGGCGGCGGCGATGGCGGGCGTGCCTCTCCTGAACGGCTTTCTTTCCAAGGAGATGTTCTTCGCCGAGGCGCTGGTGGTCGAAGGCCCGTCGCGGCCGGTGAACCAGGTGCTGCCGCTCGTGGCCACGCTGTGGGGCGTATTCAGCGTCGCCTACTCGCTACGCTTCATCCACGGCGTGTTCTTCGGCCCCGCGCCAGAGGGCCTGCTGCGCGAGCCCCGCGAACCGCCGCGCTGGATGCGCTTTCCGATCGAGTTCCTGGTGCTCGCCTGCCTGCTGGTCGGCATCCTGCCCGCCGTTACGATCGGGCCGCTGCTCGATATCGGCGTCTCCGCCCTGCTCGGCGCGCGGACCGCCGAGTACAACCTTGCGGTCTGGCACGGCTTCACCACGCCGCTGCTCATGAGCATCGTCGCCCTCGCCGGGGGCGCGATCCTCTATCGGCTGCTGCAAAAGCACCTTTCCCGCGGCGAGGAGCGCGCGCCCTTCCTGCCGCCGGTGCAGGGCCAGCATGTCTTCGACCGGCTGCTCGCCGCGCTGTCCTGGCGCTGGGCGCGCGCGTTCGAGGCAACGCTCGGTACGCGCCGGCTGCAGCCGCAGCTCGGCCTGCTGCTACTCGCCGCGCTTGCGGCGGGCCTGTGGCCGGTCTGGGCGCACGGCTTGCGCTTCGGCCCGCTGCCGCCGAGCCCGGTCGAGCCCGCCTTCGTGCTGATGTGGATCGTGGGCGGGGTGTGCGCGCTCGGCGCCGCCTGGCAGGCGAAGTTCCATCGCCTGGTCGCGCTGCTGCTCGCGAGCGGCGCCGGCCTTGTCGTGTGCCTCACCTTCGTCTGGCTCTCGGCGCCGGACCTTGCGCTGACGCAGCTGGTGGTGGAAATCGTCACCACGGTGTTGCTGCTCCTCGGGCTGCGCTGGCTGCCCAAGCGCACTCCGTTCCAGTGGACGCTTGCCGGCGCGCGCGCCGCGTTGCCGCGCCGCGCGCGGGACCTCGCGATCGCGGTCGGCTCCGGCTGCGGGCTGGGCCTGCTCGCCTACGCGGTGATGACGCGCCCGCTGCCAGACAACACGATCTCGCGCTTCTTCCTCGAGCGCGCCTGGCCCGAGGGTGGCGGCAGCAACGTGGTGAACGTCATCATCGTCGACTTCCGCGCCTTCGACACGCTCGGCGAGATCTCCGTGCTCGGCGTCGTGGCGCTCGCGGTGTACTCGCTGCTGCGCCGCTTCCGGCCGGCGCGAGAGAGCATGGAACCGCTGCCGCAGCATGTGCAGCAGACTGCCGAGGGCGTGTCCGAGGACCTGGCCGTCCCCGCGGTCATCATGCGCTGGATGTTCCCTGCGACCGCGCTGCTGGCCGCGTACCTCCTCCTGCGCGGCCACAACCTGCCCGGCGGCGGCTTTGTCGCCGGCCTCGCGCTCGCGGTCGGCATGATCCTCCAGTACATGGCGGGCGGGACGCGCTGGGCGGAGGAGCGCCTCGCCATCCGCCCCCTGCGCTGGATCGCCGTGGGCGTGCTGCTGGCGACGCTCACCGGCGCCGCGGCCTGGCTCTTCGCGCAGCCGTACCTCACCTCACACGTCGCGCGCTTCGCGCTGCCGCTCATTGGGGAGCTCCACTTGCCGAGCGCCTTCCTGTTCGACCTGGGAGTGTTTTCGCTCGTCGTCGGCGCGACCGGCCTGCTGCTGATCGCGCTCGCCCACCAGTCGGCGCGGGGCCATCGCCTGCCGAAGGAGAATTGATGGAGATCGTGGTCGCTTGCGGCATCGCGGTGCTGGCGGGCTCCGGCGTCTGGCTGCTGCTGCGCCCGCGCACGTTCCAGGTCGCGATCGGGCTGTCGCTGCTCTCCTACGCGGTGAACCTGTTCATCGTCATCATGGGCTGGGTGCGCGACGGCGCGGCGCCGTTCGTGCAGCCCGGCGTTCTTCCCGATCCCGCACGCTTCGCCGACCCGCTGCCGCAGGCGCTGGTGTTGACCGCGATCGTGATCGCCTTCGCGACCACCGCGTTGCTGCTGGTGGTGCTGCTCGCTTCCCGCGGCTTGACCGGCACCGATCACGTCGACGGACGCGAGGCCGAGGAATGAGCTCGCTCGTCGCGCAGCTGCCGGCGGCGACGATCGCGCTGCCGCTCGCCGTCGCGGCGCTGATGCTGTTCGTCGACGAGCGCCGCCACGGCCTCAAGGCGGCGCTCAGCCTGTCGGCATCGCTAGCCCTGCTCGCGCTCTCCGTCGCGCTGGTGGCGCGCGCCGCTGCGCCGGTCGCGCACGTTACCTCCCTCGGCGGCTGGCCGGCGCCTTTCGGCATCGTGCTGGTCGCCGACCGACTGTCGGCGCTCATGGTGCTGCTCGCCGCAGCGCTGGGCGCCGCGGCGCTGGTCTTCTCCGTCGCGCGCTGGCAGCGCGCCGGGCCGCATTTCCACTCGCTGGTCCATTTCCTCCTCGCCGGCCTGAACGGCGCCTTCCTGACCGGCGACCTGTTCAACCTGTTCGTGTTCTTCGAGCTGTTGCTGGTTGCCTCCTACGGCCTCGCCCTGCACGGCTCGGGCGCGCCGCGCGTCGCGGCGAGCCTGCACTACATCGTCATCAACCTGGCTGCGTCGCTGCTGTTCCTGGTCGGGGTGAGCCTGATGTACGGCGTCGCCGGGACGCTCAACATGGCCGACCTCGCGCTGCGCCTGCCGCAGGTGCCCGCGGCGGACCGGGCGCTGTTCGAGATCGGCGCGGCAGCGATGGGAATCGCTTTCCTCGTCAAGGCCGGCATGTGGCCGCTGGGCTTCTGGTTGCCCGCGGCCTACGCGGCGGCGAGCGCCCCCGCTGCCGCGCTTTTTGTCATCCTCAGCAAGGTCGGCATCTACGCCGTGATGCGCGTCTGGTTCATCGTCTTCGGCGGCGACGCCGGCGCGGAGCTGCTCGCCTACGGCGGCATGGCGACGCTCGCCTACGGCCTTGCCGGGGTGCTGTCCTCGCAGCAGCTCGGCCGCCTGGCCGGATTCAGCGTCATCGTCTCCTCCGGCATCCTGCTCGCCGCGCTTGGGCTGGGGGACGCGGCGGCGACCGGCGCCGCGATCTACTACCTGGCGGTCTCGACGCCCGGGCTGGGAGCGCTGTTCCTCCTGATCGAGCTCGTGGAGCGCGCGCGCGCGCCAGGCGCGGACCTGCTCGCGGTCACGGCGGACGCCTTCGGCATCGGCGATGAGCCCGAGCCCGAGGAGGAGCCCGGCATCGCGATCCCCGCCGCCATGGCGGTGCTTGGCCTCTCCTTCGCCGGCGCGGCGCTGCTCGTCGCCGGGCTGCCGCCGCTCTCGGGCTTCGTGGCCAAGTTCGCCCTGCTCGCCGCGCTGCTCGACGCCGACCGGGTCCCGGTTGCGGTGTGGGCCCTGCTCGCGCTGGTGCTGCTTTCGGGGCTGGCGGCGATCATCGGCTTCGGGCGCGCAGGAGTCCGCGTGTTCTGGCCGGCCCAGGAGCGCAGCATTCCGCGCGTGCGCATGATCGAGATCGCTCCGGCGGTCGTCCTCCTCGGCGCGTGCCTCGCGCTCACGGCTGCCGCCGGGCCGGCCTTGCGCTACACGCAGGACGCAGCGCGGGCCCTCCACTCGCCCGGCGCGTACATCGAGGAAGTCCTGCGAACGCCATGAAGCGCTGGCTGCCCTATCCGACGCTCTCCCTTGCGCTGCTCGCGATGTGGCTCCTGCTCAACGAGAGCGCGGCGCCCGCGCAGCTGCTGCTGGGAACGATGCTCGCGCTGGCCGGCGGACGGCTGCTCGCGCAGCTGCAGCCGCCGCTCGGCCGCGCGCGCCGCCGCGCCTGGGCCGCGGCCGTGCTCGGCTGGCTGGTGCTGGCCGACATCGTGCGCTCGAATCTCGCCGTGGCCCGCATCGCGTTCCATCCCGGCAGCCGCGGCCGTGTCGCGGGATTCCTCGCGATGGCGCTGGATGTGCGCCACCCGGGTGCGCTCGCGGTGCTCGCCTGCATCATCACCGCCACCCCGGGCACCAGCTGGGCGCGCTACGACGCCGCGCGCAACGTGGTCACGATCCACGTGCTCGATCTCATCGACGAGCAGGCCTGGATCCGCCAGTTCAAGGAGCGCTACGAGCAACGCCTGAAGGAGATCTTCGAATGAACCTGTCGTTCTTCCCGCTCGCCGTTTCGGTCGCGCAGACGCTGCTCGGCCTTGCCATGCTGCTCGGCATGCTGCGCCTGCTGCGCGGGCCGCGCGCTCAGGACCGCGTGCTCGCCCTGGACACCCTGTACGTGAACGCCATGCTGCTCGTCCTCACCGTCGGCATCCGCAGCGGCGACTCTCTCTATTTCGAGGTCGCGCTCATCATCGGCATGCTCGGCTTCGTCTCCACCGCGGCGCTCGCCAGATTCCTGCTGCGCGGCGAAGTGATCGAATGAGCTGGGCCGCGGGCACGCTGATCCTCCTCGGCGCGCTGCTCGCCTTCAGCGGCTCGCTCGGCCTCGCGCGCCTGAAGACCTTCTACGAGCGCGTGCACCCGCCTACCATGGGCACAACGCTCGGCACGGGGCTCATCCTGCTCGGCTCGATGCTGCACTTCAGCGCGCTCGAGGCGCGCCCGGTGCTGCACGAGATCCTGATCGGCGTGTTCATGACGCTGAGCACGCCGGTCACCTACCTGCTGCTGGTGCGCGCCGCGCTGCACCGCGACCGAGCGAAGGGGCGCGATCCGCTCCACGGCGCGCCCGAAGGCGATCAAGGCGAGCGGTAAGATCGACCCGAGGTCGCGTCGCTCCGGCGGCTCGCCATCTTGCGCAGTTCTCCCGTCCACAGCACCAGGCTGCCCATCGCGGCGCACACGAGCCACTGCTCCAACGACAGCGGCACGGTGCCGAAGGCGGCATTGAGCAGGGGGACGTGGATTACCGCCACCTGCGCCGCCAGCGACAGCGCGATGGCGGTCAGGAGCCAGGGGTTGAGGAACATTCCCCGGAAGGCGCTCTGCGTTTCCGAGCGCGCGTTGAAGCAGTTGAAGAGCTGCGCGAACACCAGAACGGTGAAGGCTGCGGTGCGCGCTTCCTCCAGGCTGCCGCTGCCTTCGATCATTCCGCCCGGGAGGTACAGGTCGAGCGTGGCGAGGGTCGCCGCCGCCATCACCAGGCCGGTCTCGATCACCCCCAGCCACATGCGCGCGTCGATCACGCGCTCATCCAGGCGCCGCGGCGCTCGCGCCATCACGTCCTCGGTCTGCGGGTCCACGCCCATTGCCAGGGCGGGGCCCGAGTCGGTGACCAGGTTGATCCACAGGATCTGCGTGGCGAGCAGCGGCAGCACCACGCCCTCCGCGCTGCCCGCCAGGCCGATGACGCCGGCCAGCACCACGCCGAAGAACACCGTCAGCACCTCGCCCATGTTCGAGGACAGCAGGTAGCGCAGGAACTTGCGGATGTTGTCGAAGATGCCGCGCCCCTCGCCGACCGCAGCGACGATGGTGGCGAAGTTGTCGTCGGCGAGGATCATCCTCGCCGCCTGCTTGGTGACCTCGGTGCCGGTCACCCCCATGGCGATGCCGATGTCGGCCGACTTGAGCGCCGGCGCGTCGTTCACGCCGTCGCCGGTCATCGCGACGATGTGGCCGTCGGCCTGCAGCGCATCGACGATGCGCAGCTTGTGCACCGGCGCGACGCGCGCGAACACGCTTGCGCGGCGCACGGCATCGGCGAACGCCGCCTCGTCCAGCGCGTCCAGCTCCCGTCCGGAGAGCGCGGGTGCGCCCGGCCGGACAATGCCAAGGTCGGCGGCGATGCGCGCCGCGGTGCGCGGATGGTCGCCGGTGATCATGAGGACGCGGATGCCGGCGCGCTGAGCCTCGCGGATGGCGGCCGCGGCCTCTTCGCGCGGCGGGTCGATGATACCCACCGTGCCGGCGAAGATGAGATTGTGCTCGAGCGCCTCGCCCGAAGATGGATCCTCGTGCGCCTCGAGCGGCCGGTACGCCACCGCCAGCGTGCGCAGGGCGGCATCCGAGAGCGCGTCGACGTCCGCCAGAATGCGGCGGCGCATGGCCTCGTCCAGCGCGATCGCCTCCATCCCCTGGCGCACGCGGCCGCAGCGCGAAAGCAGCACGTCCGGCGCGCCCTTGCTGATCAGCATCGGCCGGCCGCCGTGTTCGTGGTCGCGCTCGATGCTCGACATCATCTTGCGCTCGGAGGTGAACGGGATCTCGCGCACGCGCTCGAAGCGCCGCGCGCGCCGCTCGGCCACGCCGAGCTTGCGCTCTGCGACCAGGAACGCCGCCTCGGTGGGATCGCCGTGAATCTCCCAGGCGCCGCCCGCGTCCTGGCGCAGCTGCGAGTTGCCCGCCAGGCTGCCGCCGCTCAGCACCACGATTTCCTCGGCGAGCAGGGCTTCGCCGTCGAGCACGCCCGGCTCGGACTCGACGCTGCCATGCGGCGCGTAGCCGACCCCGCTGACGCGGGCGCCGCCGGAGGCGGTCACCACGCGCTCGATCGTCATCTCCGAACGGGTGAGGGTGCCGGTCTTGTCCGAACAGATCACCGAGGCCGAGCCCAGGGTCTCCACCGAGGAGAGCTTCTTCACGATGGCGTTGCGGCCCGCCATGCGGCGCACCCCGAGCGCGAGCACCAGCGACAGGATCGCCGGCAGGCCCTCGGGCACCGCCGCCACCGCGAGCGACACGCCGAGCAGCAGGACGGCGACGAGGTCCGCGGGGCCGCGGATGTCCGAGACCAGCAGCACGGTGGCAACGACCACCAGCGCGATGGCGACGACCGCGACGCCGAGCATGCGCCCGACGCGCGCAACTTCCTTCTGCAGCGGCGTCGGCTCCTCGCGCGCGGCCTCGAGCATGCCGGCGATCGAGCCCATCTCGGTGTGCATGCCGGTCGCGGTCACCACCGCGCGGCTGCTGCCCTGCACCACCGCCGTGCCCTTGAACACCATGTCGATCCGGTCGCCAAGCGCCGCCGGCCCCGGCAGCGTGGCGGCGTCCTTGAGAACCGCCTCGGCTTCGCCGGTGAGCGAGGCTTCGAGCACGCGCAGAGAGTCTGACCGCGCGAGGCGCGCGTCGGCGCCTACCGCGTCGCCTTCGCCGAGCACCAGAAGATCGCCGCGCACCAGGCCGGCGCTCGGGATGCGCATGACCCGCCCGTCGCGCACCACCGAGGAAGTCACCGCCGTCATGCGCGCGAGCGCCGCTACCGCGCTCTCGGCCCTGGCCTCCTGCACGTAGCCGATCACAGCGTTCGCCACGACGATGAGCGCGATCACGATGGCGTCCACCGGCCAGCCGGCGCCGCCTTCGATCCGCCAGGCGATGAGCGCGACCACGATCGCGGCGAGCAGCAAATAGACCAATGGGTCGCGGAACTGCTCCAGAAAACGCCGCCAGGCCGGCACGGGAGGACTCGCGCGCAGCTCATTCGGGCCGTCGCGCGCCAGCCTTCGCGCGGCTTCCTCGGACGACAGCCCGCGCTCCGGGTCGCTTTCCAGGGCGCGCGCCACTTCGGCCGCTTCCAGAAGATAGGGTTCGGTGTTCACCCTGGTCTAGCCATGGCCCATGCCATGCACGATAGCGGCAGTTGCGTTTGGCCGGTGTTGACATGAATCAACCGCCAATGCCGGTCCTTGGCTAGGCTGCAGGCAGGCTGCGGCTACACAGGAGGATATCCATGAATGAACTTAGCCCCGAGCAGATCACGCAATTTTCTACGCGCATCGCCGAGCGCAAGCGCTTGCTGCTCGAGGACGTCCGCCGGGTGCTGCAGCGCGCCGGGGCCGAGCGCTATGCGGACCTCGTCGGCGAGGCCGGCGACGCGGGAGACGAGGCGGCCGCGAGCCTGCTGCGCGACGTGAGCGAGGCCGAGATCGTCCGCGACGTGGGCGAGCTGCGCGACATCGCCGCCGCCGAAGCGCGCATCGCTGCCGGCCGCTACGGCATCTGCATCGATTGCGGGACGGCGATCGGCTGGAAGCGGCTGGACGCCTATCCGAGCGCCAAGCGCTGCATCGAGTGCCAGCAGCGGCGCGAGAAAACGCGCGCGCCCTCCAGGTACACCGGACGCTAGCGGGCGCATGGACCAGAAGATTCTCCTCGCCGTGGACGGCTCGCCCGCGTCCGACCGGGCGATCGAGTTCCTCGAGGGTTATCGCGGCGACCTCGCGCGGACCGAAACGGTGGCGCTCAACGTGCAGGCGCGCCCGGTGGCGCTGTGGCCGAGAGCCGCCGTCGATCCCGGCGCGGTCGAGTCCGCGCTGCTCGCCGCGGGCCGGGAGATCGCCGAAGCCGCGGCCGGACGGCTGAGCGCCGCCGGCCTGCGCTGCAGTGCGGCGGTCCGGCTCGGGTTCGCTGCGGACGCCATCCTGCGCGAAGCGCAGGCCGCGGCCGCCGACCTGATCGTCATGGGAACGCGCGGGCGCGGAGCCCTCCAGGGGCTCCTGCTCGGCTCGGTGGCCACGAGGACCGCGCACGGCGGAGCGATCCCGGTGTGTCTGGTGCGGCCGGAGAGTGCGTTGCCGCAGCGTCTCGGCAGGAGCCTGCGGGTCATGCTCGCCCTCGACGGCTCGGAGCACGCGCTGCGCGCTGGGCGCTGGCTCGCCGAGCGGCGCGAGTGGCTGGGCGAGCTCGACGTGCAGATCGCCTACGTCCAGCAGCCGCTGAGCTACCTCGAGACGGTGCTGCCGCCGCACGACGATGTGATCGAGCAATGGGGCACGCGCCCGGGCGAGGACGCCGCGCGCGCCGCGCGCGAGCTGTTCGCAAAGGCGGGGATTCGCCATCATCTGCGCCTTAGCGCCGGAGACCCCGCGCAGGAGATGGTCCACCTGGCAAGCGAAACGAAATGCGAGCTGCTGGTGCTCGGCACGCGCGGATTGGGGGCGGCGCATCACGCGCTGGTCGGCTCGGTCGCGTTGAAGGCGGCGGCGCACTCCGCGGTGCCGGTGGTGCTCGTCAAGTAGCTTGCCAGGGCCGCACGATGCTCGCGCTCCTGAGGGAAAGGCTCCCAGAGACGCTGAAAGCCATCGCGCCGCTCGTCGGCACGGCGTGCGTGCTCCAGATCGCCGTGGCGCATGCGCCCGCTTTCCTGTTCGCGCAGTTTCTCGCCGGGTCGATCCTTGCGGTTCTCGGGATGCTGCTGCTCCTCGCGGGGATCGAGATCGGCGTCTTGCCGATGGGCCGCTTCATCGGCGCGGAGTTGCCCAGGAAGCGCTCGATGTGGCTGATCGCCGCGGTCGCGTTCGCCCTGGGCGTGGCCACCACGGTGGCCGAGCCCGATGTCGTGGTCCTTGCGAACCAGGTCGAGGCGGTCTCGCAGGGCAGCCTGTCCGGGGGATGGCTCACCTGGCTGGTCGCGGCGGGCGTGGGCCTGTTCACGGCGATCGCGCTGGCGCGGGTGGTGTCGGGCTACTCGCTGCGCGCGCTGGTAGCGGCCACCTACCTGCTGATGCTGGTGCTGAGCGTTCTCGCGCCGGCCGAGTTCGTACCGCTCGCCTACGATGCCGGAAGCGTGACCACCGGCGTGCTGACCACGCCGGTGCTGCTGTCCCTCGCGCTTGGCCTGAGTTCCGTTCTTGCCGGCCGCTCGGCGGAGGCGGACGGCTTCGGCCTGCTCGGGCTTGCTTCCGCGGGACCGGTGATCGCGGTGCTGCTCGTCGGCATGCTGCTGCAATGACCGCGTCCCAGTTGCTCGCACAGTTCGGCGAGACCGCCTGGAGCGTGCTCGTCGCAGTGCTGCCGCTCGCGGTGCTGTTCATGCTTTTCCAGATCCTGTTCCTGCAACTGCCGGCGCGGGAGGTGGCGCGCATCCTCGCCGGCACCCTCATGGCCGCGGCGGGGCTGTTCCTGTTCCTGCTCGGCGTGAGCATCGGCTTCCTGCCCTTCGGCGAGGCCGTCGGCAGGGCTCTCGGCGCTCTCGAGCAGGAATGGCTGGTGCTGCTGTCCGGGATCCTGCTCGGCTTCGTGACCACGTGGGGCGAGCCGGCGGTGCGGATCCTGGCGGGCCAGGTCGACGAGGCCTCCAGCGGCTCCATCCGCCGCTCGCTGGTGCTCGTCGCCGTTTGCGCGGGGGTGGCGCTGGCGGTCGGGGCCGGCCTGCTGAGGATCAGCCACGACATCGCGCTGCTGTACCTCGTCGTACCCGGCTACGCCACCGTCCTCGCCCTGATGTGGTTCTGCGACAAGCAGTTCGTCGGCATCGCCATCGACGCCGGCGGCGTCGCCACCGGACCGCTTGCGAACACTTTCCTGCTCGCGCTGGCTTTCGGTGCCGCGTCCGCCGCGGGCGGCGGCAACGCGCTCACCAGCGGGCTCGGGCTGGTTGCGCTCATCGCGCTCGCGCCCGTGATGTCGGTCATGGCGCTGGGCCTGGTCATTCGTCTGAAGGAACGCCGAAAGGAGGCTTGAACATGGACGGAATGTCACTGATCGTGAGCATCGTGCGCAAGGGCTGGGGTAGCGCGGTGCTGGAGGCGTCGGTCAAGGCCGGCGCGCGGGGCGGGACCGTGCTGCACGGTCGAGGCGCCGGAATCAACGAGCAGGAGAAGATCTTCGGTGTGTCGATCGAACCCGAGAAGGAAATCGTGCTGACGGTCGTTCGTTCCAGCATGAGCGATACCGTTCTCGAACACATTGTGCGCGCCGTCGGGCTGAACGAGACCGGCAAGGGCATCGCATTCGTCGTCCCCGTCGAGAACGTGGTCGGGGTGGCGCATTTCATGAAACACCGTCCGCACAGGAAGTGATCCGGACCTTGCCGGCGAGGCGCCGGGTGCCCTCGTGCTAGAAGGCGAATCGCTGTCGCTGGTGCGCGCGCTCGCCGGCCAGGCGTTCTCGCGCGCCGCCGGCGCGCCGCTCATCGCCGGCAACCGCGTGCGCCTGCTGCGGGACGGAAAGCAGAACTATCCGGCCTGGCTCGACGCCATCGGCGCGGCGCGCCAGCGCGTTCATTTCGAGAACTACATTTTCCGCGAAGACGAGACCGGCGCGATGTTCGCCGAGGCGCTCGCCCGCAAGGCCGCCGAAGGCGTGCCGGTGCGGATCGTGTACGACTGGCTGGGCGGATTTGGCAAGACTTCGCGCGCGTTCTGGCGCCGGCTGCGCGACCGCGGCGCGCAAGTGCGCTGCTACAACCCGCCTCGGCTCGATGCGCCGCTCGGCTGGCTGTCGCGCGACCACCGCAAGATGCTCGCGGTCGATGGCGAGGTGGGCTTCGTCACCGGGCTTTGCGTCGGCCGGATGTGGGCCGGCGTTCCCGAGCAAGGCGTCGATCCCTGGCGCGACACCGGCATCGAAGTGCGCGGCCCGGCGGTGGCGGAGATCGAGCGTGCCTTTGCGCAGATCTGGGCGACCCTCGGGGCGCCGCTTCCCGCGGCGCAAAGCGGATCCGTCCCTGCCGACGCCGGCGAGATCAGCCTGCGCATCGTGGCGAGCATGCCGGAAACCGCCGGCTTGTACCGCCTCGATCAGCTGGTAGCGGCGCTGGCGCGGCATCGGCTGTGGCTGACCGACGCCTACTATGCCGGGACCATCGCCTACGTGCAGGCCTTGCGCGCGGCGGCGAAGGACGGCGTCGACGTGCGCCTGCTGCTGCCGAACGCCACCGATGTCCCGCTGCTGCGGCCGTTGTCGCGGGCCGGCTATCGGCCGCTGCTCGAGGCGGGGGTGCGCGTGTTCGAATGGAACGGGACCATGCTGCACGCGAAGACCGCGGTCGCCGATGGCCGCTGGGGCCGCGTCGGCTCGTCCAACCTGAACCCCGCGAGCTGGCTCGGCAACTGCGAACTCGACGCGGTGATCGAGGACGAAGGATTCGCGCGCGAGATGGAAGCGATGTACCTGGAGGATCTCGCCAACGCGACCGAAGTCGTGCTCGATGCCAAGCAGCGGGTGCGCGCGACGGGCGAGCCGCGCCCTCAGCGTCGCCCGATGTCGAGCGGCGGGGGCAGCGCCGGGCGCGCCGCCGCCGGGGCGATGCGCATCGGCCACGCAGTCGGCGCCGCCTTCACGGGCCGGCGCGTGCTGGAACCGGTCGAGGCGCGACTGCAGATCGCGGCCGGCGCAGCGCTGCTCGCGCTTGCGGCCCTGTTGGTCCTGCTTCCGCCCCTGCTCGCCTATCCTCTCGGCATCTTCCTCGCCTGGGTCGGGGTCGCTTTTCTCTGCCGAGGCTACGGGCTTTACCGCAAGAAGGGAAAGGATCGCGAATAACTCCCGGCCGCCGCTGCCTCGCCGCCGTGGCAGCGCGTCACGGCGGTCCCCGTTCAATGGACCCGGTAGACTGGACGGCCGCCGCGATGCTGACAACGCACTCTCCATGAGCGACTCTCAACCCACCGGGGCCGGCGTCTCCTCGCCGCCCCCGCCGCCGCGACGGCGGATGCTCAACCGGTACGCGGCGCCCGCCGCCGTCATCGTCGCGATCGCCGCCGCCTGGTTCGGCTGGCTTCACTACGCAGAGGACCCGGTGCCTGCCGGGATCGCCCACGGCAACGGCCGCATCGAAGGCGTGGAGATCGACGTCGCCGCGCGAATCCCGGGCCGGCTCAAGGAGGTCCTCGTCCGCGAGTCGGACTTCGTGGTGCCGGGGCAAGTGCTCGCGGTGATGGATA
Source organism: Burkholderiales bacterium (assembly GCA_020845995.1). Lineage (GTDB taxonomy): Bacteria > Pseudomonadota > Gammaproteobacteria > Burkholderiales > SG8-39 > RBG-16-66-20. Next base: position 16,260 of record JADLES010000298.1, on the reverse strand, counting down.
CGGACCAGCTCGAGGCGCAGCAGCGGCAGGCGATCGCGCAGCGGGAGCGCGCTCGCATCGCGATCGGCACGGCCCGCAGCGTGGTGAGCCAGCGCGAAGCGGAGCGCGAGGCCAACGTGGCGCTGATTGCGCAGCGCAGGGCGCAGGTTACCGCTGCGGAGAGCCGCCTCGCACGCTCCGAGCAGCTTTCCAGGACAGGCTTCATCTCGAAGCAGGCCCTGGACGACGACCGGGCCAGCGCACAGAGCATGCGCGCGAGCGTGGCCGCCGCGCAGGCGCAGGTGGCCGCGTCCGGTGCGGCGATCGCCGCCGCTAAGGCGCAGGTGGTGGACGCTGAGTCTGCGGAGGCCGCGGCGGCCGCGGCCATCGACGCCATCACCTCCGACATCACCGACGCCACCCTGAAGGCGCCGCGTGCGGGCCGCGTGCAGTACATCGTCGCACGGCCCGGCGAAGTGCTCGCGGCCGGCGGCCGCGTGCTCAACCTCGTCGATCTTTCCGACGTGTACATGACGTTCTTCCTGCCGACCGCGCAGGCCGGCCGCGTCGCGCTCGGCGCGCCGGTGCGCATCGTGCTCGACGCCGCGCCGCAATACGTGATCCCGGCCAGGGTGAGCTTCGTGGCCGACGTCGCGCAGTTCACGCCCAAGACCGTGGAGACCGGGGAGGAGCGCGAGAAGCTCATGTTCCGCATACGCGCGCAGATCCCGCAGGAGCTGCTGCGCAAGCACATCGAGCGCGTCAAGACGGGGCTGCCCGGCGTCGCCTACGTGCGCATCGACGACAGTGCCGTGTGGCCGGAGTTCCTGCAGACCGGTCTCGTGCAATGACCACGACGGCACCGGCCGCCGTCGCGAGGCTCGACGCCGTCACCCACTACTACGGCAAGACGCTGGCGCTCGCCGGCGTCACGCTAGACGTTCCCGCGGGGCGCACGCTCGGGCTCATCGGCCCCGATGGCGTGGGCAAGTCCACGCTGCTCTCGCTCCTGACGGGGGCGCGCGAGGTCCAGCAGGGCCGCGTCCTCGCACTCGGCGGCGACATGGCGAACCGGCGCCATCGCGAGGACGTGTGCGCGCGCATCGCCTACATGCCGCAGGGGCTCGGCAAGAACCTCTACCCCACCCTCTCCGTCGACGAGAACCTGCAGTTCTTCGGCCAGCTCTTTGGCCACGACGCCGGCGAGCGCAGGCGGCGCATCGACGAGCTTACGCGCAGCACCGACCTCTACGCGTTCCTGCAGCGGCCCGCCGGCAAGCTGTCGGGCGGGATGAAGCAGAAGCTCGGTCTGTGCTGCGCGCTGATCCACGACCCTGACCTGCTCGTGCTCGACGAGCCGACCACGGGCGTCGACCCGCTCGCGCGCAGCCAGTTCTGGGACCTCATCGCGAGCATCCGCGCGAGCCGCCCGGGAATGAGCGTCATCGTGGCCACGGCGTACATGGACGAGGCGCAGCGCTTCGACGCGCTCGTGGCCATGGACGCCGGGCGGATCCTCGCCACCGGCACGCCGGCGGAGTTCCTCGAGCGCACGGGCAGCCCCCACCTCGAGGCCGCCTTCGTCGCGCTGCTGCCCCCGGAGAAACGCGAGGGTCACAAGAGGCTCGTGATACCACCGCTGCGAGCCACCGAAGGCGAGGAGGACGTCGCGATCGAGGCGCGCGACCTCACCATGCGCTTCGGCGAGTTCGTGGCGGTGGACCACGTGAGCTTCCGCATCCGGCGCGGCGAGATTTTCGGCTTCCTGGGCTCCAATGGCTGCGGCAAGTCCACCACGATGAAGATGCTCACGGGGTTGCTGCCGGCGAGCGAGGGCAGGGCAGGGCTTTTCGGGCGCGACGTCGATCCAAAGGACATCGCCACGCGGCGGCGCGTGGGCTACATGTCGCAGGCCTTCTCGCTCTATTCGGAGCTCACGGTAGCGCAGAACCTGGTCCTGCACGCGCGCCTCTTCGGCGTGCCGGATGCCGAGGTGCAGGAGAAGGCGCAGCGGATGGCCGCGCGTTTCGGACTGACGCAGCTCATGGACAGCCTGCCGGATGCATTGCCGCTCGGCCTGCGCCAGCGCCTGTCGCTCGCGGTGGCGTTGGTGCACGGGCCCGAGCTCCTGATCCTCGACGAGCCCACGTCGGGCGTGGATCCGGTCGCCCGCGACCAGTTCTGGGAGCTCCTCGCGGAGCTGTCGCGGCGCGACGGCGTGACCATCTTCATCTCGACGCATTTCATGAACGAGGCCGAGCGCTGCGACCGGATCTCGCTAATGCACGCGGGGAGAGTCCTCGTGAGCGACACGCCCGCGGCGATCGCGAGCGGGCGCGGCGCACGGACGCTGGAGGAAGCATTCATCGCCTATCTCGAGGACGCGGGGGCCCGCGGCGGCGCGCTGGATCGTGCGGACGCCGCAGGCAGCGCGCCGGCCTCGCCCCCGGGCCGCGATCTGGGACAGCGACGCTTCTTCAGCCCCGCACGCGCCTGGAGCTACTCGGTCCGGGAATCGCTCGAGCTTCGCCGCGACCCTGTGCGCGCGGCGCTGGGGCTGGTGGGCAGCCTGCTGCTCATGTTCATCATGGGATTCGGCATCAACATGGACGTGCAGGACCTGCGTTTCGCCGTCCTCGACTACGACCGGACGCCATTGAGCCGGGGCTACGCGCTCGACCTCTCGGGCTCGCGGTATTTCGTCGAGCACGCCCCCATCGCCGATGACGCCGACCTCGACCGGCGCATGCGCAGCGGCGAACTCAGCCTCGCTCTCGTGATCCCGCCCGGCTTCGCCCGCGACGTGGCCCGCGGCCAGGCCGTGCAGGTCGGCGCCTATATCGATGGCGCAATGCCGACACGAGCGGAAACGGTGGCCGGGTACGTGCAGGGCATGCACCAGGCCTGGCTCGCCGAAATAGCGCGGCAACGCTCCGGCCCGACCGCTGCCGGCAGCCCCGCCACGGTGGAGACGAGGTTTCGCTACAACCCGGGCGTGCAGAGCCTGCCGGCCATGGTGCCCGCCGTCATTCCGCTGCTCCTCATGATGTTCCCCGCGATGCTGACCGCGTTGTCCGTGGTCCGCGAGAAGGAGCTGGGGTCGATTCTCAATCTGTACGTCACGCCGGTCACCCGCAGCGAGTTCCTGTTCGGCAAGCAGCTGCCGTACGTCGTCCTCGCGCTGCTCAACTTCCTGCTCATGGCGCTCATGGCCGTGACGATCTTCGGCGTGCCGGTCAAGGGGAGCTTCCTGGCCCTGCTCGCCGCGGCCGTCCTCTACACGCTCTGCGCCACGGGGATCGGGCTCGTCGCATCCACGTTCACGCGCAGCCAGGTGGCTGCGCTGTTCCTCACCACGATCGGGACCATGATCCCGGCCGTGCAGTTCTCCGGCATGCTGGACCCCGTGAGCTCGCTCGAGGGGCCGGGCGCGCTCATCGGCGGCATCTACCCGGCGAGCCACTTCCTCACCATCAGCCGGGGCGTGTTCAACAAGGCGCTGAATTTCGACGACCTGCGCGGCGCCTTCTGGCCCCTCGCGCTCGCCGTCCCCGTGATCCTCGCAACCGCGGTGCTCATGCTGCGCAAGCAGGAGACCTGAGGCCATGCGCCGGTTCCTCGACCACGTCTACCGGCTGGGCGTCAAGGAGCTGTGGGGCCTGTGGCGCGATCCCATGATGCTCCTACTGGCCGTGTTCCTGTTCACCGTCTCGGTGTACACGTCGGCCACCGCGGTGCCGGAGACGCTGCACAAGGCCCCGATCGCGATCGTCGACGAGGACAGGTCCGCGCTGTCGCAGCGGATCGTCGATGCGTTCTATCCGCCGCAGTTCCTGCCGCCCGTCCTCAGCTCGCTCGAACGCGCGGACCAGGGGCTCGACGCCGGCGAGTTCACTTTCGCGCTGATCATCCCGGCGGGCTTCGAGCGCGACGTGCTGGCGCGACGCCAGCCGGCGATCCAGCTCAACGTGGATGCGACGCGCATGACGCAGGCGTTCTCCGGCAGCGGCTACGCGCAGCAGATCGTCCTGGGAGAGGTGAGCACGTTCTTGCAGCGCGATCGCGCAAGCACGACGCCGCCTGTCGACCTGGCGCTGCGCGCGCGCTTCAATCCGACGCTCGACAAGGGGTGGTTCGGGTCGGTCATGGACATCATCAACAACGTGACCATGCTGTCGATCCTGCTGACCGGCGCGGCGCTGATCCGGGAGCGCGAGCACGGAACCATCGAGCACCTCCTCGCGATGCCGGTCACCCCCGCCGAGATCATGCTGTCGAAAATCTGGTCGATGGGGCTCGTGGTCCTGCTCGCGGCGGCCTTCTCGCTCCTGTTCGTCGTGCAGACCGTGCTGCAGGTGCGGATCGAAGGCTCGATCGCCCTGTTCCTCGCGGTCGCCGCCCTGTATCTGTTCGCCACCACCTCGATGGGCATCTTCATGGCCACCGTGACGCGGTCGATGCCCCAGTTCGCGATGCTGCTGATCCTGGTGCTGCTGCCGCTGCAGATGCTTTCCGGCGCCTCGACGCCGCGGGAGAGCATGCCGGCATTCGTGCAGGGCATCATGCTCGCCGCGCCCACCACGCACTTCGTCGCCGCCGCGCAATCGATCCTCTATCGCGGCGCAGGCATGACCTTCGTGTGGCCACAGATGCTCGCCCTCCTCCTCATCGGGAGCGTGTTTTTCGTCTACTCGCTGCGGCGGTTCACCCGCACCATCGGGCGGATGGCTTGATGAAGGCGGCGGCGATCCTCGCGTCGCTGGCCGTGCTTGCCGGCTGCGCGAGCCGGCCGATCAACCCGCCGCTGCAGACGTACGACCAGACTGCCGGCTATCGCCTCGAGGCCGGGAACCTGCGTCCCGGCAGCGATCCGACGACGGTCATGGCGCTCGCTTTCTCCGGGGGCGGAATCCGCGCGGCGGCCTTCTCGTACGGCGTGCTCGAAGAGCTGCGGCGAACGCCGATCGCCGTCGACGGCAAGCCGCGCCGGCTGCTCGACGAGGTGGACTTCATCTCCGGCGTCTCCGGCGGCAGCTTCACCGCCCTCGCCTACGCGCTGTACGGCGAGCGGTTGTTCGACGACTACGACCGCCGGTTCCTGAAGCGCGACGTGCAAGGCGATCTGATCGCGCGCGCCTTCTCGCCGGCGCAGTGGACCAAGCTCGCGTCCCCCGGCTTCGGGCGCTCGGAGCTCGCGGCCGAGTACTACGACGAGATCCTCTTCGACGGCGCGACCTTCGGCGATCTGGTCGTCGCGACGACCCCGCGCGCGATGGTCACCGCGACCGACGTCTCGACCGGCGCGCGTTTCGGCTTCTCGCAGAGCGATTTCGATCACATCTGCTCGGACCTGTCGCCGGTCCGCCTGTCGCGCGCGGCCGCGGCGTCGGCCGCGGTACCGGTCGTGCTGTCGCCGGTGACGTTCAACAACTATGCCGGCAGCTGCGGTTTCCGCGTTCCGGAGTGGGCGACCGTTCAGCCCACCCAGGCTGCGGGGCGCAGGCCGGCACGCATGCAGGAGCGCCTGCGGGAGCTCGCGCTCGTGCAGGATAGCGCCCGCCGGCCTTTCCTGCACGTCGTCGACGGCGGCGTCTCGGACAACCTGGGGCTGCGCACCATCCTCGAAGGCCTCGAAACGCTGGAGATGAGCGAGCGGTTCCGGAGCGCGCTCAACTTCCGCGGCTTCCGGCGCGTCGTCGTCATCGTGGTGAACGCGCAGTCGGGGCCCCGCATCGACTGGGACCGATCGGAGACGCCGCCCGGCTCGGCCGCGATCCTGCTGCAGGCCGTGAGCGTCCCGATCGATCGCTACTCGTACGAGTCGCTCGAGCACCTCCGCAACACCGTCGAGCGCTGGAACCAGGCGCGCGAGCTGGACGCGATGCGCGCCCGCCTGTTCGGCAGACCCGGGGACGACGCGGTTGAGCTCAAGCTCTACGCGATCGACGTCAGATTCGACGCCATCGCCGACCCGGCCGAGCGCGACTATCTGAAGGCCCTGCCGACGAGCTTCGCGCTGCCGCCCGAAGACGTCGATCGCCTGCGCGCGAGCGCCGGCAGACTGCTGCGGGAGTCCCCGGCCTACCGGGAACTCGTCCGCGACCTGGGAGGCGCGCCAGCGCAGTAGGCGCTGCGCCCGGCCGGCGCGCACGGGATCAAGGCATGTGAACGTAGCTTCCGGGCGCGTCCGCCAGCGGTACGTGGCCGGGTCCGCCGAGCGCGGGCGGGTCGATCTCACCGCCCGAATGCTCGGCGAGCCAACGCTGCCAGGCCGGCCACCATGACCCGTCGAGGCGCGGCGCGCTCTGCAGCCAGGCGTCCGGATCCAGGTGTCTTTCGGCCTGGCGGCGCGTGAGCAGCTGATAGCTCCGCCCCCGGTGGCCCGGCTCCGAAACGATGCCGGCGTTGTGGCCGCCGCTGGTAAGCGCGAAGGTCACGTCGGCGTCGCTGAGCAGGTGGATCTTGTACACCGAGCGCCACGGGGCGACGTGATCGGCGACGGTGCCGACGGCGAAGACCGGCACGCGGATATCGGTGAGCGCGACCGGCCGCCCGCCGACGCGGTAGCGGCCCTCGGCGAGCTGGTTGTCCAGGAAGAGCTGGCGAAGGTACTCGGAATGCATCCGGTAGGGCATTCGGGTCGCATCCGCGTTCCAGGCCATGAGGTCGTTCATCGGCTGGCGGCGGCCGAGCAGGTAGCTGTTCAGGCGATACGACCAGATCAGGTCGTTCGAGCGCAGCAACTGGAAGGCACCTGCCATCTGCCTGCCGTCGAGATACCCGCGCGAGCGCATCAGGTCTTCGAGAAAATCGACCTGGCTTTCGTCGATGAAGAGCGAGATCTCGCCCGGGTCCTCGAAGTCGGTCTGCGCCGCAAGCAGCGTCAGGCTGGCGAGCCGCGGCCCGCGCTCGCCGGCGAGCGCCGCGGCGCCGATCGCGGCGAGCGTGCCGCCGAGGCAGGAGCCGGCCAGGTGCACGGACGCGCCGGGCCGGATGGCCGCGATCGCGTCGAGCGCCGCCATGACGCCGAGCCGGAGATAGTCCTCCATGCCGAGATCCCGGTCGCCGGCATCCGGGTTCTTCCACGAGATCATGAACACCGTGTGACCGTGCTCGACCAGGTACTTCACGAGCGAGTTGTGCGGCGACAGGTCGAGGATGTAGTACTTCATGATCCACGCCGGGACGACGAGCACCGGCTCGGCGTGAACCCTGGAGGTTGCGGGCGCGTACTGGATCAACTCGATCAGCCGGTTCCTCAGAACCACCTTGCCCGGCGTGAGCGCCACGTTCTTGCCGACCTCGAAGCTGTCCGCGCCGGCCGGTTTCCTTCCCGCGAGGCTCCGCTGCCAGTCCTCGAGCGCGTTCAGCCACCCTTCCCAGAGGTTCGCGCCGCCGCGGCGCAGCGTCTCGGCCTGGACGACCGGGTTGGTGGCGAGGAAATTCGATGGCGCGAACCGGTCGAGCCATTGGCGCGCGGCGAAGCTCACCACGTCCTCGTGGTGGCGCGAGACCCCTGGGACGCCGGTGGTCGCGACGTGCCACCACTGCTGCGTCAGCAGGAATCCCTGGTAGAGCATGTTGTAGGGCCATGCGTTCCAGGCCGGATCGGCGAAGCGGCCGTCCTGCGGCAGCGGCTCGATGCACGGCGCGCAGTCCGGGCGCATCGCGCCATAGGCGTACAGCGACCAGCGCAGCAGCTTCTTGAACAGTTTCTCGACGAGCTGTCCCTGCTTGCCGGGCGCGAACCCGAGATGCATCGCCCAGTCGAGATAGGCGGCGGCGGGCGACAGCGGCGACACGCCGCCGGTGAGGTTCGCCACCATGCCGTGGCCCAGGTGGTCGAGCTCGGCCCAGCGTGCCTCGAGCTCCGGTGTGTCGGCGGCGATGCGGCCGAGCCATGCGCTCGCCGCGCGCCGAACCGCGCCGATCTGCCGCAACTCCTCCGATGACAGGGCGTCGGCACGGCCTTCGGAGGCCCGGGTCCCGTCTTTCATGGTTCGTATCTCACTGCATCTTCGCTACGATGCGGCCGTCGATCCTGCCTTCCTCCATGCGCGCGAAGATGTCGTTGATGTTCTCCAGCCTGTCCCAGGAAAAGTGCGCGGAGACTGCGCCCTCGCCCGCGAAGGCGAGCGCCTCTTCCAGGTCTTGGCGCGTGCCGACGATCGAGCCGCGCACGGTGATGCGCTTCAGCACCGTGTGGAAGATCGACAGGGCCATCTTGCCCGGCGGCAGGCCGACCAGAGACATCGTGCCACGGGACCGCAGCATGTCGAACGCCTGTTCGAACGCCTTGGGTGATACCGCAGTGACGAGTGCGCCGTGGGCGCCGCCAGTGAGCTTCTGCATTTCCATCGCGACGTCCGAGGCCTGGGCGTTAAGTACGATCTCCGCGCCGAGCGACTTGGCGAGCTCGAGCTTGTCGGCATGGACGTCCACGGCGGCGACGTGCATGCCCATCGCCCTGGCGTACTGGACCGCCATGTGGCCGAGACCGCCGATCCCCGAGATCACCACCCATTCGCCGGGCTTCGCCTCTGTCTCCTTGAGCCCCTTGTACACCGTGACCCCGGCGCAGAGCACCGGAGCCGCAGGACCCCACTCGAGCGCGCCCGGGAGGCGAGCGACGTAGTTCGGATCGGCGAGCGCGTATTCCGCAAAGCTGCCGTTCACGGAGTAGCCGCTATTCTGCTGCGCGCCGCACAGCGTCTCCCAGCCGGTCCGGCAGTACGAGCAGTAGCCGCAGGCCGTGTGCAGCCAGGGAATCCCGACGCGATCGCCCTCCTTGACGCTGCCGACGCCGCGGCCGACGGCGGCCACCGTGCCGACGCCCTCGTGGCCGGGGATGAACGCTGGGTTCGGCTTGACCGGCCAATCGCCCTTGGCGGCGTGCAGGTCGGTATGGCAGATGCCGGTCGCCGCGATGCGGACCAGAATCTGGTTCTCCTTCGGTTCCGGGACGGGCACTTCCTCGATTTCGAGCGGCTTGCCGAGCTCGCGGACGACGGCTGCTTTCATCATCTTGGCCATTGGCACTCCCTTCTAATGCAACAGACTATCGACCGCCCGCTTGGTTCCTTTGCGCTGGATCAACTCCGCTGCTCTGGACGAGCGAACTGCGCAAGATGGCAGGCCGAATCGTTTAGCATGCCGGCGTCACGGGGAAAGGAGCGAAAGGATGTTTCCCAAAGGCCTCGCCGTCGCGGTGCTCGCGCTGATTGCGGTGCTCGTCCTGCCGCAGCCCGAGGGCCTGCCGCTCGCCGGGCAGCGCATGCTGGCCGTGTTCTGCTTCGCGGTGGTGGTGTGGTTCACCGATGCGCTCGACTATGCGGTGAGCGCGGTGGTGATCGCGGCGCTGATCGCGGTTCTGCTGGGCGTGTCGCCCGACGCGGCGAAGCCCGCTGTGCTGATCGGCACGGCGCGCGGCCTGGCGACGGCGATGAGCGGTTTCGGCAACATCGCGCTCACCCTGGTCGCGGCGGCGCTGTTCCTCGCCGCGGCGATGACGCTCACCGGCCTCGACCGGCGCATCGCGCTGGTCGTGCTCTCGCGCGTCGGGTCGAAGGCCAGTCATGTGGTGATCGGCAGCATCGTGGTCTCGACCCTGCTCGCGTTCATCGTGCCGAGCGCGACCGCGCGCGCGGCGGCCGTGATCCCGATCATGATGGGCATCGTGCTCGCGTTCGGCGCCGACAAGCGCAGCCGCTTCGCCGGGCTGCTGATGATCACCACCGTCCAGGCGGTAAGCGTCTGGAACGTCGGCATCAAGACCGCGGCGGCGCAGAACATGGTGGCGGTCGGATTCCTGCAGCGCGAGCTCGGCCGCGACATCACCTGGCTCGACTGGTTCATCGCCGCGGCGCCGTTCTCGCTCCTGCTCTCGATCGGGCTGTACTTCGTGATGATGCGCATGATGCCGCCGGAGAGCGCGGAGATTCCCGGCGGCAAGGCGGCCGTCTCGCGCGCGCTGCAGGCGATGGGGCCGATGAGCGCGAACGAAAAGAAGCTGCTCGGCGTCTCGCTCCTCCTGCTCGCCTGCTGGGCGACCGAGGGCGTGTTGCACCGGTTCGACAGCTCGACCACCACGGTGATCGCGGTCGCTCTGCTCTTCCTGCCCGGCATCGGCGTGCTCGACTGGAAGCGCGCCAACCCGCAGATCCCCTGGGGCACGATCGTGCTGTTCGGCGTTGGCATCAGCCTCGGCACGGCGCTGCTGCAGACCCAGGCAGCGCAATGGCTCGCCGATCTCGCCGTGCGCTGGCTCGGGCTCGGCACGCTCTCGCCGCTCGCCATCCTCGCTGCGCTGAGCGCCTTCCTGATCGTGATCCACCTCGGCTTCGCCAGCGCGACCGCGCTCGCCTCGGCGATGATCCCGATCATCATCGCGGTGCTCCAGCAGGTGCAGACGCCGGGGCTCAACGTCTTCGGCATGACGATGCTGCTGCAGTTCGCCGTCAGCTTCGGCTTCATCCTGCCGGTCAATTCGCCGCAGGGGATGGTGGCCTACGGCACCGAGACCTTCAGCGTGCGCGATTTCGTGCGCACCGGGCTTGCTCTCACGCTGCTCGCCTACCTGCTCACGCTCGCCTTCGGGGCGACCTACTGGAGATGGCTGGGGTATGCCTAACGCGCTCGCCGCGCAGGGCCTCGAGACGCTGCCGCAGTACCTGACCGCGCTCGCCATCGGGCTGCTCATCGGCCTGGAGCGCGAGCGCAATCCCACGGCCAAGGCCGGCTTGCGCACCTGCGCGCTGGTCGCGCTCGCGGGCGCGATCTCGGCGGCGCTCGCCGACGCCTTCGACGCGCCTGCGCTGATCGCGGTCGGCGCAGGCGCGGTGGCGCTGATGGTGATCGCCGCCTACTACCACCACCACGAGGACATCCACGAGCAGGATCCCGGCACGACCACCATCGCGGCGGTCATCGTCTGCTATCTGCTCGGCGCGCTCGCGCTCGCCGGCCAGGCGCGCCTCGCCGTCATCCTCGCCATCCTCGCCACGGTCCTGCTCTACTTCAAGGCAGAGCTCGGCGGCGCGGCGCGCAGGCTCGAGCGGCGCGATCTCGTTTCGATCCTGCAGTTCGCGGTGGTCGCGTTCGTCGTGCTGCCGCTGCTGCCGGATCGCGGTTACGGGCCGTTCGCGGCTCTCAACCCGCGGCACATCTGGCTCATGGTGGTGCTGATCAGCGGCGTATCGCTCGCCGGCTATGTCGCGCTGCGCCTGGTCGGGCGCGAGCACGGCGCGATGCTGCTCGGCCTCTTCGGCGGCCTGGTCTCGAGCACCGCCACCACCCTCGCCTACTCGCGCCATGCGCGCGGCGAAAGCGCATTCCTGCACATTTCGGAAACGGTGATCGTGACCGCCAATCTGGTACTGCTCGCGCGGTTGGCGGTGGTGGCGGCGATCGTCGCTCCTGGAGCTCTCGCAGTGCTGGCTCCGGTGCTGGCGACCGCGCTCGTCGCGGGCGCGGCAGCCGAAGCCATGGGGCGGCGGGGCGATGGCAAGCCGCGCGAGCTGGCGATGCCGCCGGTCGGCAACCCCACGGAGCTGCGCGCGGCGCTGGGCTTCGCGCTCCTCTACGCGCTGGTGCTCGTGGTCGCGGCGTGGCTTGCGGACCTGTGGGGAAGCAAAGGCGTGTACGCGGTCGCGCTCGCGAGCGGCCTGGTGGACGTCGACGCGATCACGCTCACCAACCTCCGGCTCTACGGCCTGGGACAACTTTCGGCCGCGCAGGCGAGCACGGCGATCGCCGTCGCGCTCTTGGCCAATGCCGCGTTCAAACTCGGCATCGTGCGCACTGCGGGCGGGCGGGATCTCTTCCGGCGCTGCGCGCTGCCGATCGCGGCTTCGGTGGCCGGCGCCGGGCTCGGTGTCGCTGTCTTCGCATGGCGAGCAGCTCCGTTCTCGATCGTGTCAACCGGCGGCAACCGCGCCGGCCGCTGGGCCTTTGCCGGATCGATCCTGATCGCGGCTTGCATCCCGTGGATCGGGAATCGCGCGCGCGAGGTCGATTTGTAGATCCCTTTCCTGCTCGAATCGTGCCTTCTACGCGGCCTGCAGTTTGGCCACGGCGACTGCCAGCCACTTCACGCCCTGGCGGCCGAAATTGACCTGGACGCGCGCATCGCCGCCGTCGCCCTCGGCGTCGACAATCACGCCAGCGCCGAACTTCGGGTGCGTGACGTTCTGGCCGATGCGAAAGCCAGATTCGGATCTCGACCGGAAGGGGTTGACGTTGCTCTTGCGTTCATTCCTGGATTCGAATGCAACTGCCTTCTGCCGCGCGAACCTCGGCGTCAACCATTTCTTCAGGCCTTCGGGGATCTCTTCGAGGAAACGCGACGGCAGGCTGTAGCGCGTCTGGCCGTGCAGCATGCGCGTCTGCGCGAAGGAGAGGTACAGGCGCTCGCGCGCGCGCGTGAGGGCGACGTAGGCAAGGCGCCGCTCCTCTTCCAGGCCGTCCTTCTCTACGAGGCTCTGGTCGTGCGGAAAGAGGCCCTCCTCCAGCCCGCTCAGGAACACGGCGTGGAACTCAAGGCCCTTGGCCGAATGCACGGTCATCAGCTGCAGCGCGTCCTGACCTTCGGCGGCCTGGTGCTCGCCCGCTTCCAGCGCCGCGTGCGTGAGGAACGCGGTCAGCGGCTCGGCGCCTTCGCCGGACTCGATTTCCCTGTCTTCTTCGGAGAAAACCGCCGCCGCGTTGACCAGTTCCTCCAGGTTCTCCACGCGCTCGGCGCCTTCGCGCTCCTTCTTGTAGTGCTCGACGAGGCCGCTGCGGTGGATCACGTGCTCGACCTTCTCGGGTAGCGGCAGGTCCTTGGTTTCGGCCTGCAACTCCTGAATCAGCTTCTTGAAGGAAGTAGATTTCGTAGAAGAAGAATCAACTGCGTCAAATAGTGAGCCCCCACGCTGCTTGGCAATATCCTGCAACTGCTCGAGCGTGCGCGCGCCGATGCCGCGCGGCGGGAAGTTGGCGACGCGCAGGAACGAGTTGTCGTCGGCGGGCGTGGCGATGAGGCGCAGGTAGGCGAGCGCGTGCTTCACCTCGGCGCGCTCGAAGAAGCGCAGCCCGCCGTAGACCCGGTAGGGAATAGCCGCGCCAAAGAGCGCGTGTTCCAGAACCCGTGATTGCGCGTTCGATCGATAGAGCACGGCGATGTCCACGAGCCGCGCGCCCTCCCGCTTCAGCGCACCCACCTCCTCGACGATGAAGCGCGCCTCGTCGCCGTCGCTCGCGCCCTCGAAGACGCGCAAGGGATCGCCCTGCCCCGCCGCGGTCCACAGGTTCTTGCCCAGGCGCCTGGCGTTGTTGGCGATGAGCGCGTTGGCCGCGTCGAGGATGTTGCCCTGCGAGCGGTAGTTCTGCTCCAGGCGGATCACGCGGCCCCTGGAGTATTCCTTCTCGAACTCGGCGAGGTTGCCGACGTTGGCGCCGCGAAAGCCGTAGATCGACTGGTCGTCGTCACCCACCGCGAACAGGCTCGTCGCCGGCCCGGCGAACAGCTTCAGCCAGCGGTACTGCAGCCGGTTGGTGTCCTGGAATTCGTCGACCAGCACGTGGCGGAAGCGCGCCTGATAGTGCTGCCGAAGCACTTCGTTGCGCTTCAGCAGTTCGAAGCTTCTCAGCAACAGCTCCGCGAAATCCGCCACGCCCTCGCGCTGGCACTGCTCGTCGTAGGCGGCGAAGAGTTCCACCTGCCGGCGCGTGACGTCGTCCGGCGCCGGCACGTCGCGCGCGCGCAGGCCTTCCTCCTTCTGCGCGTTGAAGAAGCGCTGCAGCTCGCGCGGCGGAAAGCGATCCTCGTCCACGTTGAGCGACTTCACGAGGCGCTTCACCGCCGAGAGCTGGTCCTGCGTGTCGAGGATCTGGAACTCGCGCGGCAGCCCGGCTTCCTGGTGGTGCGTGCGCAGCAGGCGATTGGCGAGGCCGTGGAAGGTGCCGATCCACAGGCCGCGCGGGTTCACCGGCAGCATCGCCGTGAGGCGCGTGAGCAGCTCGCGCGCCGCCTTGTTGGTGAAGGTGACCGCGAGCACGCCGCCCGGCGTGACGTGGCCCGACTGGATCAGCCAGGCGATGCGCGTGGTGAGCACGCGCGTCTTGCCGCTGCCCGCGCCGGCGAGCACCAGCGCGTGCCCGTCGGGCAGGGTTACCGCGGCAAGCTGCTCTGGGTTGAGGTGTTCGAGATGAAGAGACAAAGCCTTTTCATTATATCGTCCAGCCCAAGTGGTCCTGAGCTGAGGAAGACCTAAGACGAAGCGCGCGATACGATATCTCTCGATAGGGCTTTCGGAAGATCTGAAGGTGCCGCGAACGCTATGCGGGCCGCAGATGAGAACTATGGTCGGTCATTGAGCGTACTATCCTGCAAACTGGACGAACGGTATGAATCCGACCCGCCTCGCTCGGCCGCCCATTCGTGAAGCGGTGCTTGATATTCGGACTGAAGGCCCCGAAAACCTTGCTGCGATCAAGGAGCTCGCCGAAAGCTATGGTCGCGAATCTGGAATGAAGAAAGGGGCCGCAATTCGAGCGGGCGTGATCGAGATGGCCATAGCTCCCGACAAACCGATTTCCGGCGGCGCAAAGGATATCGGATTAATAGGTCATCGAGTCGAGGACGAACCAGCAACTCGCGTAGCTCAATTCAAGAAAGACGGATTCACCTTCAGTCTGATCGGCAACTACCAGACCTGGGAAGTGTTTAGAGACCAAGCCATGGTCCCTGCACGACGCTTCCTTCAGCTACCTGGCCTTGGCCGTGTTAACAGAGTCGCGCTTAGATATATAAATATCATTCAATTTCCTAGCCAGAGAGTAGATCTCGACGAGTACCTGCCGGCAGCACCGAAGGTTCCATCAGAACTGCCTCAGGAAGTCGCCGGTTTCATCTCTAGGATTGTGCTCCCAATCGCCGAGGACGGATTGATGGCGATTGTCACTCAGGCATTGGATGAGGCCCCACAGCCGACGCCGTCGGTTATACTAGATGTTGATGTGTTTTCGCAGGAAGGCTTTCAACCGAGTTGGGACGCTTTAGCTCCTGTGTTTGAGAAGATCAGGATATGGAAGAATCGAATCTTCTTCGCGTACGTGAATGAGAACACAGTGAGGCTTCACTCATGAGCGAACTCGTGCTTCAACACGGCGCGGCGTCCCTTGGATTCAGGGTCGCTGGCACATCAGTTGCCGGAACGCCAGCACGAGAGCTGCGAAATCGGCAACGTTTGCTGCAACTCTACTTTCCCGCAAGAGAGAGACTGGCCCAAGAGCTGTCCAACCTATTGGATCCTCAGGTTGTGGCATCGTGGTATGGGACCGGAACAAAGCCTGTAGACGTTGCTGCGTTGGCTGCGGCGTTGGGATTCCTTTCCATGCTCCCTCCGGCAGTATTGGCGAACCTAGAAGTCTCTCCGGACAATGATGGCGCAATTAGCTTCGACTGGTTTGTAGGTTCAGATCGGCAGCTGTCAATCAGTCTTGGCGCGCATGGCGAGTTGCATTACGCCGCAGTTCTTGGATCTGTCGAGCGTGTTAGCGGCCGACTTCTGTTCGATGATTCGATTCCTGAAGCGATTGTTCGGCTTCTTCGCCGAATCTCGTAGTAAGACTGGTCCACAAGAGCAAGCGGTACGAGATCGCGAGGATCTCGCGCGGTTTCTTTTTTCAGACAAGCTATTTGCGAAGACCACGAGCCGGGTCAAGCGTCACGCATTTGCCCCGCCCGATAGTGGCCGCCTGTCAGTGTTTCGAATTTCCGAGTTGGACGACGCGGCGATCTGGCAATTTGGCCGAGATGCTGGAAGCGAGCGCGGTGAGGCCCCACGAGCGCGCGCCGATATTTTGGCGGGCGTCGTACGAGCGCAGAAGCTGGATGTGATCTCTGCACCGGAGCCGCACTATCTCCACGCCAATATCGTTGGATGGCCGCCGGAAAAGGAGAAGATCCGGGCAATCACTCTTGAGCTTGCCGCGAAGGCAGTGCTAAAGCTGCCAAACGTCGATCCAGCTAGTCCAGCTTGATCGCGAGATCCTTGATCAGCCGCGCGTACTTGTCGTAATCGTCGCGGTATTGGCGCGCGAACTGCTCGACCGAGCCGCCCGCGGGCTCCAGGCCGTTCTGCGCGTAGCGCTCGCGCACCGCGCTATCGGCTAGGCCGCGGTTCGCCTCGGCGTTGAGCCGCGTCACGGCCTCGGCCGGCGTGCCGGCGATCACGAACAGGCCCAGCCACTGCTCCAGCACGAGATCCTTCAAACCGGACTCGGCGTAAGTCGGCACGT
>JADLES010000297.1 GCA_020845995.1 Burkholderiales bacterium | reverse complement strand
GCGGGCAGGGCGCGCGGCGCGTCTGGTCGGATTCGAAGGGCATGGTCTGGGTCGCCGAGTGGAACTCGGGAAACCTGAGCCGCTACGACCCGAAGTCGGGCGCCTGGAAAGCGTGGAAAGCGCCCGGCGAGCGGCCGCGCGTCTACGCGGTCTACGTGGACGAGACCGACAGGCCCTGGATCTCCGAGTGGGACAAGCAGCGGATGATGCGCTTCGATCCCGCCACGGAGAAGTGGGATTCGTTCTCCTCCTCCACCCCGGTCGCCAACGTGCGCCAGATCCACGGCCGCAAGGGCGAGGTCTGGACGCCCGAGTCGGCGGCGGGAAAACTGGTTGTGTACCGCTACCGCTAGCGCGGCGCGCTAGCGGTCGAACAGCTTCGCGGCGGTCTCGGCGATCAGCCTGCCCTGGAAGCGCGCGCCCTCCAGCTCGTTCGCGCTGGGTTGCCGCTGCCCCTGGCCGCCGGCGATGGTCGTGGCACCGTAGGGGCTGCCGCCGGTGATTTCCTCCAGCGTCATCTGTTCCTGGTAGCTGTAAGGCAGCCCGACGATCACCATGCCGAAGTGCAGCAGGTTGGTGATCACGGAAAACAGCGTCACCTCCTGTCCGCCGTGCTGCGTCGCCGTGGAGGTAAAGGCGCCGCCGACCTTGCCGTTCAGCGCGCCGCGCGCCCACAGGCCGCCGGCCTGGTCGAGGAAGCCCGCCATCTGCGAGGGCATGCGGCCGAAGCGGGTCGGACAGCCGACGATGATCGCGTCGTAGTCGGCGAGCTCGTTCACGCTGGCCATCGGCGCCGGCTGATCGAGCTTGAAGTGCGCCGCCTTCGCGACCTCTGCCGGCGCGGTTTCGGGAACGCGCTTCACGACGACCGTGGCGCCCGCTGCGCGGGCGCCATCGGCGACGGCGCTCGCCATGGTCTCGATGTGGCCGTAGGTGGAGTAATAGAGAACAAGGACCTTGGACATGCTGGTTGCCTATCGGTTGACGTTGAGTTCCGGGTCTAGGCAGCGTGAAAGCGGTAGGCGTCCATCGCCAGCGCTCCCATCTCGATGCCGTCGTAGAGGCGCTCGGCCTTGTAGCGGCCGCCCGCCGCGCCGAGCGCGAAAAAGAGCGGCAGGAAATGCTCGTCGGTCGGGTGCGCGCGCGCGCCGTCCGGCGTGACGCTGCGATAGTCCGCAAGTTCGTCGATTGCGTGCGCGTCGATGCGCTCCTTCACCCAGCCCTGGAAGCGGACCGCGTAGGGCGCGGGACCTCCCGCCGCGCGGTCGCGCAGGTTGTGCGTCATGTGGCCCGAGCCGATGATGAGCACGCCTTCGTCGGCGAGCGGCCCGACCGCTTTGCCGAGCGCCAGGTGGTGCTTCGGCCCGAGCGCGGTCTGCACCGCCGCCTGCACCACCGGGACGTCCGCCTCCGGGTACATGTGCAGCAGCGGCGACCAGGCGCCGTGATCCAGGCCGCGGACGGGATCGGTTTTCGCTTCCATGCGGTTCTCTTTCAGAAGCTTCTCCACGTGAAAAGCGAGAGCCGGCAACCCCTTCGCAGGATACTGAATCTGGTAGAGGGCCTTCGGAAAACCGTAGAAATCGTGAATCGTTTCCGGTTCCTCCGCGGCCGTGACTTCCGGCACATCGGTGTCCCAGTGCGCCGAGGCGATGAGGATCGCTTTCGGCCGCGGCAGCTCGCGCGCGATGCGCTGCCAGGCCCCGCGCACCGCGCCCGGCTCGATGGCGTGCATCGGCGAGCCGTGCGAGAGGAAGAGGACCGGCAGCGCCATCGCGCGGGACCGCCTGCCTACCTACTGTATGAGGCCTTCGGCCTTGAGGGCCTCCTGCACCTTCGGCCGCGCCGCGACCCGCTTGTGGTACTCGGTAAGCGACGGCCACTTGCTCAGGTCGAACTTGGTCGGTCCCGCCCAGCCGAGGATCGTGAACAGGTAGGCGTCGGCGACCGTGAACTTGTCGCCCATCACGTACTGCTTGCCCTGCATGTGCTTCGCCAGCCAGTCGAAGCGCAGGCCGAGGCGCTCGGTCGCCGCCTGTCGCCAGCCGTCGTTCATGCCGGGGCTGAAGAACGCCCCCATGCCTTTGTGCAGCTCCGCGGTGATGAAGTTGAGCATCTCCTGCAGCTTGTAGCGCGCCGGCTCGCCCGCCTTGGGCGCGAGGCCCGCCTCGGGCTTCTGGTCGGCAAGGTACTGCAGGATCACCGGCGCCTCGGTGAGCACGCCCGCGGGCGTCTCGACCGCCGGCACATAGCCCTTGCCGTTGACCTGCTTGTAGTCGCCGCCGTCGTACTGCTTGGCCTTCAGGTCGACCTTGCTCAGCTCGACCGGGATGCCGAGCTCGCGCATGGCGATGTGGGGCGCGAGCGAGCAGGCGCCGGGGGAGTAATACAGTTTCATGGCCTTTCCTTTCTGAGTGGGTGGATGATCTTCTCGAAGCAGGCGGCGATCGTATTGGCTTCGCTCGCCTTCAGGTGCCTGCCGAACAGCCGGTCGATCTGCTCGCGGTAGACCTGCCACATTTTCGCGCGCAGCGCCCGCCCCCTGGCCGTCAGTTCGCAAACCGTGCCGCGGCCGTCCTCCGGGCAGTCGCCGCGCTCGATCAACCGCGCTTTCTCCATGCGGTCGGCGAGGCGCGTCAGGTTGCTGCGCGAGAACACCGCCCAGCGCGCGATTTCGGCCATGCGCAGGCGCCCCGCACGCGAGCTCTCCAGCACCCAGAGCACGTCGTACCAGTCGAGCGAGGGCAGGC
>JADLES010000296.1 GCA_020845995.1 Burkholderiales bacterium | reverse complement strand
CTATCTCAACGAATCGTCCTGCGTGGGTTCGCCGGGCATCGACGAGATCCGCTTCCTGCGCCCGGTGCGCCCCGGCGACAGCCTGCGCTTTCGCTCCACGGTGCTCGAGGCGACCCCCTCGCGCACCAGGCCCGGCCGCGGCAGCGTCGTGTTTCGCTGGGAGCTGTTCAACCAGGACGAAACCGTGGTGCTGACGATGGTCGGGCGCCAGTTCTACCTGCGCCGCGCCTCGCCGTAGTCGCGCGCCGCGCTCGCGGCGCTCACCTTGCCTTCGCGCAGGTCGCGCGCGATCGCGTCGCGGTCGCGCTCGGCCGGATCGCCGTAGCCGCCGCCGCCCGCGGCGTCCATGACGACGCGGTCGCCGGGCTTGAGCGCAGTGAGGCCGTAGGGGTCGCCCGGCTCGCCGTTGACGAGAAAGCTTGCGAGCGCGCCCGGCTTGCCGCCGAACAGGCCCTCGGGCGGCAGGCGGAAGCGCCCGGACTGCAGCGCGAGGCTCACCGGCGGCTGCGGCGCGTAGGCGTCATCGGGCACGCGGAACACCTCGCGCCGGCCGAGCGCGCCGCGCTGGCGGCCGGCGCCGCCCGTGTCGGGCAGCAGCTCGCGGCACTCGACCAGCAGCGGCGCGTCGCTCTCGAGGATTTCCACCGGCGTGTTGGCGCCGTTGGCCGGGAAGATGAACGAGCCCTCGCCGTCGCGCGCGGCGCCCGCGCCGAGGCCGCCGCCGCGGATCAGCACGGCGTGGAACGGCCGGCCGTCGCCGCGCCGGCCGTAGAACATCTGCATCGTCGCCGGCGTGCCGCCGCCGGCGGCGACCACGCGCTCGGGCAGCGCGCCTGCGAGCGCGCGGTAGATGATCTCGGTGACGAAGTGGCCGATCTGCATGCGCGCCGCGACCGCCGCCGGCGGCCGGCAGTTGACCACGCTGCCCTCGGGTGCGATGAGGCGGATCGGCGCCGCGATGCCGTCGTTGTTCGGGATGTCGGGGTCGAAGAGACTCTTCACCGCCATGTGCACGTAGGCGTAGGTAAAGTTGTAGACCACGTTGCCGCCCCAGGCGACCTGCGGCGAGGAGCCGGTGAGATCGACGCTGATGTCGCTGCCATCGATGGTCACGGCGCAGCAGATGCGCACGTCGGGCTGCCCCGGCACCTGCTCGATCGCGCCCTCGGCGCGGTAGGTGCCGGGCGCCGCCTTCGCGATCGAGGCGCGGATGCTGCGCTCGCTGCGCTCGATGATTTCGTCGGCCAGCGCATCGAGGTCCTCCAGGCCGTACTCCTCCAGCATGCGCGCGATCTGCGCCGCGCAGACGTGGTTGGCCGCGATCTGCGAGCGGATGTCGCCGTTCACCTGCTCGGGCGTGCGCACGTTGGCGCGGATCATGTCGAGCACCGCCTGGTTGAGCTGCCCGGCGTCGTAGAGCTTCACCAGCGGGATGAAAAGGCCCTCCTCGAACACCTCGCGGTTGTCCGAGGCGACGCGCCCGCCGATGTCCGAATGGTGCAGGATGCAGGCGGTGAAGGCGGCAAGGCGCCCGCGGTGGAAGATCGGCGAGAGCACGCAGACATCGTTCAGGTGCCCGGCGAGCGCCCAGGGATCGTTGGTGATGTAGACGTCGCCCTCGCGGAACGAGCCCGACGGCAGCCCCTGCACCAGCTTCTTGATGCCGAGCGCCATCGCGCCCGACTGGCCGGGGGTGGCGAGCGTGCCCTGCGCGAGCTCGCGCCCGCGCGAGTCGGTGAACATGCAGGTGTAGTCGTGCGCATCGCGCAACAGGCTCGAGAACGCGGTGCGCGCGACCGCCGCGTCGGACTCGTCGACGATGGAGATCAGCCGCCGCCAGAGGATTTCGAGCGTGATCGGGTCGAAGCGTCGCGTCATGGCCTCAGTCCTTCGGCAGGGTAACCCACAGGAAGCCGAAATCGTCCACCCGCGCGCGCGCGCCGGCGCCGACGATCACGGTCGATTCGCGCTCCTCGAAAATCGCCGGGCCCTCGATCTCGGCGCCGGGCGCGAGCCGGTAGCGGTCGTAGACCGGGTGCGGCACGAAGCGGCGCGCGCTGCCCGAGTAGGCGCTGCGCTCGCCCTTCAGCGCATCGGCGGCGCGGCCCCTGGCCGCGAGCTTCGGCAGCGAGAGCAACTGCACCGGCAGGCTCGCGCGCACGCAGAAATTGACGAATTCGACGGGCGATTCCGGGTAGGTGCGGCCGTAGAGCCGCGCGTAGATCTCGTCGAACCGGCGCCGCAGCGCGGCCGGGTCGAGCGCGGCGAAATCGCCCGGCGGCACGGGCAGCGCCGTTTCCGAGCCCTGGCCGACGAAGCGCGCCTCCACCGAGCGCGCGAACTGGACCGCACCCTCGGCGCCGGCGCGGCGCAGCGTGCGCTCGCCCTCGGCTTCCAGCTCGCGAAAGAGCGCCTCCAGCTTCGCGAAATCGGCGCCGTCGAAGGGCACCTTGTGGCTGCGCACCAGGTCGAAGGCGCGCGGCGCGGTGAAAAAGCCGAGCGCGGAGCCCACGCCCGCGTTCGGCGGCACCACCAGGCGCGGCGCGCCGAGCTTCTTCGCCAGTCCGTAGGCGTGCACCGGCCCGGCGCCACCGAAGGCCGCGACGGTGACCAGCTGCGGATTGCCGCCGCGCTCGGCGATGTGCGTCTTCGCCGCGGCGGCCATCGTCTCGTTGATGAGGTCGTGGATCCCCCACACTGCTTCGAGGTAGGTCACGCCGAGCGGCCGCGCCACCTGCTCCTCGATGCCGCGCCGCGCCCCTTCGGCATCGAGGCGCATCGTGCCGCCGAGGAAATACGCCGGGTCGAGGTAGCCGAGCAGGAGGTCGGCGTCGGTCACCGTCGGCTCGGCGCCGCCGCGCCCGTAGCAGATCGGGCCGGGCTCGGCGCCGGCGCTTTGCGGGCCGACCTGCAGCGTGCCCAGCCGGCTCGCGCGCGCGATGCTGCCGCCGCCCGCGCCGATCTCCATCAGGTCCACCACCGGCACCTGGATGGTGAGGCCGCTGCCTTTCTGGAAGCGCTGCACGCGGCCCACCTCGAAGGTGGGCACCACCGCCGCCTCGCCGTTCTGGATCAGGCAGGACTTGGCGGTGGTGCCGCCCATGTCGAAGCAGAACATCTCGGGCGTGTCGAACAGCCGGCTGTAGTACTGCCCCGCGATCACCGCCGCGGTCGGTCCCGATTCGATGATGCGCACCGGGTACTCGGCCGCCGTCTCGGCGGAGGTGACGCCGCCCGAGGACAGCATGATGAAGAGGCGCCCGCGAAAGCCGATCTCCTTGAGGCGTCCGCGCAGCCGCCGCAGGTAGCTCCCGGTGAGCGGCTTCACGTAGGCGTTGGTGACCGTGGTGCTGGTGCGCTCGTACTCGCGGATCTGCGGCAGCACGTCGTAGGAGAGCGACACCGAGGCCCGCGGCAGCTCCTCGGCGAGCAGCTTGCCGAGCGCGCGCTCATGCGCCGGGTTCTCGAACGAATTCAACAGGCAGACCGCCACCGACTCGACGCCGAGCCGGCCCAGCTCGCGCGCCGCGGCGCGCGCCTGCGCCTCATCCAGGGGCTTGAGCACGCTGCCGTCGGCGCGCAGACGCTCGTCCACCTCCAGCCGCCGCTCGCGCGGCACCAGCGGCTCGGGCATCTGCGCGAACGGGTCGTAGGCGGCGTAGCGGATCTCGCGCCCGAGCTCGAGCACGTCGCGAAAGCCTCTCGTGGTGAGCAGCCCGGTGCGCGCGCCCTTTCTTTCGATGATCGCGTTGATCACCAGCGTGGTGCCGTGGATCACTTCCTCCAGCCGCGCGATGCAGCCCGGGTCCTCGCGCGCGAGCGCCTGCAGGCCTTCCTCGATCGCCTGCGCCGGGTCGCGCGGCGTGGTCAGGCACTTGTATGTCCGCGTGCGGCCGCTCGCGTCCTCCAGCAGGACGAAATCGGTGAAGGTGCCGCCGACATCAATGCCGATGCGCATGGGGCTTGAAATCCGCTTGTATACCGTATACTGTACACGCAATGGCCGGGCCCCGTAACCCCCTCCTGGAAACGCCGGCGCGGCCGATGCCCCGGCGCATCGCGCTGATCGGTGCGGGCACGATCGGCCCGGACATCGGCTACTACCTGAAGAGCGCGCTGCCGGCGCTGGAGCTGGTGCTGGTGGATGTCGCGCAGGCCGCTCTCGACCGGGCGCTGGCGCGCTTTGGCGAATATGCGAAGAAGGCGCTCGCGCGCGGCAAGATGACCGAAGCCGAGGCCGCGGCGGTGACGCGCGGCGTGCAGGCGAGCACCGACTACGCCGCGATCCGCGGCGCCGACTGGGTGCTGGAGGCGGCGACCGAGGACCTCGCGCTCAAGCAGAAGATCTTCGCCCAGGTCGAGGCGCTGGTCGCGCCCGATGCGCTCATCACTTCGAACACGAGCTCGCTCCCCGCGGCGCGCATCTTCGCCGGGCTGAAGCACAAGGGGCGCGCCACGGTGACGCATTTCTTCGCGCCCGCGTGGCGCAATCCCGTGGTCGAGGTGGTGCGCGCGCGCGACGCGGATCCCGCGCTGCTGCACTACCTGCGCTGGTTCTTCTGCATGACCGGCAAGGTGCCGCTGGAGACCGCCGACGTCGAGTGCTTCATGCTCGATCGCGTGTTCGACAACTGGTGCAACGACGCGGCGCTGTGCCTCGAGCGCGCGAGCGCCGCCGAGATCGACAGCGTCGCCGGCGAATTCGTGCACGCGGGGCCGTTCTTCGTGCTCAACCTCGCCAACGGCAACCCGATCATCACCGAGACCAACAACCTGCAGGCCGACGCCGAGGGCGCACACTACCGCCCGGCGCCGATCTTCAAGTCGGTGGCGAGCTGGTCGACCGCGCCGATGGGCAAGCGCGTGCCGGTGCCCGCCGAGGCCGCGGCGGCGGTGCGCGACCGGCTGCTTGGCGTGCTCTGGTCGCAGGCGGCCGACATTGTCGATCGCGGCATCGGCGAGGCCGCCGACCTGGAGCTGGGCTGCCGGCTCGCGCTCGGCTTTCGTGAAGGCCCGCTCGATCTGATGCAACGCCTGGGCGAGGTGGAAGTAAAGCGCGTCATGCAGCGATTCGCCGCGGAGCGGCCCGGAATGCCGGGGCCGATGCGAGCGCCCGGCGAGTACCGGAATTTCGAGCGCAACGTCCTCGTGGACAAAATCGAGGGCGTGGTCGCGATCACGATCCGCCGGCCCGAGGCGCTGAACGCGCTGCACGACGGGCTGAACGACGAAATCCTGCGGGTGATCCGCCGCCACGAGGCCGATCCG
>JADLES010000295.1 GCA_020845995.1 Burkholderiales bacterium | reverse complement strand
GCTTCCTGTTCGGCGCGGGCGCCTGCGCGGCGGCGGTGATGATTTTCCGCGCCGCGCCCGCCAATGACTTCGTGGCGCAATTCGGTCTTGCCGTGAGCCTCGCCGGACAGGCGCTGCTCCTCTACGGCGCCGCGCAATGGTTCGAGCGCTCGATGGCGGGGATCGCGCTCTATGTAGCGCTGCAGCAGGCGCTGCTGTTCGTGCTCGTGCCCAGCTTCGTGCACCGCGTCTGGGCGGCGTGGACCTGCGCGCTGGCGGCGAGCTACGCGATGCTGGATGCCCGGCTCTTCGCGTTCGCGCCGGCGGCGACCACGGGCGCGTTCCTCTGGCTCGCAATGCGCGAATTCGAGCTCGCACGCCACGGCAGCATCGTCCGGGCCGGCATCTACGGGCTCGCCCTTGCGGCGGTGCAGGCCGCGGTGCTTCACGGCGATCTCGTCGCCGCCCTGCTGATCGGCGTGGTGCGGGGCGGACCGCTCGTGGGAGATGTTGGCGTGTGGCTGGGACGGCTGGCTTCGCTGGCGGTCCTGCTCGGGGCCGTGCTGCTGCTGTTGCGGCGCGAAGGGGTCGCGCTTGCCTCCGGCAAGGGGCGCATCGCGCTGGCGGCAGCGGCGATTCTCGGCCTGGCATCCATCAAGGCCCCGGGCGTAGCCCCCGCAGCGGCGATCCTGATCGCCGGCTATGCCAACGCGGACCGCGTGCTGGCGGGCCTCGGTATCCTCGCGCTGCTCGGCTACCTCTCGCACTACTACTACTCTCTGCAGGCGACGCTGCTGGAGAAGTCGGCGCTGCTTGCGGCTGCCGGCGCAGCCTTGCTCGTCGCGCGGTTTGCATTGCGGTTCTGGGGGTCGGCGCCGGCCGGCAAGGAGACAGGTCATGCGTAAAGCGATCGCGGTCCTCGCCGGAATCGTCCTGCTCGCGGCGATCAACTGGAACATCTACGGCCGCGAGCAGTTGCTTGCGACCGGGCGGGTGGTGCTGCTGGAGCTGGCGCCGGTGGATCCCCGCTCGCTGATGCAGGGAGACTACATGGCGCTGCGCTACAGGATCGAGAATGAAGCGTTCGGGCGCGGCCGCGGCAAGGAATCCGCCGACGGGCGCATCGTCGTGCGGGTCGGGGACCGCGGCGTCGCCAGTTTCGTGCGGCGCGACGCGGGCGAGCCGCTCGCGGCGGGCGAGGCGCTGCTGCGTTTCCGCGTGCGCGAGCGGCGCGTGAAATTCGCCACCAACGCCTACTTCTTTCAGGAGGGGACGGCGGGCCAATATGCGCGCGCCCGCTACGGCGAGTTCCGCGTCGCCCCCGATGGCGAGATGCTTCTCACCCATCTCGTCGGCGAGAGTTTCGAGCGGCTGGGCTCGCGGCAACGCTGAGCCGCTATACTGCGGCGCGACCAGGATCGATTCGGGAGAGTGTCATGGCACGCAGTGGCAAGGCAGCGATCTGCCGCGAACTGAACAAGCCGGTGGTGGTCGAGACGATCTCCGTGGACAGTCCCAAGCGCGGCGAGGTGATGGTGAAGCTCGCCGCCTGCGGCGTCTGCCACTCCGATCTTTCCGCCACCAACGGCACCATCGCGCTGCCGCCGCCGCTCGTGCTCGGCCATGAGGGTGCGGGCGAGGTCGTCGAGGTGGGCGAGGGCGTGACGACCTTCGCCGTCGGCGACCATGTGGTCACCTCCTTCATCTACATGTGCGGCAAATGCCGCTTCTGCTCCTCCGGACGGCCGGTGCTCTGCGTCGAGCAAGGCAAGGCCCTGCTCACGCCGCCCGAGGGCACGCCGCGCATCAAGGACAAGGACGGCAAGCCGCTCAACATCTTCTCCGGCTGCGGCGTGATGGCCGAGTACGCCACGGTGTCGGTCGACAACGTCGTCAAGATCGACCCGAAGGTCCCGCTCGACCGCGCGGCGCTGGTGGGCTGCGCCGTGACCACCGGCGTGGGCGCGGTCTTCAACACCGCGCGCGTGGCGCCGGGCGCCACGGTCGCCGTGTTCGGCTGCGGCGGGGTGGGCCTGAACGCCATCCAGGGCGCGGCGATCGCCGGCGCGGAGGCGATCCTCGCCATCGACGCCATGCAGAACAAGCTCGACCTCGCCAGGAAGTTCGGCGCCACCGCCACGCTGCTTGCCAAGCCCGGCGAAGACCCGACCAAGGAGATCAAGAAGCTCACCGGCGGCGGCCCCGAGTACGCCTTCGAGTGCGTGGGCTCGGGCGCGCTCGCCGAGCTCGCCTACAAGGCAATCCGGCGCGGCGGCAAGGCGGTGATCGTCGGCGTCGCGCGCGCAACCGACGCCACTTCCTTCAAGCCGATGACCATGGTGTTCGAGGAGAAGAGCCTGCAGGGCAGCTACTTCGGCTCTTGCGTGCCGCGCGTCGACTTTCCGCGCATGCTGCAGCTGTACATGGCGGGCAGGCTCAAGCTCGACGAGCTCATCACCCGCCGCTACAGGATCGACGAGGCCCCGCAGGCGTTCGCCGACCTCGAATCGGGCAAGAACGCGCGGGGCGTGATCGTCTTCTAGAGCTGGCAATCGGCTGTCGGCGGCGCCTTTCCGCGTTGACTCATAGGGATGAGTCACCTGATATGCCGCAATGAGTAAGAGGCTGCAGGTACTGCTGGAGGAGTCCGAGATGCGCGAGCTGCGTCGCCTTGCCCGCCGCTCGAACACGACGGTCGCGGAATGGGTGCGTACGGCGCTGCGCGCGGCGCGCCGGCGCGCGCCGGGGCGCGACGCGGACCGCAAGCTGGCAGCGGTCCGCGCAGCGGCGCAGCACGCGTTTCCGACTTCGGGCATCGAGCAAATGCTTGCCGAGATCGAACGCGGTTACGGCTCAGCGCCCGGACCGTGATTTTCATCGACTCGAACGTGCCCATGTACCTGGTCGGCGCGGAGCATCCCAACAAGATCGCCGCAAGACGGCTGCTCGAACGCGCGATCGCGAACGGCGAGCGCTTGGTCAGCGACGCCGAGGTTTTGCAGGAGATCCTGCACCGTTATGCTGCGATTGCGAGGCGAGACGCGATTCAGCCGGCATTCGACGCGCTGGTAGGCGTCGTCGACGAGATTTTTCCGGTCGAGCAACGCGACGTGCTGCGGGCCAAGGACATATTCCAGGGTTCGCGGAATCTGTCGGCTGGGGATGCGATACACGCCGCGTTGATGGAGCGTAACGGCGTATCGGACATTCTCACCTTCGATGCGGGCTTCGACCAGGTCCCGGGAATCCGGCGTTTGCTCGGATAAACATGGTTGACGAAACGGGACTCGCGCTCAAGAACCGCTTCGGCGCCGTGCTTGCGCGGGCGATGCGTGGCGCGGTCGCGATTGAGCGGCATGGCCGCGTGGTCGCCTACCTCGTGCCGGCAAGCGAGTATGCCGGGCCGGCGGCGGAATTTCCGGCCGACTTCGGCCGCGCGCAGGAGGAGCGGCTGCTCGCGCTATGCGCCTCGGGCGATCTCGATCCGGCGCTCTGGCGGCAGCACGGCCCGGCCTTTTTCATGGCCGGCCTGGCGACCATGCTCGCCTCGGCGCGCGGCTTTCCTCGCGAGCCGTTGCTGGCGCTCGCGCGCAAGCTGTATCCGGGGATGGCCGACGCGGCCACCTTCGCGCGCTGGCTCGAGCGCTCGCCGGTGCGCGCGACGGGCTGGAAGTCTCCTACACCGACGCCGCGGGCGCGCCGCGGCTGCTGTACTTCGACACGCAATATAACGAGTGCTTCGCGCTGGTGCACCCGGACGCGCACGACGACTCGATCGCGCTCGACCTGCCGGGCATCGCGCGCGTGCCGGTCGAGGTCCGGCTCTTCTCGCCGCTTGACCTGGCGGCCTCCAAGCTCGCGCGCTTCGCCGATCACGACCAGGAAGACATTCGCGCCCTCGCGCGCGCCGGGCTGATCGACGCGGACGCCCTGCGCCTCCGCGCGGAGGAAGCCCTTGCGGATTACGCGGGCGACGAACGGCGCGTCCGGACCTCGATCCGGTTCGCCCGCGACCTTGTCAGGAAAAGCTACGCGCGCGCGAGGCGCCGTTCCACCAGCCGCGCGAAGAAGCTGGCGCCATAGGGCAGGGCGGCGTCATTGAAGTCGTAGGCGGGGTTGTGCACCTCGCACGCTCCTTCGCCATCCCCGTTGCCG
>JADLES010000294.1 GCA_020845995.1 Burkholderiales bacterium | reverse complement strand
TTGAATAACATGATGAAGAACCTGGTCATCTGGCTGGTCATCGGACTGGTCCTGATGACCGTGTTCAAGCAGTTCGACACCCGCCAGGCGACGCGCTCGCCGATGGAGTACTCGCAGTTCCTGGAGGAGGTGAAAGCCGGCCGCATCGCCAAGGTGACGATCGAGGGCCGGCAGCTCAAGGCGACCACCACCGAGGGCAAGAGCGTGGTCACGTACTCGCCGGGCGATATCTGGCTGGTGTCCGACCTGCTCAAGTACGGCGTCAAGTTCGAGGCCAAGCCCGAGGAGGAGCCCTCGCTCCTCATGAACATCTTCGTCTCCTGGTTCCCGATGCTGCTCTTGATCGGCGTGTGGATCTTCTTCATGCGCCAGATGCAGGGCGGTGGCCGGGGCGGCGCGTTCAGCTTCGGCAAGTCGCGCGCGCGCATGCTGGACGAGTCCACCAACACGGTGACCTTCACCGACGTCGCCGGCTGCGAAGAGGCGAAGGAGGAGGTGGCCGAACTCGTGGACTTCCTGCGCGATCCCTCGAAGTTCCAGAAGCTGGGCGGGCGCATCCCGCGCGGCGTGCTATTGGTCGGCAACCCCGGCACCGGCAAGACGCTGCTCGCGCGCGCGATCGCCGGCGAGGCGAAGGTGCCGTTCTTCTCGATCTCGGGCTCCGACTTCGTGGAGATGTTCGTCGGCGTGGGCGCGGCGCGCGTGCGCGACATGTTCGAGCAGGCGAAGAAGCACGCTCCCTGCATCGTGTTCATCGACGAGATCGACGCGGTCGGCCGCCAGCGCGGCGCGGGCCTCGGGGGCGGCAACGACGAGCGCGAGCAGACGCTGAACCAGCTGCTCGTGGAGATGGACGGTTTCGAGGGCACCATGGGCGTGATCGTCATCGCCGCGACCAACCGGCCCGACGTGCTGGACCCGGCGCTCCTCAGGCCGGGCCGCTTCGATCGGCAGGTCGTGGTGCCGTTGCCCGACATCCGCGGCCGCGAGCAGATCCTGCTCGTGCACATGAGGAAGGTGCCGCTCGCGCCCGACGTCAAGGCCGACATCATCGCGCGCGGCACGCCGGGCTTCTCGGGCGCGGATCTCGCCAATCTGGTCAACGAGGCGGCGCTGTTCGCGGCGCGCAAGAACAAGCGCCTCGTCGACATGGACGACTTCGAGATGGCCAAGGACAAGGTCATCATGGGCGCCGAGCGGCGCTCGATGGTGATGCCGGAGGAAGAGCGCAAGAACACCGCCTATCACGAGTCCGGCCACGCGGTGGTCGCCAAGCTCCTGCCCAAGACCGACCCGGTGCATAAGGTCACGATCATCCCGCGCGGACGCGCGCTCGGCGTGACCATGCAGCTGCCGACCGAGGACCGCTACAGCCAGGACCGCGAGCGGCTGCTCAACACCATCACGGTGCTCTTCGGCGGGCGCATCGCCGAGGAGCTGTTCATGAACCAGATGACCACCGGCGCCTCGAACGACTTCGAGCGCGCCACCGAGATCGCGCGCCGCATGGTCACGCAGTGGGGCATGTCGGACGAGCTCGGCACCATGGTCTACGGCGAGAACGAGGGCGAGGTGTTCCTCGGCCGCTCGATCACCACGCACAAGAACGTCTCCGAGGCCACGCTGCAGAAGGTGGATGCGGAGATCCGCCGCATCATCGATACCCAGTACCAGCTCGCGCGGCGCCTGCTCGAGGAAAACCGCGGCAAGGTTGAGGCGATGGCGAAGGCGCTGCTCGAGTGGGAGACGCTGGACGCCGAGCAGCTCGACGACATCATGGCCGGCCGGCCGCCACGCGCGCCCAAACCCCCCGCCGCCAGCAGCACGCCGAGCGCGCCGGCCGACGGCGCCCAAGGCGCCGCGGCGCCAGCCGCGACAACCTGACGCCTGCCGCCTCCGCTTAAGCTCCGCTGCGGGCGCTTCGAGTTCGAACTCGAGCGCCCGCTGCTGATGGGCGTGGTGAACATCACGCCCGATTCCTTTGCCGACGGCGGACAGTTCCTCGAACCTGGTGCTGCCGTCGCGCACGCCCGGCAACTCGTGGAAGAGGGCGCCGATATCGTCGATATCGGCGGCGAGTCGTCGCGGCCCGGCGCCCGGGCCGTTGCGGGTGACGAGGAGCTTGCGCGTGTTCTTCCAGTCCTGAAATCCCTGAAAGATCTTCCGGTATCCGTGGACACGCGACGGCCCTCGGTCATGAAGGCGGCGCTGGCGGAGGGCGCGTCCATGATCAACGATATCGAGGCGCTGAGCGCGCCGGGGGCGATCGAGGCCCTGGCGGCGAGCGATTGCGGCATCTGCCTCATGCACAAGCAGGGCGACCCCGAGACGATGCAGCACGATCCGAGGTATGGGGATGTGGTTGCCGAGGTGAAGGGGTTTCTTTGGTCGCGAATTCTCGCCTGCGAAAAGGCGAAAATAGAGAAGAACCGGATCTGCGTTGACCCCGGGTTCGGTTTCGGCAAGACCGTGGAGCACAACTTGCGGCTGCTCCGCGAGTTGCAGGCGTTCGCGGAGCTGGGTGTGCCGGTGCTGGCCGGCTGGTCGAGGAAATCCTCGCTGGGGGCGATCACTGGACGGCCGGCCGGCGAGCGACTGGCGGCGAGCCTCGCGGCCGCTTTGCTCGCGCTGCAGGGTGGCGCGACAATACTGCGCGTACACGACGTGAAGGAGACGCGGGACGTGATCGCGGTCTGGGAAGCGTGGAAGAAATGAGGGCGCACTTCGGCACCGACGGAGTGCGCGGCACCGTGGGCCAGAGCCCGATGACGCCCGATTTCGTCCTGCGGCTGGGTTACGCGGCAGGCAAAGTCCTTTCCGGCCAAAGCAAACACCCGGCCGTGCTGATCGGCAAGGACACCCGAATCTCCGGCTACATGATCGAGGCGGCGCTGGAGGCGGGGTTCTCGGCCGCCGGCGTGGACGTGCTGCTGTGCGGTCCTTTGCCTACGCCGGGCATCGCCTACCTCACGCGCGCGCTGCGCCTGTCGGCGGGCGTGGTGATCAGCGCCTCGCACAACCCCTATGCCGACAACGGCATCAAGCTCTTCTCAGGCGACGGCTTCAAGCTACCCGACGCGGTGGAAGCCGAGATCGAGCGCATGCTCGAGCAGCCGATCGGCTGCAACGAGTCCGCGAAGCTCGGCCGCGCGCGCAGGGTCGACGACGCGCAGGGGCGCTACGTCGAATTCTGCAAGTCGACCTTCCCCAACGAGCTGGATCTCAAGGGCATGAAGATCGTGGTCGACTGCGCGCACGGCGCGGCCTACCAGGTCGCACCGCACGTGTTCCACGAGCTGGGCGCCGATGTTTCCGCGATCGGCGTCGAGCCCGACGGCTTCAACATCAACGACGGCCTGGGCGCGACCGCGCCGGACAAGCTGGCGGCCGAAGTGCGCCGCCGCCAGGCCGACCTGGGCATCGCGCTCGACGGCGACGCCGACCGCGTGCTGATCGTCGATGGCGCGGGGAAGATCTACGACGGCGACCAGTTGCTCTACGCGGTGGTTCGACACCGCGCCGGCAAGGACAGGGTCGCCGGCGTCGCCGGCACGCTGATGACGAATTTCGCGCTCGAGCAGGCGCTCGCGGCGATGCAGGTGCCTTTCGCGCGCGCGCGCGTCGGCGATCGCTACGTGCTCGAGCTGATGCGGGAGAAGAAGTGGTTGCTCGGCGGCGAGAATTCCGGCCACCTCATCTGCCTGGACAAGCACACCACCGGCGACGGTATTGTCTCCGCGCTGCAGGTGCTGACGGCGATGCGAGAGTCCGGCGAGACGCTCGCTGAACTGACCGCCGACCTGGCGATGTACCCGCAGGTGCTGCTCAACGTGAAGGTGCCGAAGGGCTTCGACTGGAAGAAGCACCAGGCGATCGCCGACGCGCAAGCGCGCGCCGAGCGCTCGCTCGACGGCCGCGGCCGCGTGCTGCTGCGCCCTTCGGGCACCGAGCCCGTGCTGCGCGTCATGGTCGAAGGCGAGCCGCGCGAGGCCATCGAATCGGCGGCGAAAGCCATCGCCGAGACCGTCCGCCGGGCGGCATCCGGCTGACCGTTTCTCGCTCGGCCGGCTGCTCGCGGCCCTCAGCGCGAGGGCGACTGCGCCTTCGCGTGCGGGCTGACGTAGCTGCCCACCGCGGTGCGGAAGGCGACGTTCATCCGGTTCCAGCCGTTGATCGCGATGATCGCGAGCGTCAGGTCGACGAGCGCTTTCTCATCGAAGTGGCGGCGCGCCTCGGCATACAGCTCGTCCGGGACGCCGTGCGCGGGGATCTGCGTGAGCGCCTCGGTCCATGCGAGCGCGGCCCGCTCGCGCTCGCTGTAGCAGGGCGCCTCGCGCCAGGCCGTGAGAAGGTACAGGCGCTGCTCGGTCTCGCCGCGCGCGCGCGCATCCTTGGCGTGCATGTCCAGGCACCAGGCGCAGCCGTTGAGCTGCGAGGCGCGAGTCTTCACCAGTTCCAGCAGCAGGGGCTCGATGCCGCTGCGGTGGACCTGGGTCTCGGTGTTGAGCATGGCCTTGAATGCGTCGGGCGAGGCGAGCTTGTAGTCGAGGCGTTGTTGCATGAAGGACTCCTTCGAA
>JADLES010000293.1 GCA_020845995.1 Burkholderiales bacterium | reverse complement strand
GCCTCGCGCAGTAGAATCCAGACCCGGTGACGCATTTCGCCCTCCTGGTCCTGCATCTGTTCGCCGCCATCACCTTTGTCGGCACCGTCTTCTTCGAAGTCCTGATCCTGGAGGGCATTCGCAAGCCCCTCGGCCGCCGCGCGATGCTCATCACCGAGATGGCGATCGCGCGACGCGCCCGTCGTTTCATGCCGTACGTCGTGACGGTGCTCTACCTCGCCGGCATCGGCATGGCCTGGCAATATCGCGCCGCCCTCGCGCACCCCTTCGCGAGCGGCTTCGCGCTGCTGCTCTGGATCAAGATCGCGCTCGCGCTCAGCGTGCTCGTGCACTTCATCACCGCGATGACGCTGAGCGGCACCGGCAGGCTGACGTCGCGGCATTTCCAGCTCATCCACCTCAGCGTCTTCAGCCACGCCGTGCTGATCGTCTTTCTCGCCAAGGCGATGTTCTTCCTCAACTGGTAGCGCGCGGATCGACCGGCCGTGCCGCGCAATGCGCTCGTCCGAGGCCGGATCCGGGCTGGCGAGCGGCGATCTCTGCCGCGATCGGTCATGCGGAAAACGACCCGGAGCTACAGCCCCTCGGAGTGAATGGCGGCGGCGGCCGCGCGCGGCTTGCTCAGGTAGTCCCAAGCCGAGACCACGTGGCTTCTCACTACGTGCAGGAAGTCGTCGAGCGAGACATGCTCGTCGACGCTGCCCATGCCCGCGGGCGGCGGTCCATACACCACCGCCGGGGTGCCGTTCAAGCGCCACAGGCGAGCGTCGGTTGCGCCGGGCGACACCACCCGCGCGGGCACTAGGCCCGGGCGCAGCCGTCCGGCATTCTCGCGGACAATGTCCATGAACTCGTGGTACGGCTCGCACCAGTTGGGTTCGGAGGCGGTGAGGATCTCCATTTCGCAGCCATGGCGCGCGGCGATGGCCTTCACTTCGGCGACGACAGCGGAAAAACCCGCGCCGTTGGGCACGCGGATGTCGGCGTCGAACTCGCAGGCCGCGGGGATCATGTTCACTTTCACGCCGCCGGCGATGCGCCCGATGTTCACCGTAAGGCTGCGAATGACCCTGGCTGCCCCGACTCCATAGGCCCGGTCAAGATCGATCGAGGCCTCGTCCAGGGCCTTGGCAAGTTCCGCCGGTTCGCTCACGGCTATCCGATTGGGCAGGTCCTGCAACTCTCGGATTGCGTTCAGGGCGGCCTGCAAGGCGCTGGGGCTCACGTGCACGAAGGCACCGTGCCCGCCGCGCGCCTTCGTGCGCATACGCACCCAGAATGGTCCCTTCTCGCCGAAGCGAACGGAGTATGGGCTGCTCGGCTCGCCGTTCAGGCAGACGTCGCCTAGCACCCGCTCCCTGTGATGCGCCATGAGATGCAGCATGCCATGCGGCCCGAAGGTTTCTTCGTCCGAAACCAGGGTGAGCGTGAGCCGGCCGTGCAGCATGTCTCGCATTTCGTGGAGATAGAAGTAGGTGAAGATGGACGCGGTAGTGCCGCACTTCATGTCGCATGTGCCACGCCCGTATATCTTGTCCCCCACAAGTTCGGCGCCCCACGGGTCGTGCGTCCAGCCGGCGAGCGACTCGACCGGGAACACATCGATGTGGCCGTTCAAGACAAGGTGCCTACCGGGTCTGCCCGTGGCAAAACTTGAGATGTAGTTCGGCCTGTCATCCGCCGGCGCGATGCAGTCGAAGGCGATCCCGCGACTGGACAGTTCCTCTTCAACAAAACGCGCCGCCGCCCTGGTATCGCCGGGAGGATTCGGCGTGCGGCAGCGCACGAAGCGGCGAAGGAAGTCGATCAAGACGTCGCGATCAGCCTCGATCCGCCTCAGCAATTCTTCCTTCATTCGGAATTCACGAGATGCGACATGCCCGCAAAGCTCATGCTGGATGATTGACTGTAGCCGGAATCAAGGGACTTCGCCACCTGATCACGACTCATGCGCCAACCACGCGGGAAAGCGAACGTAGGTTGTGGTATATCGTGGCGGCATCCGTTCCGATGACCGCCGTTCAGATTCCTTGCCCGAAGCCGATCGACGAGCTGAAGCTGCTCGTGCACCATCATCTAGCCCCGATGTACCTTCACGAGATCCGGACGGGTTTCCCGACGCTGCGGATCGCGGTCCTGGACAATTTCGTCGATCTGCCCGCCACCCTCGCGCGCGAGCAGCCCGACGCGGTCCTCAGCTTCAGGATGGGCCACTTGGGCGCGTTCCCGCGCGAAATTCTGCTTTCGTGGCCATCAATCCGCTGGTTGCACGCGACCGGCGCGGGAATAGAGCACCTGCCTCCCTGGGACGCCTCCCGCATCATGGTCACGAACTCCTCGGGCCTCCACGGCAGCGTCATGGCGGAGTACGCGGCCTGGGCGATCCTCAACCAGACGCAGCGCATGCCGACGTTTGCGAAGCAGCAGCGCGAGCACGTCTGGAAGCTCTACCCGGTCGATTCTGCCGGGGGCAAGACCGTGGCGATTGTCGGCATGGGGCGCGTCGGTCGCGAGATCGCCGCCAGACTGCGGCCGTTCGGAATGCGGATCATCGGTGTTCGCAATCGCGCCGGATCGCTGGCTGAGGCCGACGAGACGTTGCCGGCGGAGCGCCTGCCGGAAGCGCTGGCGCGCGCGGACTTTGTCATTCTGGTCACCCCGCTGACAACGCAGACACGCGGACTGTTCAGTGCACGCATGCTCGCGTACTGCAAAGCCGGCGCCTATTTCATCAATATGGCGCGCGGCAACATCGTTGACGAGGCCGCCCTGCGCGACGCCATCGCCAGCGGAGCGCTCAAGGGTGCAACAATGGACGTGTTCCACACCGAGCCGCTGCCGCCCGAGGACCCGATGTGGGATACGCAAGGCATTATCGCGACTCCCCATGTGTCGGGAGAAGTCGCCGACTGGCAGCGAATGGCGGCGCGGCTCTTCATTGACAATCTGGGGCGGTGGCTACGCCGCGAACCATTGCGCAATCTTTGCGATCCGGCGCTCGGATACTAGACGAGCATACTCAATCGGGGCGCACGATTTTCCAGTAAGTGTCCTTGCGCCAGATGAGGCCGTCCTTGAATTCGTAGAGATCGCAGCCTTTGTAATCCAGGACGGTACCGTCCGCGGCTCTGCCGGTCACGCGCCATATCGTCACGCCTCGATTTGCTCCGGCGACAAACTCGTCGAGGCGCGCCCAGTGCATGTCTGGAATCACCCGGAAGCGCTCGGCCAGCATCCTGCGCACCGCGTCCTTGCCCACGATGCTGCGGCCGGTGTATTCCGGCCCCAGCGCCAGCCAGAAGATACAGTCATCGTGGAAAAAAGACACGATGCGTTCGACATCGCGACTATTGAAAGCCGCGCCGATCTCGCCGAGAAATTCACGCGTAAGGGGACTCGGGGCGCGTGTCGATGTCGGAGGCTGCGTCATTCTTTCTCCTTCTTTCTTGGCAGGGAACCGTACGCTACTATGCCGCATTGCGCAGCGCGTGTTTGCAGGAGTCTTGTTGTTTCGCTATTCTGGCCAAGGAGGTTGCGGGGCCGCTGCTAGACTCCTTCAGTCTAGGGGAAACCCCTCCGGGAGGTATCATCGTGCCGCGAATCAAGGTCAATGTTCCCAATCTCGCCGAGGCAGATCCAGGGCTCTGGTCCAATGGCATTCGCGCCGGCGATCTGTTGTTTATTTCGGGCCAGGTCGCACGGCCGTTCGAAGGAGGCAAGACCCTGGTCGGCAACAATGAGTACGAGCAGGCAAGGCAGATTTTTTCGCGCATCAAGCGGATCTGCGAAGCGGCCGGCGGCAGCCTGGATGACCTCGTCAAGATGACGATCTTCATGGTCGACATCAAGAAGAATACCGAGGTCTGGCGCGCGCGTCGCGAATTCTTCAGCGGCGATTTCCCTGCTTCAACATTGGTCGAGGTCCGCTCGCTCGCCGGCCCGGAGACCCTGGTGGAAATCGAGACGGTCGCCTATCTCGGGAGGACGTGAGATGAACGCAAATCGGTGGCTCGCCATTTTCAGATCGACCCTTGTCGCCACATTGTGCGCGATAGCGCTGCCTTCGGCGGCCCAGTTTCCGGTCAAACCGATCCGCATTATCGTCCCCTACCAAGCAGGAGGCACTTCGGAGATGATGGCGCGGATGGTAGCTGAGCATATGCAGGCCGCGCTCAAGCAACCGGTGGTGGTCGAGAACCGGCCTGGCGGGGGCACCACGATTGGAGCCGCAGTCGTTGCGCAGGCGCCGGCAGACGGCTATTCGCTCTTTGTGAACGCGTCGAGCTTCCTGATCAATGCCCAGCTCATGAAGGGCCTGCCCTATGACGCGACGAGAGACTTCGTGCCGCTTACGCTCGCGGCATCGAATCCACATGTGCTGGTCGCTTTCAACGGATTGGGCATCACCAACTTCCGCGATTTTCTGGCGATGGCGAAGCAAAAAGGGAATGCGATGTCCTATGCGTCGTTCGGCAACGGCAGCTCCGGTCATCTGGCGTTCGAGCTGCTGAAGAAGACGTACGAGTTCCAGATGGTGCATGTACCCTATAAGGGCGTGCCGGCCGCGATGACGGATGTAATCGGTGGCAATGTGCAGGCGATGCTGACCGACCTCCCGCCTGCGGTGACACAGGTCAAGGCTGGCAAACTGCTGGGCTTGGCGATAGCGTCCGAACAGCGCAGCCCCGCGCTTCCGGATACTCCTACGTTCCTGGAAGCCAGCGGCGTGCCGTTCGTGTCGCGCTCTTGGTTCGGCTTTCTCGCGCGCAGCGGCACGCCGCCCGAGATCCTAAAGGTGCTGCAAACCGAGCTCGTGCGGGCGCTGCAGAGCTCAGCCGTAAAGGAGAGGTTGCGTACCGCTGGTATGGATACCTATGGCACCAGTGCCGAGGAATTCGATGCCTTCATGAAGAAGGAATCGGCGCGCTTTGCCGATGCAATTAAGTTCTCTGGCACGAAGATCGACTGAGAATTTCAAGTAGAGTCTTTTCGCTGTTCCGCGGCCGGATGCGGTACTGCGCAACCAGGCAATGGACTGGTCCTGGTCCCAAGAGAAAGATGGAACGGAGCTATATTGCCGGCCGGGCGACGAAGGCGTCGAGCACGCCGTCGATGCACTCCGGGCTCAAATCAGCGATCGCTGGCGGCGACAACGCACGTCGCGCTCTACGCGTTCCTGATCGTGATGCCGCTGCTGGGCTGGCTTGCCCTGAGCGCCAAGGGCAGGGCGATTCCCTTCTTCGGGCTGCAGTTGCCGGCATTGATCGCGCCCGACCGGG
>JADLES010000292.1 GCA_020845995.1 Burkholderiales bacterium | reverse complement strand
CCGGACTACGAGCGGCCCAGGGTGGAGGCGCCGGGCGCGTTCCGATTCGAGGCGAATGCCGCGCCCGGCCTCGCCGATCGCCGCTGGTGGGAGCAGTTCGGCGACCCGGTGCTCAACGATCTCATCCGCACGGCGCTGGAGGAGAACCGCGATATCAAGATTGCCGCGGCGCGGGTGGAGGAATTCCTCGGCCGCTTCGGCGTCACGCGCGCGCAGCTCTTTCCCCAGGTCGCCCTGCAGGGCCAGGGCGGCCGCCAGCGGGTGTCGGAGACGGTCGCCAACCCGATCCCGTCCGGTGGCAGGAATCCCTACGGCGAGGTCGCGCTCGATCTCGGCGTCGCCTGGGAGATCGACCTGTGGGGCAAGCTGCGCCGCGCCACCGAAGCGGCGCGCGCCGAGCTGCTCGCCGCCGAGGAGAATCGCCTGACGGTCATTCTCTCGCTCACCACGGCGGTGGCGACTTCCTACGTCACGCTCATCGACCTCGATCGCCAGCTGCAGATCGCGCAGGGCACGGCCGCGGCGCGCGCCGAGAACTACCGCATCTTCAAGCTGCGCTTCGAGGGCGGCGTGGTGTCGCAGGTGGAGCTGGAGCAGGCGCGCTCGGACTACGAGCTCGCCCTCTCGACGGTGCCGGTGATCGAGAAGCTGGTCGGCCAGCAGGAGAACGCGCTCTCGGTCCTGCTCGGGCGCGACCCGGGGCCGATCGCGCGCGACCGCGCCCTCGACAAGCTGGCGCTGCCGCAGGTTCCGGCCGGGCTGCCCTCCGAATTACTCGAGCGCCGCCCGGACCTGCGCCAGGCCGAGCAGGCGCTCATCGCCGCCAATGCGCGCATCGGCGTGGCCAAGGCGCAGTTCTTCCCGAGCATTTCGCTCACCGCGCTGCTCGGCACGGCAAGCGGCGCGCTTTCGGGCCTGTTCCAGGGCGCGGCGAAGACCTGGGCTTATGCCGGCACGGTGGGCCAGCCCATCTTCACCGGCGGCACGCTGGTCTCGCAGCTGCTCGTCACCGAGGCGCAGCAGAAGCAGGCGTTGCTAAGGTACCAGCAGGCGATCCAGAACGCCTTTCGCGAGGTGAGCGATGCGCTCCTCGACCAGGCGAAGACCCGCGAGCAGCTCGCCGCGCAGGGGCGCCAGGTGGAGGCGCTGCGCGACTACGCGCGCCTTGCGCGGCTGCGGTACGACAACGGCTATACCAGCTACCTCGAAGTCACCGACGCCGAAACCAAGCTCTTCAACGCCGAGCTGCAGTACACGCAGGCGCAGGGACAGCTCTTTTTCGCGCTGATCAACCTCTACAAGGCGATGGGCGGCGGCTGGGTGGACGAGGCCGCGCGGAGGACCGGCGGCGACGCGCCGCCGGCCCGGAGACATTAGGGTAAAATTTCGGGCTCTGCTTTCACCTGACAAACCAAACCTCTAGGAGTCAATGCATCATGACGAGCCGTTCCTCTTTCCTGAAATCCATCCTGTTCGCCGGCCTGGCGGCGCTCGCGCTCGCGGGGCGTCCCGCGTTCGCGCAGGGCTCGGCGCTCGAGGCCGACGCCAGTGCCGCGCTCAAGCACCTTTATGCCACTTCCCCCAGCGCCAAGACCCTCGGCGAGACCGCGCGCGGCGTGCTGGTTTTTCCGAGCGTGACCCGCCTCGGCTTCATCGTCGGCGCGCAGGGCGGCGACGGCGTGCTGTTCCAGAAGGGCAAGGTTGCGGGCCACTACAACACCGGCGCGATGTCGGTCGGTCTCCAGGCGGGCATCCAGTCCTACGGCTACGCTTTGTTCTTCATGACCGAGGCCGACCTGAAATACCTGAAGAGCACCAAGGGCTGGTCGATCGGCACGGGCCCGACCGTCGTCATCGCGGACGCCGGCGCGGCGAAGGACATCTCGACGCTTACCGGACAACAAGGCGTGTACGGCTTCATCTTCGACCAGAAGGGCCTGATGGCCGGTATCGCGTTGACCGGCCAGAAGATCACCCGCCTCAAGAACTAGGCAGGCAGCTCCAGGTTCGCGCCCGGGCGGCAGGCTTCAGCGGTGTGACATGAGCGCGCCGCTGATCGCCTGCCACGAGTGCGACCTGCTGCAGCGCGAGGTGGCGCTGCCGCGGGGCGGTGTGGCGCGCTGCGCTCGCTGCGGGGCGGAACTGTACCGCAGCCATCCGCATGGCATGGAACGCACTTTGGCGCTGACCGCCGGCGCCATCGTGCTGTTCGTCCTCGCCAACAGCTTTCCGATCATCGGCCTGCAGCTCGAAGGCCAGACGATCCAGACCACGCTCTACAACACCGTCCGCACCCTCTGGGACGAGGACATGAAATCGGTTGCGGTGCTGGTGTTCGTGACCACCATCGCCATGCCGGCGCTGCAGCTCTCCGCGCTCGCCTACCTGCTGTTTCCCCTGCGGCTTGGCCGCGTGCCCGCGCATTTCAGCGCGGTGTTCCGCGTGCTGCAGACGGTGCGGCCCTGGGGAATGGTGGAGGTGTTCATGCTGGGCGTGCTGGTTTCGCTGGTGAAGCTCGCGCACCTGGCGGGCATCGTGCCCGGCGTCGCGCTCTGGTCCTTTGCCGCGCTGATGCTGGTGATGGCGGGCATCGGCGCGGTGTTCGATGCGCGCGGCCTCTGGGCCCGGGCGAGCCGCCTGCAGGGAGCCGCGCCATGAGCGCGAAGCAAGCCACGGCCGCGAGCGTGGGGCTGCTCAACTGCCACATCTGTGGCCAGCTGTCGCGGCTGAAGCGGGGGCTGCACGAGGCCTGCTGCCCGCGCTGCGGTTCGGCGCTGCATGCCCGCAAGCCCAACAGCATTCCCCGCACCTGGGCGCTGCTGATCGCCGCGATGATCCTCTATGTGCCGGCCAACCTGTTGCCGATGATGCACACCAGCTCCCTGTTCGGCTCGCAGTCGGACACGATCATGAGCGGCGTGGTCTATTTCTGGACCACGGGCTCCTGGTACCTCGCGCTCATCATCTTCTTCGCCAGCATCATGGTGCCGCTGCTGAAGATGCTCGCCCTCATGGTGCTGCTGGTCTCGGTGCAGCGCAGCTCGCGCTGGCAGCGCGAGCAGCGCGCGCGCCTGTACCGCCTGGTGGAATTCGTCGGCCGCTGGTCGATGCTGGACATCTACGTGGTCGCGGTGATCGTCGCCCTCGTGCAGTTGAAGGCGCTTGCCACCATCCAGCCGGGCCCGGGTGCGATAGCATTCGGGGCCGTGGTGGTGTTGACGATGTTCGCGGCATTGACCTTCGACCCGCGCCTGATCTGGGAACCGCAACGAGAAAGCCATGGCTGACGCTCCTCATTCTCCGCCGCCGCCCGGCCTGCCCGAGCTTCCGGAGGCCGTGGCAGCCGCGCCCCGGTCCGGCCGCTCGCTGCAGCTGGTCTGGCTGATCCCGCTGGTCGCGGCGCTGGTTGGCGGCTGGCTCGCGGTGAAGTCGATCCTGGAGAAGGGTCCGACGATCACGATCACGTTTCTCACCGCGGAAGGACTCGAGGCCGGCAAGACCAAGATCCGCTACAAGGACGTGCAGGTCGGGCTGGTGACGGACGTTTCGCTGTCCCCGGACGCGTCGCGGGTCGTGGTCACCGCCGAGCTGGTCAGGGACGCGAGGAAGTACCTGGTCGAGGACGCGCGCTTCTGGGTGGTGCGCCCGCGCATTTCCGGCGGCACGGTCAGCGGCCTCGGCACCCTGCTGTCGGGCTCGTACGTCGGCATGGACATCGGCAAGTCGGACAAGCCGAGAAGCGAGTTCGTCGGCCTGGAGGTGCCGCCGGTCATCGCCACCGGGCTGCCGGGCCGGGAGTTCGTGCTGCATGCCGGCAACATCGGCTCGCTGGACGTCGGCTCGCCCGTCTACTTCCGCCGCCTGCAGGCCGGCCAGGTCTCGGGCCATTCGCTCGACAAGGGTGGCAAGGGCGTCACCATCAAGGTGTTCATCAATGCGCCCTACGACCGGTTCGTGAATACGAACACGCGCTTCTGGCAGGCGAGCGGCATCGACCTCTCGCTGGATGCGAGCGGCATCAAGGTCACCACGGAGTCGATCGTGTCGATCCTGATCGGCGGCCTTGCGTTCGAGACGCCCGTCGAATCCGCCGACTTGCCTCCCGCCGCGGCGGACACCCAGTTCCGGCTGTTCCCGAACGCGCAGCTCGCGCTGAAGAACCCGGAGCCCGACGTCATGCGGGTGGCGATGGTGTTCAAGGAATCGACGCGCGGCCTGACGGTGGGCGCGCCGATCGATTTCCGCGGCATCGTCTACGGACACGTCACCGCGATCAGCCCGGTGACCGAGAAAACCAAGAAGACCCGGCAGTTCAACATCAAGGTCGAGGCCGAGGTGTACCCGCAGCGCATGCGGCCGCGCGACGCCGGCGATGCGCCGGTGCTTTCCAACGACCGTCGGCGCGCGCTGCAGAACACGATGATCGA
The DNA here is from genome assembly GCA_020845995.1 of Burkholderiales bacterium. Lineage (GTDB taxonomy): Bacteria > Pseudomonadota > Gammaproteobacteria > Burkholderiales > SG8-39 > RBG-16-66-20. The sequence goes on along the minus strand of JADLES010000292.1, from coordinate 501 downwards.
GCGCGGGTTGCGGGCGCAGCTGCGCACCGGCAGCCTGCTCACCGGCCAGCTCTACGTGGCGCTGGATGTCTTCCCCGACCAACCCAAGATCAAGCGCAAGCCGATCCAGAAAGGCGAATACGCCGCCGACGAGCTGCCGGAGATCCCGACCATCCCGAGCAGCCTGCTCGAGCTGCAGGAAACGCTCAGCTCGATCGGCAGGAAGATCGACCGGTTCCCGCTGGATGCGGTCGGCGCCGACCTGCAGGCGACGCTGAAGAGCGCGACGCGGATGATGAACTGGATCGAGGCCGACCTCGCGCCGGAGGCGCGCACGACGCTGGTCGAGTTGCGCGCGACGCTGACCGAGGCGCGCAAGGCGCTCGATTCGGCCGACCAGGTGCTCAAGCCCGGCTCGCCGCTGTCGCAGGATGCACGCGACGCGATGCGCGAGTTCGCGCGCGCCGCCGCGGCGGTGCGCGTGCTGGCGGACTACCTGGAGCGGCATCCGGACGCGCTGCT
>JADLES010000291.1 GCA_020845995.1 Burkholderiales bacterium | reverse complement strand
GGCCTTCGTCGAGTCCGATCTGGTGGATCCGCGCTACTTCTCCGCGGCCAACATCAAGAACCGGCTGGAGAGCTACTTCCAGATGATCGAGCAGCGGCGCACGACGGCCCGCGCGGTCGCCTGAGGGAGTCGCCACCGTGAAGACATTCGTCGGCATCGACCTCGGCTCCACGACCACGAAGGCAGTGCTGCTCGATGAGCAGAGCCGCGTCATCGGCCGTGGCATCACCAATTCACGCTCCAATTACGCCACCGCGGCGCGTGTCGCCGGCGAGGAGGCACGCATCGATGCACGCTTCACGCTGTTCCGGCGCGCCCTCGACGCCGGCGCAGCGGACAACGATCGTCACGACGAGTTCCTCGGGAGCCTGGAGCGCGCCTTCCGCCTCGAGCAGTTCCTCGAGCAGCTGACCGACCTCGAGACCACCTGTCACGGCCAGCTCCAGGGCGGCGCCTTCGCGGCAACCGAGCAGGGGCTGAAGGAGGCGCTGGCCGAGGTGTTCAGGCAGCTGCGGGCCGAGGCGCCCGGACTGTACGCCCCGGGCGCCAAGCGCAAGTCGGACTTCTTCCGCGACATCGCCGGCTCGCGCTACCACAATCATGCCGAGAACGTCGCGCGCGACATGAAGCTGCCCTACGAGCTGCTGCTGCACCTCTACGACAAGTCGATCATCGAGGTGGAGAACCGCCCGCCGGCGGGTCAGCTGAGCGAGAGCTTCCGGCGCGCGCTGGCGCGCGTGCTCGCCACCGACACCGATCTGCGCGCGCTCGCGGCGCGCGTACAGCGAACGATCGAGGAGACGCTGGCGATCGACCTGGAGGAATCCTACCTGGTCGGCACCGGCTACGGTCGCGTGACCCTGCCCTTCTCCAAGGAGCACATCCGTTCCGAGATCCTGTGCCACGGACTCGGTGCGCACATGATGTATCCGCAGACGCGCACCGTACTCGACATCGGTGGCCAGGACACCAAGGGCATCCAGGTGGATGCGAACGGCATCGTCACCAACTTCCAGATGAACGACCGCTGCGCGGCGGGCTGCGGCCGCTACCTCGGCTACATCGCCGACGAGATGAACATGGGTCTGCACGAACTCGGGCCGCTGGCGATGAAGTCCGAGCGGCCGGCGCGCATCAACTCCACCTGCACCGTGTTCGCCGGCGCCGAGCTGCGCGACCGGCTGTCGCTCGGCGAGAAGCGCGAGGACATCCTGGCCGGCCTGCACCGCGCCATCATCCTGCGCGCCATCTCGATCATCTCGCGCTCGGGCGGCGTGGAGGACGAGTTCACCTTCACCGGCGGGGTCGCCAAGAACGAGGCCGCGGTGCGCGAGCTGCGCAAGCTCATCAGGGAGAACTACGGCGAGCGCACCATCAACATCAATCCCGAATCGATCTACACCGGGGCGCTGGGCGCGGCGGAGTTCGCGCGACGCGCCCACGAGGGTGGCGCACTTCCGGAGGCACTGTCATGACCATTGCAGCAGGCATCGATGTCGGTACCGGAGCGGTCAAGGCCGCGCTGTTCCGCGTGCAGGGCGAGCAGAGCGAATGGCTGTCGCGCGCCATCCTGCGGATCCGGCAACGCGATCCGATCGAGCTCGCGCGTGTCGCCTTCGACCAGATACTGGCGGATGCGCGGCTCGCCGAGCAGGACGTGGACTACGTCGCCACCACCGGCGAGGGCGAGAGCATCCCGTTCCACACCGGCCACTTCTACTCCATGACGACACACGCGCGCGGCGCGATCTACCTCGATCCCGAGGCGCGCGCCGCGGTCGACGTGGGCGCGCTGCACGGCCGCGCGATCTGCATCGACGAACGCGGCAAGGTGTTGAGCTACAAGATGACGAGCCAGTGCGCCTCCGGCTCTGGCCAGTTCCTCGAGAACATCGCCCGCTACCTCGGCATCGCGCAGTCCGAGATCGGTGCGCTGTCGCGCCAGGCGGACGACCCCGAGGTCGTCTCCTCGATCTGCGCCGTGCTCGCCGAGACCGACGTCATCAACATGGTGTCGCGCGGCATCTCGGCACCGAACATCCTCAAGGGCATACACATGTCGATGGCCGGACGGCTCGCCAAGCTGCTTAAGTCGTCCGGCGTCAATCGCGGCGTCGTCATGATGACCGGCGGACTCGCGCTCGACGCGGGCCTGGTGGCGGCACTCGCCGAGGAAGTCGCCGCGGTGAAGGATTCGAAGCTCAGCATCCGGGCCCACGCCGATTCGATCTATGCCGGGGCGATCGGCGCGGCGCTCTGGGGAGCCTACCGGTTCGAGAAGCTTGCCGCTGCCGGCGCGCTGCACCGTGCCGCCTGACGCGGATACATCGAGGGTACCACCATGGCACTGATGATCACCGAGAACTGCACCGCCTGCGATGCCTGCGAGCCCGTGTGCCCCAACAAGGCGATCACCGCGGGCGACCCGATCTACGTCATCGATCCGCTGAAGTGCACCGAGTGCGTCGGTGCGGAGGACGAGCCGCAGTGCATGCTCGTCTGTCCCGCCGACTGCATCGTGCCGCATCCGGATTTCGTCGAGAGCAAGGAAGAGCTGCAGCAGAAGTACCTGCAGCTCCACGCCTGAGGCGTGGCAGC
>JADLES010000290.1 GCA_020845995.1 Burkholderiales bacterium | reverse complement strand
TTCGGCGCACTGACCCGCGTTGACCACCGCCGGCCGGTTCCGGTTCGTCGCAAGCGACCGAACCGGCCGTCCGTGGACAACGCTCACCGCAGCGCTTCGTAGTGTCCGCACTTTGGGGACCGGTTCAATGAGCTCGGCCTGGTCGGCGAGGCGCTCGCTCTTGGCGCCAAAATGCAGGCGGCGAAGATCGAGGATCTGCTGGTGCAGCGATTGCAGACTCGCGCTGTAGTGCGCGTGAAGGGCGACGATCAGACCCTTCAAGGCATCGACATCCTCGGGCAGCGCTTCGATGTCGATCGCCGGCGGCACATGCGCGCGCCAGGAACGCACCGCATGCATCGCGCATTGACGCTGAACTCAATATCCGGTCAATTCAGCTCAGCCGCGCGACCTCGATCGCGCGCAGCCGCCGCGCGCAAGTGAGATCAATGCCCTCGAGCCACGTGGTGAGCTCCGACATCGAGATCCCCGAGGCGGCGATCGCCTGCGGGTCGACGAAGCGCCTGCGCTCGAGACGCTTGTAGGGCACCCAGAATCCGTGGCGGTCCCACACCAAGAGCTTCACCTTGTCGCGGCGATTGCCCACGAACGCGAACACCTGCCCCGAGAACGGGCTCATCCCGAGCAGCGGCTCGACCAGACAGGCCAGCTCATCGATCGACTTGCGGATGTCGACGGGTTCTGCGCACACCCAGGCGCGTACCGCCGAGGACCCAATTACGATTGCGCCGCGCGCTCGATCACCGCCACCACCAGCCCGATCACGCGCGCCGCATCGGCTCCGGTGAGCTTCACCTGCACCCCAGCGCCGAGCCCCAACTCGACTGCGGCCTCGCCCGGACGCTGCCCAGCGGTCACGATCGGCACATCCAGGAAGCGCCCCGCGCCGGCCGGCTTCGTCGGCGCGCGCGGCTTCTCGCGCCCCTCGAGCCGCTGCGCCCAGCGGCGGAAGGTGCTCAGCGCCAGCCCCCGCGCGGTGCAATAGCCATGCGCCGACTCGTCCAGGCGGCGCATGACACGGAAGTCGCGAGGCGCACCCTTGGCGCCGAGCCGCGGAAGATCGTGCCGCGACCGACTCAGCAGCCCAAGACGATCGCGCCCTCTCGCGGACCCGAGCCGCCTCCGGCTCACCCTCAGTCGAGCGGGCTGGTCACGCCGCGGCCGCCCTTGTTGAGCACATGGGTGTAGATCATGGTCGTCGAAACATCCGCATGGCCGAGCAGTTCCTGCACGGTGCGGATGTCGTAGCCGCCTTCCAGCAGGTGCGTGGCGAAGGAATGGCGCAGGGTGTGCGGCGTCGCCGGCTTGCTCACGCCCGCGTCGCGCACCGCCTGGCGCACGGCGCGCTGCACGGCCTGGTCCTGCAGGTGGTGGCGCCGCTCGATGCCCGTGCGCGGATCTTGCGAGAGATTCGCCGAGGGAAACACGTACTGCCAGCCCCAGTCGCGCGCCGCCCCAGGATACTTCCGCTCCAGCGCATAGGGCAGGTACACCGCGCCGCGCCCGGCGGCGAGATCCTGCTCGTGCAGCGCCTTCACGCGCTTCAGATGCTCGGTGAGAGACGGCGCCAGCGCCACCGGCAGCATGGTGACGCGGTCCTTGAAGCCCTTGCCGTCGCGCACCAGGACCTCCTTGCGCGCGAAATCGACGTCCTTCACGCGCAATCGCAACGCCTCCATGATGCGCAGCCCCGCGCCATAGAGCAGGCTGGCGATCAGCCAGTGCGTGCCGGACAGGCGCGAGAGCACGGCATGCACCTCGTCGCGCGTGAGCACCACCGGCAGGCGCTTCGGCGCCCGCGCACGCTCGACGTTGTCGAGCCAGGGCAGCTCCGTCTCGAGCACCTCGCGATAGAGGAACAGCAGCGCGCTTTTCGCCTGGTTCTGCGTCGATGCCGCGACGTTGCCCGCCACCGCCAGATGCGTCAGGAACGCCTCTACCTCGGCTGCCCCCAGCTCGCGCGGGTGGCGCTTGCCGAAATGCAAAATAAACCGCTTAATCCAATCGACATATGCCTGCTCGGTGCGGATGCTGTAATGCTTCAGGCGAATCTTGCCGCGCACCTGGTCCAAAAGCTTAGGCGCATGAGACGGATTAGGTGTCATGTTTTAGGCCCCACTATTCTTGACTAGTACGATGCTTTACATGAATACTAGCCTACTCTTAAAAGCAATAGCAAAGCAAATGATGCATTATTTGCCGTCAGTTAGGGTGCCCACGTCAGAGTTATACGTCGCCAAGCAACGGAGAGCGCTATGAACTACTGGGTCGCACGAGCTAAGCCCGCCGACAACGAGCCGTTCGAGGCCTGGCTTATTCCCGGCAGGGTCGGGCGTTGGTGGACGAAGCAGCCCCCACGTAGTTGGAAAAAGGGAGATCTGAACCGGTCCCCAAAGTGCGGACACTACGAAGCGCTGCGGTGAGCGTTGTCCACGGACGGCCGGTTCGGTCGCTTGCGACGAACCGGAACCGGCCGGCGGTGGTCAACGCGGGTCAGTGCGCCGA
>JADLES010000289.1 GCA_020845995.1 Burkholderiales bacterium | reverse complement strand
CACTAGAGCAGATTCCTTTCATACGGCATCGTATCCTGCGGCGGCGAGATAGTTTCGGCATTCGTGTTGGGTGATGCGCGGCAAGGCGGCGGCAACTGCGCGCCAAAGGTCTTCGACGGTGCGGGCGGCAGCCTTCTTCAGGAGCGCCTTGAGTTTGGCAAAGGCCATCTCGATCGGGTTGAGGTCGGGGGAGTAGGGCGGCAGGTAGCGCAGCTCGGCCCCGGCCCGCGCGATGGCGTTGCGGACCTTGTCCGGCTTGTGGGCGGGCAAATTGTCCATCACGACGATATCGCCGGGGCGCAACGTTGGCACCAGCACCTGCTCGAGGTAGGCCAGGAAGGCGGCGCCATCCATGGCGCCGTCGAGCACCATCGGCGCAGTCATGCCGGATTGCCTGAGCGCACCAACAAATGTCGTCGTCTTCCAGTGGCCGTGCGGAATGCTGGCAACGCAGCGCGTGCCGCGGCGCGAGCGGCCGTAGAGCCGCGCCATCTTGGTCGATGCGCCGGTTTCGTCGATGAAGACAAGGCGGGCCGGATCGAGGTCAGGCTGCGTGGCGCGCCAGACCTGCCTTGCGCTTGCCACGTCCGCTCGCTCCTGCTCGCTGGCGTGCGCGGTTTTTTTTGAACGTCTGATCGTGACGATCGAGCAAGCGCCAGATCGTACTTGGCGCAAATCTTTCGCCGTACTCCCGCTCCAGGTGAGCAGCGATCTCGATTAGCGTGATGTCCACCTTCCCCGCCACCAACCCGAGGATTTCCAAGGTGTGAGCCTCGATCCGTCCCGATCGCCGGTCGCCGCCTTGCCGGCGCGGCGCCAGGCTGCCGACATCGCGCCAGCGCCGCATCAGCTTGACGGCGGTCGAGGCGGCGACGCCGAACCGGTCGGCCGCAGCCCGACAGCTCATCCCGGCATCAACCGCAGCGACAAGGCGAGAACGCAGGTCGTTCGAAAGAGGTCGCGTCATGCAGGCTGGCCTCCTCCGCCAGCCTGCAGCTTGAATCACTATTCGCCCAAAATGGGAATCCCTACGATTCCGTCAGATGGGAAAATGCTCTAGCGCAATTCGTTGACCATTTGCGTCAGGTCGATGGCGATGGGGCTACTCGGGATCAAGAGTTCCTCATAGAGATTGAAGTGATGCCTACCCGGCGCCACGTGAAGACTGGTTGAGCATCCACCAGCGCGATAGAGGTTTTCGAAAGCGAATGTCTGCGCCTGCCAAAGAGCAGGCTCGTCAGCGCCGATTGCTAACGACATCCGCACATTCCGAGCCGGCATCTGCAGGGCCGGGCTCATGGGCCGCACGTCTCGCGGGCGCACACCGATCTCGTCATTAACGCCAAGCAGCGGTACCGGGGTCAGGTCATAGATCCCACTGAACAACATCGCGGCTTGGAATAGCCTCTTGTCATCCAGAGCCAGCACCATCGCGGCAAGGTGCGCGCCCGCAGATGTGCCTGCAATCAGCAGCCGGCTCTCGTCGATACCGAGCTTCCTGTTGTTGGCACGAATGTGGTCGATGGCAAGGCGGACGTGGGCGACGACGTCTGGAAGCTTGCTCTCGGGACATAGCGGGTAACCCAACAGAATGGGCACGATTCCGAGCTCATGCAAGCGCGGGATGAGGAGAGCGTTGTCCTCGGCAACCCCCGACCGCCAGTAGCCACCGTGAATGTAGATCATCGCCGGCGCGCGAGGCTTATCCGGCAAAGGTGCTGCAAGATAGTAGGCGCGCGAGTGCTGCCCATACGTCTCGCGATGGAGTACCGGGTGCGACCGCAGCACCTGCTGGCTTCGCGCACGCCTGTCCGCGAAGCATTCCTCAAAAGCGGACACCGAGAGACGCGGGTTAAAATGCCATTCGAGGTCCCTGCGTCGATCCATGCGTCTCTCCTAGCGCTCAATCTCCCCGGCTACCTCTTGCGAGAGTAGGGTGGTTTGGCTGGTTTTACCGCCTCCTCCTGCTGCACGAGGCCCCGTAGCGCGATATCCATTCCCGCCATGTAGACCTGCTCGAGGTTCCGGCCGAATCGCGTCGTGTGATTTGTGATCGCCTGATAGGCGCAGCCCATCCACTGCGCCCAAATGGCGAGCGCCACGGACCTCGTATCGATGTGCCGGCATTCCCCGCGCTTAAGACCAAGCTCCAGGCACTGCTCGATGACGGCCACGGCCCCGGCCAGGATTATGTCGATCTGCTTGCTCGCCTCCTCCGGCATCGGCGCCCCGCGGCCCGGAAGAAAGAAGAACGAGAATTTCTTGAAGTAGAAGGAGTTGGTGGAGAAGAAAGCCAGATAGGCCTTGGCGACGGCCTCCAGATTGCTAGCCATGTCCTGGCGCTTGTCGAAGGATGCGATCATGCCGCCGGCAAGCGTCTCCATATCGCGCAGCACCACGGCCCCATAGAGCTCGGTCTTGTTCCGGAAGTACTGATAGACCGTCGTTCGCGTCATCACCGCGCGATCGGCGATCTCCTCCATCGTCACCGCGCTGAACTCCCTGCCGAGGAATACCTCTTTGGCGGCATCGAGTATCTCGTTCTGCCGCTTCTGGATGCGGCGCGTTCTTCGGCTTATCCGCATATCAAGTGCGGCGTTGGGCATGTCCTAGACTCCGAGATAGGCACGGCGCAGCCGGTCGTCTCCGAGCAGCTCGCGACCGCTTCCGGAGAGAATGCACGCTCCGTTTTCAAGAACGTACGCACGATCCGAAATTTGCAGAGT
>JADLES010000288.1 GCA_020845995.1 Burkholderiales bacterium | reverse complement strand
TCTCCTGGGTGCTGTTCGGGCTGCGCGGGCCGTACTTCGCCATCGGGACCCTGGGAGCGGCGATCGCCGCCGCCGAGCTGACCGGGGCCTGGGGCTACGTGGGCGGCGGCGGCGGCATCTCGATGCCGGTGTTTCCGGGGGAGCCAGAGACGCGCTCGTTCTTCTTCTACTGGCTGTGCATGGCGGCCGCAGTCGCCTGCTTTGCGTTCCTGCGCTGGCTCTACGGCACGCGCTTCGCGCTCGCCCTCAATGCCATCCGCGACGACGAGGAGAAGGCCGAGGCCCTCGGCCTGCACACCAATCGCTACAAGACCGTCGCCTGGGCGATCTCGGCCTTCTTCCTCGGCATCGCCGGGGCGCTGTTCGGCAACATGACCGGATTCATCGAGCCGCTGGAGGTCGCCTACCCGACGCTCACCTTTGGCGTGTTCATGATCGCGATGACGCTGCTCGGCGGCAAGGGCACGCTGTGGGGCCCGGTGATCGGCGCGACGCTGTTCTACGCCCTGCGCGAAATCACCTGGACCTACCTGCTCGGCTGGCAGTACGTGGCGCTCGGGCTGCTCATCATCGTTAACGTCGTCTACTTCCAGCAGGGAATCCTCGGCTGGCTTCGCGAGCGCAGGCCGCAGTGGTTCGGCGCGGGAGCCGGCCGGTGAGACCCGCCCTCATCGAAGTCGCGAAGGTCAGCAAGGCCTTCGGCGGCGTGGTCGCCAACCGCAGTCTCTCCCTCCACGTCGCCGAAGGCAGCATCACCGCTCTGATCGGACCGAACGGTTCGGGCAAGACCACGCTTTTCAACTGCATCGTGGGACAGCATCCCGTCGACTCGGGCGCGATCTGGTTCGGCGGGCGCGAGATCTCGCGTCTCTCCGTGCAGAGAATCGCGCGTCTCGGGATGCTGCGCAACTTCCAGCAGACGCGCGTTTTCGGCCGCATGAGCGCCCTCGACAACATGCTGATCTCGGCCTCGCACAGAAATGGCGCCTGGCGCGAGATGATCAGCCGACCGCCGCGCGCGCTCGTCGACAAGGCGGGGCGGCTGCTCGAGTTCGTCGGGCTGCAGGCCAAACGGCACCTCGCCGCCGGCTCGCTTTCCTTCGGCCAGCAGCGGCTGCTCGAGCTCGCCATGTCGCTCATGAACGAGCCGCGCGCGCTGCTGCTCGACGAGCCGACCGCGGGAATCAACCCGACGCTGATCAACGGCCTCATCGAGCGGCTGAAGGACGTCAACCGCGAGTTCGGCGTCACGCTTTTCGTGATCGAGCACAACATGCGCGTCGTGATGGACCTCGCGCAGCATGTCTACTGCCTGTCGCACGGCGAGCTGCTCGCCGATGGCCCGCCGGAGCGAATCCGGCGCGACCCGCGTGTCATCGACGCCTACCTCGGGGCCCAGTGAGCGCGATCTCGGTCGACGAAGTCGCACGGCAAGCGGAGTCACTGCGCACCGAAGCCTCTCCCGGTCGCCTGCAGGCGCTCGCCCGACCGCAGCCCTTCCTGACGATCGAAGGCCTGCGCGCCGGCTACGGGGCCATGGAAATCGTGCATGGTCTCGACCTGCACGTCGGGCGCAGCCAGTCGCTGTGCCTGATCGGTCCCAACGGCGCCGGCAAGTCGACCGTGCTGCACTCGATCTTCGGCTTCGCGCGCATCCTCGAAGGGCGAATCATCCTCGATGGCACGGACATCACCCGCTTCTCGCCGCAGGACAAGCTGAAGAACGCGGGCATCGCCTATGTGCTGCAGGACAAGTCGATCTTTCCGCAGATGACGGTAGAGGAGAACCTGCTGATGGGTGGCCACCTGCTCGGCGCGGCGCAGGCGCGCCGGGCCGCCGAGCGGATTCTCGACTCTCAGCCCCGCCTCGCCGCCCGCCGGCGCCACGCGGCGCGCGTGCTCTCGGGCGGCGAGCGGCGCCTGCTCGAGGTTTCGCGCGCGCTGGTAATGGAGCCTGCCGTGCTTCTCGTCGACGAACCCTCGATCGGCCTGGAGCCGCGCTACATCGACATGGTGTTCGAGCTGCTCGCGCGGCTGCAATACGAGGACGGCAAGACCATCCTTATGGTCGAGCAGAACGCGAAGAAGGGCCTGGAGTTCGCCGACATCGGCTACGTCCTCGTCTCCGGCGAGCTGGCGCTTGCCGGCACCGGGCGCGAGCTGCTCGCCAATCCCAAGGTCGAGCGCCTGTTCCTGGGCGGCTGAACATGGCGGGTTCGGGGTCCGCGTGGCGTTAAGAAGCGCTTAAGCGTCGCTGCGCCACGATGGCGCCATCAGGAATGACTCCGCACCTCCACCTGCGCAGGGCGAGAGACCTGCAAAGCGAAGCGATCTGCGCCCAGGATGGCCGGATCGGGTTTGTCGCCGACCTCTATTTCGACGACAAGTTCTGGACAGCGCGCTACCTCGTCGTCGACACGGGCCGTTCCATGCCGCGGCGCGAGGTGCTGATTCCGTGCGCGTTGATCGCGCGCGGCGACCCCCACGACGGTTCGATCCGCGTCGGGCTGACGCGGGAGGAGGTCGAGAAAAGTCCGGAAGCGGATACCGCACTGCCTGTGTCGCGCCAGCACGAGCTGCCGTACGCGGCGCGTGCACGCAGCGACCCTCACCTGCGCAGCAGCGAGGTCGTTAGGGGCTACTACGTACGGGGGCGCGACTGCACCGCCGGCCACGTTCAGGATATCCTCGTCGACAGCCGGGATTGGACCATTGCGGCCCTCGTCGTCGCGACGTACTACTGGCTGCCGGGCCGGGGCGTCGTCATCTCGCCCTGGTCGGTCGAGCGAATCGACTGGCCGGACCGGGTAGTGCATGTGGGCATTTCGCGCGCGACGTTCCGCGAGCTGAGAAGTCTCCAAAGATGAATGGGGGGAATCGGGCGGATTGAACTTTGCGGGCTGTCCGGCCATCGAAGGGCATGCGCGTTCTCGTCGTAGAGGACGACCTGATGATCGGCCGGGCGGTGGCCGACGGCCTGCGCACCGGCGGCTACGCGGTCGACTGGGTACGCGACGGCACTGCCGCCGAGCTTGCGCTCTCCGGCGGCCCCTATGACCTCGCGCTGCTCGACCTGGGCCTGCCGCGCAAGGACGGGATCGAGGTGTTGAAATCGCTGCGCCGCGGACGCAGCGAGGTGCCGGTGCTGGTAATCACCGCGCGCGATTCGCTCGGCGACCGCATCGCCGGCCTGGACTGCGGCGCCGACGACTACCTGGTCAAGCCGTTCGATCTGGACGAGTTGATGGCCCGCGCGCGCGCCGTCCTGCGCCGCCGCGCAGGGCGCGCGTGCCCCGAAATCGCCTATGGCGCGCTGGTGTTCGATCCGGTCACGCGGGAGGTGGTTTTCCGCGGCGCTGCCGTGGCGCTCTCGGCGCACGAGTTCGCGGTACTGGAAGCGCTGCTGCGGGAGCCCGGCGCGGTGGTGTCGCGGGAGAACCTCGAGGAGGCTCTGTACGGCTGGGGGAGGGAGATCGGCAGCAACGCGGTGGAGGTATACCTGCATCACCTGCGCCGCAAGCTCGCGCCCGAGCTCATCCGCAATGTGCGGGGCGTGGGCTACCGGATCGCCCGTATCGAGTAGATGCGCGAATAGCCGAGCGGATGCGCTCGATCCGAACCAACCTTGTCCTGTGGCTGATCGGCGCGTCCGCGGCGGTCACCGTGGCGGTGCTGGCGGCGACCTACCTGCTCGCCCAACGGCAGCTCGGGCGCGTCCTGGATGCCGAGCTGCGCCAGATCGCGCAGGCGGTGCACCTGCGGGAGAACTGGGCCGAGGAGGGGACAATCCGCGTGGCGCGGGACAATTTCCTCTTCACGGTGCGCGCCTACGACGAAAGGGGCCGCGTGTTCTTCGAGACGCTGCTGCCTTCGCACCCTTTCGATGCGCCGCGCACGCAGCGAGCGGGATTCAGCAACGTGGACGCCGCGGGCGCGGATTGGCGCGTTTATACCCATATCACGCCGGAGGGCGTGGTTCAGGTCGCGCAGCCAGAAAGCTTGCGCAACGCGCTGGCACGCGATCTTTCCTTGCGCATGTCGCTCCCCGTGCTGCTGCTGATACCGCTGCTTGCGCTGCTCACGGCGTGGGTCCTGGGACGCGGGCTCGCGCCCATCGCATTGACCTCGCGCCGCGTCAGCGACCGGGACGCCGCCCGGCTCGACCCGCTGCCCATCGATGACGTGCCGCAGGAGCTGGCGCCGCTGGTGGAACAGATCAACGGCTTGCTGCGGCGCCTCTCGGACTCGCTCGACGGGCAGCGGCGTTTTTTTGCGGATGCCGCCCACGAGCTGCGCTCGCCCGTGGCCGCGCTCGCGCTGCAGGCGCAGATCGCGGCGCGCGCGCAGGCGCCGGCCGAGCGCGCCGCTGCGCACCGGGAACTCGCGCAAGGGATCGAGCGCGCCGGGCGCCTGGTGCAGCAGCTGCTCGATCTCGCGCGCCTGGGGCCCGGAGTGCGCGGCGAGGCGCCGGCGCAGCTCGATGTGGCGCGGCTGGCGCGTGAAGTGGTGGGCAGCCACGCCGCACAGGCCGAATCGCAGGGAGTGGATCTCGGCGCCGATGCGCCGCGCGCGGCGATGGTGACAGGGGCGCCAACCGAGATCCGCTCGCTGATTGTCAACCTGGTCGACAACTCGCTGCGCTACGCGCCGGGCGGCAGCGACGTCACGGTCGCCGTCCGTGCGGTTGGCGGCGCCGTCGAGATCGAAGTCGCGGATGCCGGGCCGGGCATCCCGCCCGAAGAGCGCGGTCGGGTGCTGGAGCGATTTCAGCGGGCGGCGGGCGACGCCACCTCGGGCACCGGCCTGGGATTGCCGATTGCAAAAGCGGTCGCCGAACGCCACGGCGGCAGCATCTCGCTCGCCGATGCGCACCCAGGGCGCCATCCTCCCGGTTTGTCGGTTCGGGTCGTGCTCTCGGCTGACGGTGGCCCGGCCAGCGCGGGCGCGCGCGCTGGCGATTTCACAGCGGCATGAACGCTAGTTTCGCGGCGGCGGCGCCGGTATGTCGACGCTGGCATGCGCGGTGCGCCCCAAGCGCAACGTGACGGACGCAGGGCGGCATGGCAGGTCCGCCAGTCCGAAGCGCTCGCTGACCATGAAGTCCTGCCTGGCGTTTTCGCTTCCCTGGCGGTCGGCGAGCCGCGCCGAAGCATGGGCGCCGTCGCAGGCGTCCCAGTTCAGCACGAAATCGTGACCGGGGTTCGCGCCGCGGTAGGCGATCTCGACGACCAGCTCGTCTGACGCCGGGTCGTAGGTTGCACGCACGATGTCCGCGGCGCGCGCTGCGCCGGAAAGCGCCAGGGCACAGGCGAGAAGCAGCATTGACGGGATGCGCATCATGGCAAGCGAGGCAAGTCTCGCGCCGCCCGCATTAAGGACCGCTTAACCAGACCATGCGCATGCTTGACTGGGCTAGCAACGCACTGGAAAGGGAAACCATGAGGTCTGCAATGGTTAGAACCGCGCTCGCCGGCGCATTTCTCGCCGCCGGCATCACGCCTCCCGCCGCAGCCAAGGTGACGGGTATCCGCGAGGGCGTGCGCTACCTGGCGGGCGGCGTCGGCATCGAGGCGCGCAAAGCAATGCGCGCCGAGGCGCGCGACTACACCGCGATGCTGTCGTTCTCGGGAGGCAAGGACGAGCACTACCTGGCGAACGTGGACCTGACTGTGCGCGACCAGCGCGGCGCGATCGTGTTCGAAATTGCCCGCGCGGGTCCGCTCGTTTACTTGGATCTCGAGGCGGGGCGGTATCGGGTCGAGGCGCGGCACGGCAAGCTGCTCCGCACGGCAACCCTGACCCTTGACGGCGTCGGGCAATCGGCGGCGTACCTGCATTTCCCGGCGGCTTGAAGAAGGATAGGAGGAAGGTGTCAACGGCCTAAGCTGACTCCTCTCTCTGGCGGCGCGGGGGAACGACGGCGGATTCTAGAGACCGGCGAGGCCGTGTGCCGGCTGCACCAGAATGGTGACTCCGGAGCCCTCGATGAACGCCCGGTAGCCGGCCGCGATCTCGAGATCCACCACGACGCGCACGCCTCGCTCGTGCTGATGGAGGCTCAACTTGTCGACCACACCGTCAACGTACTCGACGCGGCGCTGCGACGCGTGCCGCCGCGCGCCCGGAATGTCGAGGACGACCTTCGGGTCGGGAGCCAGGATGCGGTAGCTGTCGATTGAATCCGGCTGCCGCGCGAGCTCGATGCGGATCTCGGTGCGGCCCGTTGGCAACGCGTAGGCGCGCACGCTGTCGACCTGATTGGGAGGGGCGAAGACACCCGCCGTGGCGAGCCCGGTGGCGAGCGCGAGCGACACGAGCAGAGCCCGGACTCCTGCGATCATTCCGCTATTGCGCGTTCGCGCTGCTGAGCGCCGCAGGTTTCGCGGCCGCGGCCGCAGCCTCCGGGGCCTTAAGCTCCACGAGCTTGGTGGCGCACATACTCGCCACCGCGCCGCTCGGTTGCGTCTCGTCCGGCATGGTTGCCCACTCGGTGACCAGGTCGTTGCGTTCGAACCAGGACGCTTTCTTGATCTGCTGGAGGCGCTCGCCGGAGTTCGCAGCGTCCATGAAATCCTCCACGCACACCGCGGCCGCGAGCTGGTTGCGCGCCTGGCTGGTGGCCTCGGCGGCCATCTCCTGCGCGCTGGCGCTGGTCACCCAGCTGCCCGCACCGAATCCGATGAGCAGGGTTGCGCCGACCGCGCCCACGGCGATCCAGAAGGTCTGGGTCTTGGTCGGGCGATACTCCTCCCAACGCTCACGCATGCTTCGGGTTCCGCTGTCTTGCATGGCCGGCCTCCTCGTTCGAGAAACCTCGTTCGAGATAGCTCAGAAGTACCACGGCATCCTTTAAACACGCCTTAATCCGGTGCCTTGGGCTTCGAGACGCCCTTCAACGCGCTGACCGGCAGCTTTGCCCCGGGGGCATGCAGGGCGAGATCCCCGAGCGAGATCATTCCGACCGGAGCGCCGCTGGCGTCAACGACCACGAGGCGTCTGATCCGTCGCGTCTCCATGAGCCGGGCCGCGTCGGCGATGTCGCGATTCGCTGAGCAGGTCTGCACCTGCGGCGTCATGATTTGGGAGACGGTGGACCCGTTCGGGTCCATGCCCTCGGCGACCGCCCGCACCGCGATGTCGCGATCCGTCACGATTCCCACCAGCTCGCCCTCCGGCTCCTGCACGGGCAGCGCGCCAACGTCGAGCG
>JADLES010000287.1 GCA_020845995.1 Burkholderiales bacterium | reverse complement strand
TTCGGCGCCCAGTACGACAGCCTCGCCGACATGGTGTCGTTCGGCGCCGCGCCCGCGCTGGTGATGTACGAATGGGCGCTGAAGGGGATGGGCAAGCTCGGCTGGATCGCCGCTTTCGTCTACTGCGCGGGCGCCGCGCTGCGCCTCGCGCGCTTCAACACCAACATCGACGTGGTCGACAAGCGCTACTTCCAGGGGCTGCCCAGCCCGATGGCGGCGGCCTTCGTGGCGGGCCTGGTGTGGGTGTTCGACGACCTGGGCATCGACCGCGAGCTGTGGCTCTCGGTGATCGCCTGGCTCTTCACCATGTACGCCGGCGTCACGATGGTGAGCAACGTGCCCTTCTACAGCTTCAAGGAAATCAACCTGAAGAAGGCGGTGCCGTTCTGGGTGGTGGCGGTGTTCGCCGCGGCCCTGGCGGTGATCTCGCTCAAGCCCTCGGTGGTGCTGTTCCTCCTGGTCTTCGGTTACGGGGTCTCGGGCTACGTGCTCTGGTTCCTCGGCAGGCGGATCAAGCCGGCGGCTTGACCGCGGTCCGTACAATCCGCGCATGTCGCGGCGGCACGTGCTGCCCGGGCAAGTGACGCCGTGAAGCTCGCCGGCCTGCGCGTGGTGGATCTCTCGGTTTTCCTGCCCGGGCCCTACCTCACCAGGGCGCTCGCCGACCATGGCGCCGAAGTGATCAAGGTGGAGGCGCCGGGCGAGGGCGACCCGGTGCGCCATCTCGGCCTCGCGGATGGCCCGAGCACGGTCTACTTCCGCAACTTCAATCGCGGCAAAAAGAGCGTTGTGCTGAACCTCAAGGAGGCGCGCGACCGCGACGCGCTGCTCGCGCTGTGCGACGGCGCGGACGTGTTCGTCGAGACTTTCCGCCCGGGCGTGATGGAGCGGCTCGGCATCGGCTACGCGCAGCTCGCCGCGCGCAACCCGCGCATCGTCTACTGCTCGATCAGCGCCTTCGGCCAGGACGGGCCCTACCGCGAACGGCCCTCGCATGACCTGGGCGTGGAGGCGGTGGGCGGCGCGCTCAGCGTCTCGCGGGGACGCGACGGCCTGCCGGCGATCCCGGCGGTGCCGGTGGCCGACATGACGGCGGCGCTGCACGGCCTTGCCGGCATCCTCATGGCGCTGCTGCGGCGGCGCGAGACCGGGCAGGGCGACTACCTCGACATCTCGATGCAGGACTGTCTGGTGTCGGCCTCGGCGAACCTGCTCGGCCCCGCGCTCGCGGAGGACCGGCAGCAGGACCCGCGCCACGAGCGTACGACCGGCGGCTCGGCCTTCTACCAGATCTACGACACCAGCGACGGCCGCCACATCGCGCTCGCGGGCCAGGAGATGAAATTCGTGCGCAACCTGCTGGGCGCGCTGGGCAGGCCGGAGCTTGCGCCGCTGTGCGAGCGCCCGGGCCCGCAGCAGCAGCCCGTCGAGCGGTTCCTGCGCGAGATCTTCCGCACGCGGACCCAGGCCGAGTGGGTCGAGGCCCTGTCGGGGCTGGATGTCTGCTTCGGCGAGCTGAAAACCTTCCCGGAGGCGCTGCGCGACCCGCAGCTTCTGCATCGCGGCATGGTGCTCGGCGACGCGCTCGGGCGCCGGCACCTCAATTCGCCGATCCGCTTCCTGCGCGAGCCGGCCCGGCCCGACCTGCACGAGCCCGCGCTGGGCGAGCACGGTGCGCGCATTCTCGGGAGATGAAAATGGGGTCAGAGTCAATATTCGAGACCGGCGCGCCATTGCCCGCTTCAGCACGATCGCCGGAAATTGACTCTGACCCTCTTTTCCTGCATATTGGCCCCATGAACCTCGCTGTCGCCCTCCTCATTGCGACCGCCGCCAGCCTGCTGCTTCTGGCTGGCCTGCTGCTGCGCCCCGCGCGCACAAGATAACTTTCCCAATTCGGCAGTACCCCCTGACCGCCCGACCCGGGCGGAAAAGGACTTTTCGCACCCCACCCCGAGGAGCGGCATATGAGCACGGAAAAACTGATCATTTTCGACACCACCATGCGCGACGGCGAGCAATCGCCCGGCGCCTCCATGACCAGGGACGAGAAGCTGCGCATCGCGCGCCAGCTGGAGCGCATGAGGGTGGATGTGATCGAAGCCGGCTTCCCCGCCTCCTCCAACGGCGACTTCGAGGCGGTGCGCGCGGTGGCGGGCGCGATCCGGGAATCGATCGTGGCGGGCCTGTGCAGAGCCAACGACAAAGACATCCAGCGCGGCATCGACGCGCTGAAGGACGCCAAGGGCCCCTGGCGCATCCACATCTTCCTCGCCACCAGCCCCTTGCACATGGCAAAGAAGCTGCGCATGACGCCCGAGCAGGTGTTCGAGCAGGCCCGGCTCTCGGTCAGGTACGCGAAGAACGCCTGCCCGGACGTCGAATTCTCGCCGGAGGACGCCAGCCGCTCCGAGCCCGACTTCCTCTGCCGCGTGCTCGAGGCCGTGATCAAGGAGGGGGCGACCACCATCAACATCCCCGACACGGTCGGCTACGCGGTGCCGGAGCAGTTCGGGGAAATGATCCTGAATTTGCGGAAGCGAATACCCAATAGCGACAAAGCGGTATGGAGCGTGCACTGCCACAACGACCTTGGCATGGCGGTGGCGAACTCTCTCGCCGCGGTGAGGATCGGCGGCGCGCGCCAGATCGAGTGCACCGTTAACGGCCTGGGCGAGCGCGCCGGCAACACCTCGCTGGAGGAAGTTGTCATGGCCGTTCGCACCAGAAAGGATTTTTTCAATCTGGTGACGAACATCGACACGACCCAGATCGTCCCGGCCTCGCGCCTGGTGTCGCAGATCACGGGTTTCGTGGTGCAGCCGAACAAGGCGGTGGTCGGGGCGAACGCCTTCGCGCATGCTTCCGGCATCCACCAGGACGGCGTTCTCAAGGCGCGCGAGACCTACGAGATCATGACCGCCGAGGACGTCGGCTGGAGCGCCAACAAGATCGTGCTCGGCAAGCTCTCGGGGCGCAACGCGTTCCGCCAGCGCCTGAAGGAGCTCGGCGTCGAGCTCGATAACGAGGACGGATACAACAAGGCCTTCCAGCGCTTCAAGGACCTCGCCGACAAGAAGGCCGAGATCTTCGACGAGGACCTGCTCGCGCTGGTGGCGCAGGAGGCGGGCGCCACCGGCGACGAGGAATGGGGCCTGGTGTCGATGAGGCAGGGGAGCGGGACTAGCGAAAAGCCCTTCGCTTCCCTGGTGTTGAGAGCGAAATCCTCCGAAATCAAGGCCGAGTCGAAGGGCGACGGCCCGGTGGACGCCACCTTCAAGGCGATCGAGGGCGTCGCCAAGAGTGGCGCCGAGCTGCTGCTGTACTCGGTGAACGCGGTGACGCAGGGCACCGAGAGCCAGGGCGAGGTCACGGTGCGCCTTGCCAAGGGCGGGCGCATCGTCAACGGCGTTGGCGCCGACACCGACATCATCGTCGCCTCGGCCAAGGCCTACATCAGCGCGCTCAACAAGCTCGCGAGCAAGGTCGAGCGGCTCAATCCCCAGTACCAGCTGTGAGGCGGCTCCTGCTCGCGGCGCTGCTCGCTGCCCCGGCCGCGCAGGCGCAGATGTACAAGTGCCTGGACGCGCGCGGGGTGACCCAGTACACCGACAAGCCCTGCGCCGCGGGCAGGGGCGGGGAAGTGGACATCCGCGGCCAGCCGCCGATCTCGGGCAAGGTCACTCCGTACAGGGAGGATCTGCGGCGCGACGAGCGCGATTTCCAGAGACGCGAATCGCAGCGCGAGCGCGAGCGCCAGGCGGATGAAAAGCAGGCGCAGGCCCGGCAAAAGCGCTGCGAGCAGCAGCGGGCGCAGCTGCTGCGGCTGGAGGAGCAGCGGCGCATCGCCAGCGTGAACGCAAAGGGCGAGCGGGTCTTTCTCGACGACAGCTCGCGCCAGCAGCGCGTCGAGCAGCTGCGCGCCGAGATCGCGCGCAGCTGCGGCTGAGCCCGCGCGGCGCCCTCACCTCGCCTCTCGCGTCAGCCGAGCGTACGCCACCACCGAGGCGAAGAACGCGAGGCTGAGCGCGATCTCGGCGGCGGCGAGCAGCTGAGAGACCCCGCGCTCGCTCCAGGCACGCGTCACTCCCTCGGCGAAGTAGGCCAGGATCAGCATGCTCGACCACTGACAGCTTCGCCTTTCTCCCCGCAAGACACCCGGCAAGGGGAAAACCAGGGGCGCGGCCTTCAGCGCAAGGTAGGAGCCGCCGGGCCGCAGCGGCGCGAGCCACAGCTCCCAGGCGAGGCAGAGCGCGATCAGCGCGGCGAGCGACACCGACGCGGCCAGCCGGAGCGCGCGCGCCGCGCTCACCGCCGCAGCTTGAGCGCGACCTCGGCGAGGCGCCGGCCCTGCGCGACGCACAGCGCGCGCTCGTGCTCGGAGAGCGGCTGGTCGTCGGCGATGCCGGCGAAGTGGCTGGCGCCGTAGGGCGTGCCGCCGGTGCGCGTGGCGTTGAGCTCGGCGTAGGTGTAGGGCAGGCCGACGATCAGCATGCCGTGATGCAGGAGCGGCAGCATCATGCTGATCAGCGTGGTTTCCTGCCCGCCGTGCAGGCTGCCGGTGGCGGTGAACACGCTCGCGGGCTTGCCGGCGAGCGCGCCCTTCAGCCACAGCGGTCCGGTGTCGTCGAGGAAGGCCTTCATCGGCGCGGCCATGTTGCCGAAACGCGTCGGGCTGCCGAGCGCAAGCGCTGCGCATTCTTCGAGATCGCGGTTCTCGCAATAGGGCGGTCCGTTCTCCGGAATCGAGGAAATCTCCCCATCAAAACCCGATGAGACCCTGGGAACCGTGCGGATGCGCGCCTGCGCACCGGGCACGCGCTCCGCGCCCTCGGCGATGCGTTCTGCCATGCGCCGCACCGCGCCGCCCGCGCTGTAGTAGAGGACCAGAACGATCGCGTTGGCCATGCCTGTATCATAGCGTCCCGCCATGGCCGACATTCCTCCCGCCATTCCCCGGCGCGAGCGACTGATTGCGGCGCTCGATGTGCCCGGCGCCGCCGAGGCGCGCGCGCTCGTCGAACGGCTCGGCGACGCGGTGCGCTTCTACAAGATCGGCCTCGAGCTCGCGACCTCCGGCGAGTACTTCACGCTGCTCGACTGGCTGGTGAAGCGCGGCAAGCGCGTGTTCTGCGACCTGAAGCTGCACGACATCCCGGAAACCGTGCGCCGCGCGGTCGCCAACCTGCGCGGTCGCGGCCTGTCCTTCCTCACCGTGCACGCCGACCGCGGCGTCATGGAGGCGGCCGTGAAGGAGAAGGGCGACATCGGCATCCTCGCGGTCACGGTGCTCACGAGCGCCAGCCAGACCGACCTTTCCGAGCAGGGTTACACGGGGAAGCTTGAAGATCTTGTAATCGCCCGCGCGCGCGCTGCGATGGAGAGCGGTTGCGATGGCGTGATCACCTCCGGACTGGAAGTTGCGACAATCAAGAAGCAGTTCGGTGCGAAGCTGCTTGCCGTGACCCCAGGCGTGCGTCCTCCCGGCGCCGGGGCGGGCGACCAGAAGCGCGTGGTCGACGTCGGGCAGGCCTTCGCCAACGGCGCCGACTACATCGTCGTTGGACGGCCGATCCGCGACGCCAGGGACCCCGCGGCCGCGGCCGAAGGCATCCAGTCCACCATCGCGGGGATCTTTACGGACTGAGGTGTCAGCGGCCCAGCTCGGCGCGCATGCGCCGCGCCATGAGGCGGGCGTAGAGGCCGGGGGCGAGGCGGGAGATCCACCAGGAGAGCCGGGCCACGCGGCCGAGCAGCAGCCGCTCGCGGCCGTCCTCCAGCGCGCGCACGATGCGCTCGGCCGCGTCAGCGGGTTCGAGCGCCTCGCCGACCTCGGTGCGCGGGCCCCGCGCGGCGCGGCCGTCGGCGCCGAGGTGCGCCGCGCCGATGCCGGTGCGGATGAAGGCCGGGCAGGCGATGAGCACGTGCACGCCGCTGCCCTCCAGCTCCGCGCGCAGCGTGTCGAAAAGTCCGTGCAGCGCGTGCTTGCTCGCGCTGTAGCCCGCGCGCGCGGCGAGCGGCGCGAAGCCGGCGACGCTGGAGACGACGACGATGGCGCCGCGGCGCGCGGCGAGGATGGGCAGCGCCGCCTGCGTCA
Source organism: Burkholderiales bacterium (assembly GCA_020845995.1). Lineage (GTDB taxonomy): Bacteria > Pseudomonadota > Gammaproteobacteria > Burkholderiales > SG8-39 > RBG-16-66-20. Next base: position 5,405 of record JADLES010000287.1, on the reverse strand, counting down.
TGTGCAGCGCGCCGAAGAAGTTGACCTCCATCACGCGCCGGATCACGGCGGCGTCGGTCTGCGCGAGCAGGCTGCGGTGGCTGATGCCGGCGTTGTTGACGAGCACGTCGAGCGCGCCGAAGCGCTCGTGCACCTTCGCGAGGACGCCGCGGCAGGCCCGAGGATCGGTGATGTCGCAGGCGAGCGCAAGCGCTTCGGAGGGCAGAGTGGCGAGCGCGGCCGCATCGACGTCGAGCGCGGCGACGCGGGCGCCGCGCGCGAGCAACGCCTGCACGAGCGCGCGGCCGAGGCCGCCCGCCGCGCCGGTGATCGCCACCGCCCGGCCGGCAAGCTCACGCCGCGCCATGCACCGCGGCCCAGGTTTCGAACGCTTCGCGCGAGCTGCGCCGCGGGGTGAAGCCGAACACGCTTTTCAGCCGCGTGTTGCACAGCACCGGCCGGTAGCGCAGGAAGTCCACCTGCTCCGGCCCGTACTGCGTGAGGCCGAGCGGCTTGAGCACCGCGAGCGCGCCCGCGACCAGCCAGGCGGGCAGCTCCAGGCAGGGCTTGCCCAGCCGCCGCGCGATCTCCTGCACGGTCATCGCGCCGTCGCCCGCGAGGTTGTAGGTGCCGGGGCGGTCGCTCGCGAGCGCCTGCGCGAGGCAGGCGAGGACGTCGCCGTCCCAGATGAAGCTGAAGGGGCTCGCCGCGCCGCGGATCGCGAGCAGGCGCGGCCGCTCGAAGAGCGCCGTGATCTGGTTCCTCGTGCCCCCGCCGATGACGGTGCAGGCGCGGAACACGAATTGCGCGAGCGCCGGGTGCTCGGTGCGCGCGCGCGCGAGCATCTCTTCCACCTGCCGCTTGTGGTCGGCGTAGGCGAACGCCGGATTGCCGCGCAGCGGCCAGTCCTCGCCGATGGCGGGCGGGTTGTCGGCGTAGTAGCCGTAGGCGGCCCCGCTCGAGGCGACGACGAGGCGGCCGACGCCGCCGGCGACGCAGGCTTCGAGCACGTTCTTCGTGCCGAGCACATCGATCCGGTGCAGCTCCTCGCGCGGCATGCCGGGCGGAGGCGTGACCACCGCGGCGAGATGCACCACGGCTTCCGGGCGCGCCGCGCGAATGGCCCGCGCGGTTTCCGGGCTGCAGATGTCGGCCCGCACGGTTCGTATCCCCGGATGGAGGACGCCCAAGGGGGTTCGCACGTCCAGCGCGACGATCTCGTGCCCGGCGCGCGCGAGTTCGCCGGCGAGCTGCGTGCCTACGTAGCCCGAGGCGCCGGTGACGAGGACCTTCACGCTGGCGCCGCGGCCGGCGCGCGCCGCGACCAGGCGGTGGCGACCGTCAGGCCGGCAATGATGTGCCAGATGCCCCACCAGGCCGTCACCACCGCCATGCCGCCCAGGCCGTCGAAGAAGTTGAAGATGAGGATCAGGCCGAGGCCGGAGTTCTGGATGCCGCATTCGATCGACACCGCGCGCCGGTCGCGCTCGGGCAAGCCGGCGGCGCCCGCCAGGCCGTAGCCGGTGGCGAGCGCGAGCGCGTTGTGCAGGAACACCACGCCCACCACCATGCCGACGTAGTCGAGGAAGTAGCGCCAGTTGGCCGCCAGCGCCGCCAGCACGAAGACGAGGAAGAAGACGAGCGAGAGGACCTTGAAGGGCTTCACCGCGCGCGCCGTGAAGACGGGGAAGCGGCGCGAGGTCCACAGGCCCGCGGCGAGCGGCACGCCGAGCAGCATCAGCACGTGCACGAACATCTCCAGCGGGTTGACCGCCACCTCGCGCAGGATCGCCTGCGCGGGCGCGTACAGGCCGCCCCAGAAGGCGACGTTCACCGGCGTCATGACGATCGCCGCCAGCGTGGAAAGCGTGCTGATGGAGACCGAGAGCGCGGTGTTGCCGCGCGCATAGTGGGTGAGGAAGTTGGAGATGTTGCCGGCCGGGCAGGACGACACGAGGATCATGCCCAGCGCGATGCTCGGCCGCGGCTGCAGGGCGAGCACCAGCGCGTAGGTGACCGCCGGGAACACCAGGTGATGGCCGAGCAGGCCGATGACGAGCGCGCGCGGCGTGGCGAGCGCGGCGCGAAAGTCGGCCGCCTTCAGTTCCAGCGACACGCCGTACATCACCAGCCCCAGCACGACGTTGAGCAGCAGCAGCGTCTGCGGATTGAAGTTGAGGCGCACCTGGTCGATGTCGGCCATGGCGCTAGCTCCCGGAGGGCTCCTCGTGCATCTTCTTGAAGTGCAGCAGCCCCGGCGCCCACATGTGCTTCACCGGGTCGACGTCGACGTGCACCACCGCGCAGCGGCCCGCGTCGCGCGCGCGTTCGAGCGCGGGGCGCAGCGCCGCCGGGTCGGCGACGCGTTCGCCGTGCGCGCCCATCGCCTCGGCGAGCTTGTCGAAGGCGATTTCGCCAAGATCCGCCTTGATGGTTTCCCCGGGGCCGAGCGACTTCATGACCAGCGTCTTCCAGGGGCGCAGCATGAAGCTCTGGTTCATCTTCACCATGCCCCATTGCCGGTCGCACATCACCACGTAGACCACCGGCAGGCGGTTGCGGATCGCGGTCTCGATCTCCTGCGGGTGAAAGCCCATCGCGCCGTCGCCGATGATGCAGACCACGCGCTTGTCCGGGCGCGCCACCGCGGCGCCGAGCGCCTGCGCGACGCCGGCGCCCAGCATGCCGAACTTGAAGGTGGAGAGCAGCGTGTTGGGCGTGCGCACCTTCGAATAGAACATCGCCCACACCGCGGCGTTGCCGCCGTCGGCGACCTGCACCGCGTCGGCGGGGAACACCTCGCCGCAGGCCCGCGCCACGTGCGCCGGGTGCATCGGCGCCTGTTGTTCGGCGAGCGCGCGGTCCCAACGCTCGCGGTCGCGCCGCATCTCGTCGCGGTAGCGCGCGAGCGCCGCGCCCCGCGGCGCGTGCTCGCCCACGCCGCGGCGCTCCAGCTCCGCGGCGAGCGCGGCGAGGAAGACCTTCGCGTCGGCGAGCACGCCGAGGTCGGCCGGCTTGTGCTGGCCGATCGCCTCGCCGTCGATGTCGACCTGCACCGTCTTCTGCTCTTCGGCGCGGCGCCAGTAGGGCGGCTTGCCCCACCAGTCGGTCTCGCCCAGGCGCGAGCCCACGACCAGCACGGCGTCGGCGTCGTTGCGCACCTTGTGGCACAGCTTGACGTGCACCATCGGGATGGCGAGGGCCGAATCCTCGGACAGCGCGCCGCGCGCCGCCCAGCTCGTCAGCACCGGCGCCTGCAGCAGCTCGGCGACGCGCGCCAGCTCGGCGAACGCGCGCGCGTGCACCACGCCGCTGCCCGCGTGGACGATCGGCAGCCGCGCGCCGGCGAGGATTTCGGCCGCGCGCGCCACCGCGTCCGCGGGCGCCGCCACCGGGTGCGCGCGGCGGTAGCTGTGCGGCGCCCACACCGGCACCTCAGCCCTGACCTTGCCGTTCATGAGGCTCTCGGGCACGTCCACGTGCACCACGCCCGGCCGGCCTTCCCAGCTCTTTCGCAGCGCGCGGCGCACCATCTCCGGGATGCGCTCGAACGCGGGCGCGGCGCCGCTCCACTTGGCGAGCTTCGAGATGGCCCCCTGCTGGTCGAAGCACTGGTAGGTGCCGATCCGGTCGGGGTACATGACGCCGGGGCGGCGCGCGCTGGTGACCGCGAGCACGCGGTTGCCCTCGGCCTGCTCTACCGCGAGGCCGGGGAGGAGGTTGGCCACGCCCGGGCCGTTGCTCGCCATGCACACGCCCAGGCGCCCGGTGAGGCGCGCGTAGGCGCCCGCCATGTGCGCGGCGCTCGTCTCGTGGCGCGGCGTGACGATGTCGATGCCGAGGCGATGCAGCGCCGAATAAAAGCCGAAGTAGGTGCCGTCGATGATGCCGAAGACCTTCTCCACGCCTTCGGCCTGCAGCATGCGGGCGATGACCTCGCCCCCGGTGGTGTCCGGCATCCGCATTCTCCTCTTGGGTCGGCGCGCATCTTCTCATATGCTTTGCGCCGTGTCTGACGCCGTTCACGCGCTCGCCGGCATCTTCGGCCTCCTCGCGCTCGCCTGGATTGCGAGCGAGAATCGCTCCGCCGTGCCCTGGCGCGCCGTCGCCGCCGGCCTCGTGCTCCAGCTCGCGCTCGCCGCGCTGTTTCTCAAGGTTGCCGTCGCCAAGGACCTGTTCTTCTTCCTGAACGATTTTCTGTCGGCGATGGAGAAAGCCACCCAGGCCGGCACCGCGCTCGTGTTCGGCTACCTGGGCGGTGGTCAGACGCCCTTCGTGGTTGCCGATTCGAATTCGAATTTCATTCTCGCGTTCCGGGCGCTGCCGATCGTGCTGGTGATGAGCGCGCTCTCGGCGCTGCTGTTCTACTGGGGCGTGCTGCAGCGCCTGGTGCGCGCGATTTCCTGGCTGCTCGAGCGCGCGATGGGGGTAGGCGGCGTGGTCGGCCTCTCGACCGCGGCGAACGTCTTCGTCGGCATGGTCGAGGCGCCGCTCTTCGTGCGGCCGTGGCTCGGCAGGGTTTCGCGCGGCGAGCTGTTCGCGATCATGGCCTGCGGCATGGCTTCGATCGCCGGGACGGTGCTGTTCCTCTACGCGAGCATCCTCGGCAAGGTGCTGCCGGACGCGGTCGCGCACCTGCTCATCGCCTCGATCGTCTCGGCGCCCGCGGCGCTCGTGGTCTCCTTCCTCATGGTGCCTCCCGAAGCCGCGATGACAGGCGGGCAGCTGGACCTCAGGTCCGACGCCGCGAGCAGCATGGACGCGCTCACGCAAGGCACGCTCGCCGGCGCGCAGCTGCTCGTCAACATCATCGCCATGCTCGTGGTGTTCGTCGCCCTGGTCACGCTCGCCAACCTTGCGATCGCGCCTTACACGCTGCAGGGCGCGCTCGGCTGGGCGCTCGCACCGCTCGCCTGGCTCGCCGGCGTGCCCTGGAGCGAGGCGCAGGCGGCGGGGCAGCTCCTCGGCACCAAGACCGTGCTGAACGAGCTGGTCGCCTACCTCGACCTCGCAAAGCAGGACGGCCTCTCCGCGCGCAGCCGCCTGCTCATGACCTACGCCCTGTGCGGCTTCGCCAACTTCGGCTCGCTGGGCATCATGATCGGCGGCATGAGCACCATGTGCCCCGAGCGCCGCGGCGAGATCGTCTCGCTGGGGCTAAAGTCCATCGTCGCCGGCACGCTCGCCACCTGCCTCACGGCCGCTACGGTGGGGCTGATCCTCTAGACGCGCATGAAGCGGATCCGGCTGATTCGAGCCGCGATGCGCTCAACCGATTGCATCGCCACCCCCGGTCGGCCCGATCCGGTCCAGCGGGCTCGCCACGCCTCTGCCGCCTTTGTTGAGCACGTGCGTGTAGACCATCGTCGTGCTGACGTCGCTGTGGCCGAGCAGTTCCTGCACGGTACGGATGTCATGGCCGGCGG
>JADLES010000286.1 GCA_020845995.1 Burkholderiales bacterium | reverse complement strand
CATCGCGCAGGTTCACCTGTCCGTCGACCAGGTTCGTCCAGGTCGGGCAATTGGCGTCCTCGAAGTCGGCCATGAACGTGGATGCGCCGCAGTTGAGCGCGTTGATGACCATCTTGCGGTCGGTCGGACCGGTGATCTCCACCCTGCGATCGAGCATGTCCTTCGGCTGCGGGGCGATCGTCCAGGCCGACTCGCGGATCGACTTTGTCTCGGGCAGGAAATCAGGCAGCGCGCCGGCGTCGAATTCCTTCTGCCGCGCGGCGCGGCGCGCGAGCAGTTCCTGGCGGCGCGATTCGAACTGGCGGTGCAGCCTGGCGACGAACGCGAGCGCCTCCGGGGTGAGAATGCGGGCGAACTCGGCGGAAATCGGCGCCGAGATGCGCACGCCTTCCGGCAGCAGGGAATTGTCTCGGCTCACAACGAAGAGCACTCTCCAAGGAGGGGAGCGGCGATTCTACGATTCGGGATACCGCACCGCAACATGAAATGCGAACGGAACGCTAATTTGCGGGATACGCGCGGCCAGTGTAGTCTTCAATTCCATAGTGCGGATGTAGGTTTCATATCGTGGAAACACCTCTGAGCGTGCTGATTTTCGGTGCCTCGTACGGTTCGCTGCTCGCAAGCAAGGTCGCGCTCGCGGGGCACAGCGCCACGATGGTCTGCACGCCGGCGGAGGCGGAGTTGTTCAATCGGGAAGGCGCGATCGTCCGGTTGCCGGTGAAGGGCCGGCAGGGGTTGGTCGAAGTATGGTCGCGGGCGCTGCCTGGCAGACTATCGGCGTGCACGCCCGCGCAGGCAAGCCCGGCCGGCCACGACTTCGTGGTGATGGGTATGCAGGAGCCGCAGTATCGCTCTGCGGGGGTGCGCGAGCTGCTCGCGGCGGTCGCCAAAGAGAAGCTGCCGTGCATGTCGATCATGAACATCCCGCCACTGCCGTATCTGGCACGCATCCCGGGCGTGCAGACGGCCTCGCTGCGCGATTGCTATGCCGAGGCCGCGGTGTGGGACGGTTTCGATCCGAACCTCATGACGCTGTGCAGCCCCGATCCGCAGGCCTTCCGCCCCCCCGAGGAAAAACTGAACGTGCTGCAGGTGCGGCTGCCCACCAACTTCAAGTCCGCGCGCTTCGAAGGCGCGCCGCAGACCGCGATCCTGCGCCGGCTGGAGGCCGACATCGAGGCGGCGAGGTTCGAGGCGGACGGTGAGCGAATCGAGCTGCCGGTAAAGCTCAAGGTGCACGACTCGGTGTTCGTGCCGCTTGCGAAGTGGGCGATGCTGCTCGCGGGCAACTATCGCTGCATTCAGAGGGCGGGCGTCCGCTCGATCCGCGACGCCGTGCACGGCGATCCGGAAACCTCGCGCTCGGTCTACGACTGGGTGGTGCGGCTGTGCGTCGCGTTGGGCGCGGATGCGAAACACATGGTGCCGTTCGAGAAGTATGCCGCCGCCGCGCAATCGCTGATCACGCCGTCCTCGGCCGCGCGCGCGGTCGCCGCCGGCGCATCGAACATCGAGCGCACCGACCGGCTGGTCCGGGAAATCGGCGCCCAGAAGGGCATGCGCTCGGCGGCAATCGATGAGATCGTCGCGGTGGTGGACGCGCGCCTGGAGGCGAATCGCGCCCGCTCGGGGCAATAGCTCAGCTTTCGGCCTCGCCGATCCCCAGTTCCTGAATCTTGCGGGTGAGGGTGTTGCGGCCCATGCCGAGCAGGCTCGCCGCCTCGATACGCCGGCCGCCGGTGCGTGCAAGGGCCTTGACGATCAGCGAGCGCTCGAACTGCCGCGACAACTGATCGAGGAGGCCGGTTTCGCCGCGCGCGAGCCGACGCTCGACCTCCTGTGCCAGCGCCGCCACCCAGTCCGCTGCGGCCGGCGCACGCGGTTCCGCCGGCAGACTGCGCAAATCCGCCGGCAAGTCGGCGACGCCGATGGTCTGGCCCGGCGCCATGACCGTGAGCCAGTGACAGAGGTTCTCGAGCTGCCGCACATTGCCCGGGAAATCCACCCTGCCAATGTGAGCAAGCACTTCGTCGGTAAGGCGCTTGGGCTCGACTCCCAGATCCCCGGCGCTCCTGGCCAGAAAGTGCCTCGCCAGAAGCGGGATGTCCTCGCGCCGCTCGCGCAATGCCGGAATCCGCACCCGAATCACGTTCAGGCGATGGTAGAGATCTTCCCGGAATGCAGCGTCGCGGACCCGGGCCTCCAGGTCCTGGTGCGTGGCGGCGATCACCCGTACGTTCGCCTTCATCTGCTGGTGGCCGCCCACGCGGTAAAACGTGCCGTCCGAAAGCACGCGCAGCAGACGGGTCTGCAGTTCCGCCGGCATGTCGCCAATTTCGTCGAGAAACAGCGTGCCGCCCTCGGCCTGTTCGAAGCGTCCGCGACGCAACGCCTGCGCGCCGGTAAAAGCGCCGCGCTCGTGGCCGAACAACTCGGACTCGAGCAGTTCCCTCGGCATGGCCGCAGTATTGATGGCGACGAAGGGCTTGGACGCACGTGTGCTGTGCCGGTGCAGGGCGCGCGCGACCAGTTCCTTCCCGGTCCCCGAATCGCCGGTGATCAGCACCGTCGCGCTCGACTGCGACAGCCGACCGATGGCGCGGAACACCTCCTGCATCGCAGGGGCCTGGCCGAGGATCTCGGGCACCTCGCCGGCAGGTTCCGGCACCGCCTGCTCGCGCCCGCCCTCGCCCAGCGCGCGCCGGATCAGCTCGACGGCCTGGTCCACATCGAAGGGCTTGGGCAGGTACTCGTAGGCGCCGCCCTGGAATGCCGCAACCGCGGAATCCAGATCCGAGTAGGCGGTCATCACGATGATCGGGACCGCGGGGTGTCGCTCCTTCACCTCCTGGAGCAGTTCGATGCCGGATTGCCCCGGCATGCGGATGTCCGAAACCAGCACCTGCGGCGCGCCTTCGGACAGCGCATCCAGCGCTTCCCGCGCGGACGCAAACGAGCTGTAGGCGATCCCCTCGCGCGTGAGCGCCTTCTCGAACACCCAGCGAATCGAGCGATCATCGTCGACGATCCAGACCGGTTTCATACCAATGGCAACAGAAGTGTGAATACGGTTTTTCCGGGGCGGCTGTCGAATTCGACGACGCCACCGTGGTTCTGCACGTAGGTCTGCACGAGCGTGAGGCCGATGCCGCTGCCGCCCTCCCTTCCTGAAACCAGGGGGTTGAAGATGCGGTCGCGAATGTCCTCGGGAACACCAGGCCCGTCATCCATCACTTGCAATTCCAATGCCAGCTTGTGGCGCTGGCGGGCGAGCGTCACCTGCCGCAGGGACCGCGTCCGCAGCACGATTGTCCCTCCGCTGCCGCCATGCGCCGCGGAAAGCAGCGCCTGGGCGGCATTGCGCACGACATTGAGGACTGCCTGGATCAGCTGTTCGATGTCCCCCTTCAGGTCGGGGACGCTCGGGTCGTAATTGCGCACTACCGAGACGCCGCGCGGAAACTCGGCTTCCACCAGGCTGCGGACGCGTTCGAGAACCTCGTGGATGTTGACCGGCGCGAGCCGCCCCGCCCGCCTGGGCGTGAGCAGGCGGTCGAGAAGGACCTGCAAGCGGTCTGCCTCCTTGATGATGACCTGCGTGTACTCCTTCAAGTCCGCACGGTCCAGTTCGCGTTCCAGAAGCTGTGCCGATCCCCGCAGGCCGCCCAGCGGGTTCTTGATCTCGTGGGCGAGGTTGCGCAGCAGTTCGCGCGTCGCCTCCTGCTGGTCGTGCAGGCGCTCCTCCCGCTCCTGGCGCAGCTGCTCCTGAATCGGCCGCAATTCGGCGAGCAGCGCAGCGCCCGGCGCGTCGATGGGCGCCACCATGCAGGAGAGCGGCAGTCGCTCTCGCCCTGGCCGCGCGTAGCCGACGGTCTGCGCGCGGTAGCGCCAATGCGCGGCGAGGGCCTCTTCCAGCATCCCCTCCACTTTTCGACTTTCGTCAAATAGCTCGGGGAAGCGCTGTCCGGTCAACGCCGGGACCCCCACTCCCAGCAGGTCTGCCGCAGCCTGGTTGGCATAGCGAACGAGGGAGCCGGCATCCAGCACCACCACCGCAGTGGGGAGCAACTCCAGCCCGGAGAACGCGGCGGCCATGGGCTTGGTCGAGGCGACCACGGTCCGTTGCGGCCGTGCCTCAGCGCAGAAGGCTGGCCAGCTCGCGCTTGAGGGCTTCGACGTTTTTCTCGTGGACTTCTACGGTGTCCTTGTACGGCCTGAGCCGCTCGATCACCTTGGCGTAGTTCTTCTCGTCGCCGGTGCGGATCGCCTCCTGCTCGGCGAGCCTCTTCTTCGCGTCGGCGAGCATCGCCTCCTCCTGGCTGAGTTCCTTCTCCAGCGTGTCGCGCTGCTTCGCCTTGGAGGAGACGCGGTCGGCGGAGGATTCGCGCGGGAAATTGGCGGGCGACTTGACCTTGGCCGCCGGCACCACCGTCACCCGCTCCTCCGAGACGACGCGACATTCCTTGCCCACGGTGTCGGCCTTCTGGTCGGTGAGAGTAGTCCGCCCGGCCGGATCCTTGCAGTTCCAGAGCGTCTTGACCTGCTGCGCCTGCGCGCAGACCGGCCCGGCGACCGACAGGCCAACCGCCAGAACGAGCAATGCACCGATCCGCGCCATAGGTCAGATCATCTCTGCGTTGTGCTCGGTAAGTCTATGCCACAAATAGGATTTCTTCAATCGTCCCCCAAATGAAAAGAGGCGGGTCCACCCCCGCCCCTTTCCCAACGCACGAGCCCCCGCCAGAGCCTACAAGCTGTAGTACATGTCGAACTCGACCGGATGCGTGGTCATGCGAAAGCGCGTGACCTCCTCGGACTTGAGGGCGATATACGACCCCAGGAAGTCCTGGTCGAACACCCCACCCTTCAGGAGGAAGGCGTGGTCCTTCTCCAGGTACCCCAGCGCTTCGTCCAGCGAGGCGCACACCTGCGGCACCTTGGCCGCCTCCTCCGGCGGCAGGTGATAGAGATCCTTGTCGATCGGGTCCCCGGGATGGATCTTGTTCTGGACCCCGTCCAGGCCCGCCATCAGCATGGCGGCGAACGCGAGGTAGGCGTTCGCGGTCGGATCGGGGAAACGCACCTCCACGCGCCGCGCCTTCGGGCTCGACACGAACGGGATACGGCAGGCCGCGGAGCGGTTGCGCGCCGAATAGGCGAGGTTGATCGGCGCCTCGAACCCCGGCACCAGGCGCTTGTACGAGTTGGTGCCCGGATTGGTGATGGCGTTCAGCGCCCTGGCGTGCTTGATGATGCCGCCGATGTAGAACAGCGCGAACTCCGACAGGCCCGCGTAGAGGTTCCCGGCGAACAGGTTGTTGCCGCCCTTCCAGACGGACTGGTGTACGTGCATGCCCGAACCGTTGTCGCCGACGATGGGCTTCGGCATGAACGTCGCCGTCTTGCCGTAGGAAGCGGCGACGTTCCACACCGTGTACTTCAGGATCTGCAGCCAGTCGGCGCGCTGCACCAGCGGCGCGAACCTGGTGCCGATCTCGCATTGGCCCGCGGCGGCCACCTCGTGGTGATGCACCTCGACCTCCACGCCCTGCTTCTCGAGCTCAAGGCACATCGCGTTGCGGATGTCCTGCAGCGTGTCGACCGGCGGCACCGGGAAGTAACCGCCCTTGACCGGCGCGCGGTGCGCCATGTTGCCCGCCTCGTAGTCGATGCCCGAAGACCAGGGCGCCTCTTCGGACTTGATCCTGACCGAAGCGCCAGACATGTCGACGCTCCAGGTCACGCCGTCGAAGATGAAGAACTCGGGTTCCGGACCGAAGTACGCGACCTCGCCCAGTCCCGAGGACTTCAGGTAGGCCTCGGCGCGCTTGGCGATTCCGCGCGGGCAGCGGTTGTAAGGCTTGCCGTCGCCCGGCTCGATGACATCGCAATTGATGTTGAGGACCGCCTCATCGGTGAACGGATCCATGCGCGCGGTAGCGGCATCCGGGATCAGGAGCATGTCGGAGGCCTGGATGCCCTTCCAGCCCGCGATCGACGAGCCGTCGAAGGCGTGCCCGTCCACGAACTTGTCCTTCGTGAACACCTTGGCGGGAACCGATACGTGCTGTTCCTTGCCGCGGGTATCGGCGAAGCGGAGGTCGACGAACTTCGCTTCCTTGTCCTTGATCATCTTCAATACGTCATCGGGCGTCATCGCCATTTCCGGTCTCCTGATCGGGTCGTAGATAAGACTGGCTGGATGCGCCAGCCGGATCCGCCTTTGAGAGCAGAATCCATGCCAAACGTCCTGGCCACGGCCCTCCCCTCTG
>JADLES010000285.1 GCA_020845995.1 Burkholderiales bacterium | reverse complement strand
CCGGCCGCGTGCGGTTCCTGGCGTAAGGCGGGCGCAGGTCAGTCGTCGATATCGCGCGGTATCCGTCCTCGCATCCAGTCCGCCGCGCCGGCGAGATCCGCGACCAGCTTCACGTTCCAGCCGCGATTCAGGCAGGCGGTTTCGTAGAACTGCGCCGCGGCGCGCGCTTCCTGGGTGCGGGGAAGGGTGATGGCGATGCGGCTCTGCCGGTCCAACCCCAGGTTGGCGTAGACCGCGGCTGGAAGCTGCAGAATATCGGCAATGTTCGGCGCCGTTTCCAGGTCCGCGGCGTCAATCAGAAAGCACCGGATGCCCGCCTCGCGCGCGAGCGCAATGGCGCGCTCGGCACACTGGTTCATTTCGGCGGTGCTCAAATTGCCGCTCAAGCGGACTTCGACGATTTCCTGCTCGCGGTTCTGATTCGCCCTCCAGGGCATGGCCAGCGCTTCAGAACACCGCCAGCTGGCTGTTCCTGAGGTCGGTGACCAGCATCGAGCCGGGCGCGTGCGTGATGCAGAACTCGGGCTTGGCGGCGGCGATCACCGCCTGTGGCGTCACGCCGCAGGCCCAGAAGAGCGGCAGTTCATCGGCCCGAACGTCGACGGCGTCGCCCCAGTCCGGCCGGCCGAGGTCGCGGATGCCGATGCGCTCCGGCATGCCGATGTGCACCGGCGCGCCGTGCACGCCGGGAAAGCGCGAAGTGATCTGGATGGCGCGGATCGCGTCGGCGGGGCGGAACGCGCGCATCGACACCACCAGCGGCCCGTGGAACGGCCCCGCGGGCGCGGTGGCGATGCTGGTGCGGTACATGGGCACGTTCTTTCCCTGCGCCATGTGGTGGATCGTCAGCCCGTCCTCCAGCAGCGCCCACTCGAAGGAAAACGAGCAGCCAAGGACGAAGCTGACGAGATCCTCGCGCCACAGGTGGCGGATGTCGGCTGGCTCCTCCACCAGCTCGCCGCCACGGAAGACGCGGTAGCGCGGCACGTCCGCGCGCATGTCGATGTCTTCGCCCAGCGCGGGCAAGGCGGGGTCGCCGGGCGCGCCCACGGCAAGCACCGGGCAGGGCTTCGGGTTCAGCTGGCAAAAGCGCAGGAAATCCGCCGCCAGCGCCTGCGGCAGGATCACCACGTTGCCCTGCACGTGGCCCGCGGCGAGGCCCGAGGTGTGCCCGGTGAGCTCGCCGCGCCGGATGCGCAGGCGGACGGCCCGGGATTCGAGGATCGGCTGCGGCGCCTTCATGCGTTCCGGATTCTAACCACGATGGCGCCGGCGGCCGGGAGCGCGAGCGATCCCTCCCCGTCCAGCCGCCAGGCGTCCAGGGTTTGCGGGTCCGCCGCCACCAGCATTTGCCCGGGGACTCCTTTCACGTCACCGCCTTTGGCGAACAGCACTTCCGCCACGAAGAGTTCCCGGCGCGTGATGACGTTGAACACGCGGACCGGGCCGGCGAGCAGGCGGCAACCGGTTTTCCATTCGCCCCGGAACGCGTAGGGTTGCAGCGGCGGGACGCGCGCGGCATGCGTCGCGCCGCGCTCGTCCACGCACTTCAGCTCGACACCGGCGCCCTCGAGGACGATGAAGATTCGGTCCAGGCCCGAAAGGTCGGAGAAGGCGCAATCGGCCGGGATCACCGTGTGGCCGATCTGCCAGTCGACCGTGTCGAAACCCGCGCCGGTGGGGAAGTCGGCGATCGTGTACGTGGTCCCGAGCCCGTTCTTCCAGGGCGCGGCGCGGTGGCTCGCGGCGGGCAGACTGCTCGCGCGCGCCAAGGCCGCTAGCCCTTGCCGCCATCCAGAGCGGCCATTCTTTCCTTCGCCATCTGCACGAATTTGCCGCGCGGAAATTGCTCGATGTAGAGCGCCAGGTCCTCCGGATCCTCGCTGTCCTTGACGTCGTTCCAGAACTCGGCCTCCGCCTCGCTTGCCTGCGCCTGCAGCGCCTGGACGCTGGCGGGCAGCTTGCGCGGGGCTTCGCCGGGCTCCTCCGGCGGCTTGCCTTCGCGCAGGCGCTGCAGCGCCTCGGCGAACTTGCGCGCGCTCGGGTAGCGCTCGTCGGGCTCCTTGGCGAGCGCGCGCGCCATCACGCGGTCGAACTCGGGCGGGACCTGCACCACGCTGGAGGGCCAGGCCGGGTCGTCCTGGATGATTTTTTTCGCGAGGCCCCACTGCGTGCCCTCGAAGGGCTTCTGCCCGGTGAGGATCTCGTAGAAGAGCACGCCCGCCGAGAACACGTCGCTGCGCCGGTCGATCGGCTGGCCCTGGATCTGCTCGGGCGACATGTACGAGGGCGTGCCGACCAGGGTGCCGACCTTGGTGCGCTCGGCCTGGTCGCCCTCGGGCTCGACCACGCGCGCCACGCCGAAATCGGCGAGCTTGGCGTGGCCGTTGGCATCCAGCATCACGTTGGCGGGCTTGACGTCGCGGTGGATGATGCCCGCCTCGTGCGCGAAGTCGAGCGCATCGAGCAGCTCGGCCATGACGCGGAACACGGTCTTCAGGTCGAAGCGCTCCTTTGCGTCGAGGCGGTCCTTCAGCTCGCGGCCCTGCACGAATTCCATCACGATGTAGGCAAGGTCGCCCTCGTTGCCGTAGTCGTACACCTGGACGATGTTGGGGTGGTTGAGCCGCGCCACCGCGCGCACCTCGCGCTCGAAGCGCACCGCGACCATGCGCGCGGCCTCGGCATCCAGCTTGTTCGTGAGGATGGTCTTGATCGCGACCCTGCGGTTCAGGCCGGGGTCGAGGCCGTCGTAGACCAGGCCCATCGCGCCCTTGCCGAGCACGCCGCGGATCTGGTACCGGCCCAGTGATTTCAGCTCGTCCACCGCGCCGATGATACAACTTAGAATATTCGCGCCATGCCAACCATTGACGCTCAGCGGCTGCTTGCCGACCTGCGCAAGCTGCGCGCCATCGGCGCGCAGGGCATCGGCGTGGTGCGACCGGCGTTCAGTGGCAAGGACATGGAGGCGAGACGCTGGCTGCAGGGCCGCTTCGCGGAGGCCGGGCTGGAGGCGGCGATCGACGGCGTGGGCAACGTGCTCGGGCGCTCGAAGAAGCCCGGCAAGGCGCTGCTCCTGGGCTCGCATTCGGACACGCAGCCCACCGGCGGCTGGCTGGACGGCGCGCTGGGCGTGATCTACGCGCTGGAAGTCGCGCGCGCGCTGGCCGCGGATCGCGCGACGGCTGACCTGCCGGTGGACGTGGTTTCCTTCCAGGACGAGGAATCGCGCTTCGTGGGCTGCCTCGGCAGCCGCTCGCTGGTGGGCGCGCTGACGCCCGAGATGGAAGCAGGCGCCGCGGACAAGGACGACGTGAAGATGGCCGACGCGCTGCACGAGGCGGGGCTGGCGGGCGTGCCGCGCGCGCGCGTCTCGCGCGAGCGCTACGCCGGCTTCATCGAGGCGCACATCGAGCAGGGACCGACGCTGGAGGACACGGGCCATCGCATCGGCGTGGTGACCGGCATCGTCGGCCTGCGCGGCATCCGCTTCGTGTTCCGCGGCCAGCAGAACCATGCCGGCACGACCATGATGAAGACGCGGCGCGACGCGTCCACCGCTCTCTACGAGCTCGCGCACCGCATCAACACCGAGTTTCCGAAGGCCGCCGCCGAGCGCACGGTCTGGACGATGGGGAGGCTGCGGGTCGAGCCGAACGCGACCTCGATCGTGCCGGGCTACGCAGACCTCGACCTGCAGTTCCGCGATGCTGCCGACGAGCCGCTCGAGCGCTTCGAGAGAATCGTGACGGAGATCGTCGCCGAGATGAACGCGCGCGGCGG
>JADLES010000284.1 GCA_020845995.1 Burkholderiales bacterium | reverse complement strand
TTCGCTACTTTAGCGCGGCCTCCACGGCGCGCCGGGCCATGACGGTGACCAGGTGCGCGCGGTACTCGGCGCTGGCGTGCAGGTCGGTGTTGAGGCCGTCCTGCTTCTGCTTGATGTTGGCGACCGATGCCGGCTCGAACTTCGCGGCAAGCGCTTTTTCCATGTCGGCCTGACGGAAGACGCTCGGGCCCGCGCCGGTGACCGCCACGCGCACCGAGCCGCCGAAGTCGGCGACGAACACACCGACGATGGCAAAGCGAGAGGCCGGGTTCTTGAATTTCATGTAGGCCGCGCGCTTGGGCGCCTGGAAGGTCACCGAGGTGATGATCTCGCCGGGCTTGAGCGCGGTGTCGTACAGGCCCTTGAAGAACTTGTCGGCCTCGTGCTTGCCATTGTTGGTGGTGATGGTGGCGTTCAATGCGAGCACCGCCGCCGGGTAGTCGGCGGCCGGGTCGTTGTTGGCGATCGAGCCGCCGCAGGTGCCCATCGCGCGCACCTGCCGGTCACCGATCATCTCGGCCATCGCCGCGAGCGCCGGGATCGCCTTCCTCACGTCGGCGGAAGCCGCGACCTCGGCATGGCGCGCCATTGCGCCGATGGTCACGCTCTTGCCGTCGGACTTGATTCCCTGCAAGGACTGGATGGTGCCCAGGTCGACGATATCCGAGGGCGAGGCGAGGCGCAGCTTCATGGCCTGCACCAGCGACTGGCCGCCGGCGAGCAGCTTCGCTTCGCCCTTGACCAGCGCTGCGGCGGCATCGATGCCGGAAGGACGGTGGTACTTGAATGCGTGCATGTTGATCTCCTTATTTCTTGCTCTTCAACGCGGTCCATACCGCCTGCGGCGTGGCGGGCATCGGCATGTCCTTGACGCCCAGCGCATCGGTGATGGCATTCATCAGCGCGGCGGGCGCGCCGATCGCGCCGGCCTCGCCGCAGCCCTTCACCCCGAGCGGGTTGTGGCTGCAGGGCGTCTCGCGCGTGTCGACCTGGTACGAGGGCACGTCTGCCGCGCGCGGCATCTGGTAGTCCATGAAGGAGCCCGTCAGGAGCTGGCCCTCGTCGTCGTAGCGGCAGCCCTCGGCGAGCGCCTGGCCGATTCCCTGCGTGAGGCCGCCGTGCACCTGGCCCTCGACGATCATCGGGTTGATGATCTTGCCGAAGTCGTCCACCGCGGTGAAGCGGTCCACCTTCACCACGCCCGTCTCCGGGTCCACCTCGACCTCGCAGACGTAGGTGCCGGCGGGGAAGGTGAAGTTGGACGGATCGTAAAAGGCGTTCTCGTTCAGGCCGGGCTCGAGCTTGTCGTGCGGGTAGTTGTGCGGCACGTAGGCGGCGAAGGCGACCTCGCCGAACATCTTCTTCTTGTCGGTGCCGGCCACCGTGTAGGCGCCGTCCTTGAACTCGACGTCGCCCTCGGCCGCTTCCATCAGGTGAGCGGCGATCTTCTTGCCCTTGGCGATGACCTTGTCCAGCGCCTTGACAATGGCCGTGCCGCCGACCGCGAGCGAGCGCGAGCCGTAGGTGCCCATGCCGAACGGGATCCTGGCCGTGTCGCCGTGCACGACGTCCACGTTCTCGATCGGGATGCCAAGGCGGCCGGCGACCACCTGCGCGAAGGTCGTCTCGTGTCCCTGGCCGTGCGAATGCGAGCCGGTGAAGATGGTCACGCTCCCGGTCGGGTGCACGCGCACTTCGCCCGCTTCGAACAGGCCCGCGCGCGCGCCCAAGGAGCCCGCCACCGCCGAGGGTGCGATGCCGCAGGCCTCGATGTAGGCCGCGTAACCCATCCCGCGCAACTTGCCTTTTGCTTCGGAGGCTTTTTTCCGGGCGGCATACCCTGAAACATCCGCCAGCTTCTGCGCCGCATCCATGGTCGCGTTGTAGTTGCCGACGTCGTAGAGCAGGGCGACCGGCGTCTGGTAGGGGAACTCGGTGATGAAATTGCGCCGGCGGATCTCGGCCGGATCGATCTTCATCTCGCGCGCCGCCGTCTCCACCAGGCGCTCGACCACGTAGGTCGCCTCGGGCCGGCCGGCGCCGCGATAGGCGTCCACCGGCACGGTGTTGGTGAACACCGCGGTCACCTCGCAGTGGATGACCGGCGTCTTGTACTGGCCCGCGAGCAGCGTCGCGTAGAGGATGGTCGGCACGCAGGAGCCGAAGGTGGACAGGTAGGCGCCGACGTTGGCCACCGTCTTCACGCGCATGCCGACAAAGCGGCCGTCCTTGTCCATCGCCATCTCGGCGATGGTGTGGTGGTCGCGGCCGTGCGCATCCGAGATGAAAGCCTCGGAGCGGTCCGAGGTCCATTTCACCGGCCGGCTGAGCTGGCGCGATGCCCAGGTCACCGCCACGTCCTCGGCGTAGAGATAGATCTTCGAGCCGAAGCCGCCGCCGACGTCGCCCGCCACCACGCGCACCTTGTGCTCGGGCAGGCCCATCACGAACGCGGTCATCAGCAGGCGCTCGACGTGCGGGTTCTGGTTGGCGACGTAGAGCGTGTAGCTGTCCTCGGCGCGGGAATACGAGCCGATCGCGCAGCGCGGCTCGATCGCGTTCGGCACCAGCCGGTTGTTGATGAACTCGAGCTTGGTGACGTGCGCGGCCTTGGCAAAGGCGGCGTCGCAGGCGGCCTTGTCGCCGAGCGCCCAGACGTAGCAGGTGTTGTCGGGCGCGATGTCGTGCAGCTGCGGCGCGCCCTTGGCGCGCGCCTTCAGCGCGTTGGTCACCGCGGGCAGGACCTGGTAGTCGACTTCCACCAGCTCGGCCGCGTCGCGCGCCTGCGCCTGCGTCTCGGCGACGACGATGGCGACCTGGTCGCCCACGTAGCGCACCTTGCCCTGCGCGAGGCAGGGATGCGGCGGCTCCTTCATCGGCTGGCCGTTGACGTCGGTGATCAGCCAGCCGCAGGGCAGGCCGCCCAGCTTGGCGGCGGCGAAGTCCTCGCCGGTGTAGACCGCGAGCACGCCGGGAGATTGTTTTGCTTTTTCAAGCTTTATTTTTTTAATGACCGCATGAGCGTGCGGGGATCGAACAAATGCCGCATAGCTCTGGCGCGGCAGTTCGACGTCGTCCGTGTACTGTCCCGCGCCGGTGAGAAATCGGTAGTCCTCTTTGCGCTCGACCCGAGCGCCGATCAGCGGTGCACCCATGGCGTCCTCCGGTTTACTTGCCGGCCATCGCGCGCGCGCCGGCGCCGATCGCCTTGACGATGTTGTGGTAGCCGGTGCAGCGGCAGAGGTTCCCCTCCAGCGCCTCGCGGATCTGCTGTTCAGTGGGGTTCGGGTGGCCCTTCGCGAAATCGATCGCGTTCATCACCATGCCCGGCGTGCAGAAGCCGCACTGCAGGCCGTGGTGCTCCTTGAACGCCGCCTGCATCGGGTGCAGCGTGCCGTCGGCCTTGGCCACGCCCTCGATGGTGGTGATGTCCGCGCCCTCGGCCTGCATCGCCAGCATCGAACAGGACTTCACCGCCTTGCCGTTCATGCTCACCGTGCACGCGCCGCATTGCGCGGTGTCGCAGCCGACGTGCGTGCCGGTGAGGCGCAGCGTCTCGCGGATGAGCGTGACGAGCAGCGTGCGCTCCTCCACCTCTGCGGAGACGGGCTTGCCGTTGACCTTCATGGATACCTTGACCGCCATGCTGCCTCCTTCAGGCTCGTGGATATCTTGATTACGGGATGCGGGGG
>JADLES010000283.1 GCA_020845995.1 Burkholderiales bacterium | reverse complement strand
GTCACGGTGCAGGACCGCGACGAGGCCGCGCGCATCGTGAGGAACCTGCGCCGCTCGGGCTTCGGCACGCTCGACCTGTCGGAGGACGAGGTGGCCAAGGGCCACATGCGCTACATGGTGGGCGGCCACCTGCACAGGGCGAAGGGCGGCGCGCGCGAGCTGCTCTATCGCTTCGAGTTCCCGGAGCGGCGCGGCGCGCTGATGAAGTTCCTCGCGGCGCTGAACCCGGGCTGGAACATCAGCCTTTTTCACTACCGCAACCTCGGCGCCGACTACGGCTCGATCCTGGTCGGGCTGCAGGTGCCCAGGATGGACCGGCGGGAGTTCAGGCGTTTTCTCGACCGGCTCGGCTACCCGCACGCCGACGAGACGCGCAACCCGGCCTACCGGCTGTTCCTCGGTTGACGATGGCGAAGACGCTACAGCTCTCGGAGGCGCTGCATGCCTATGTCCTCGCCAACTCGCTGCGCGAGACGCCGGTGCAGCGCCGCCTGCGCGCGCTCACCTCGCGCATGCCGCGCTCGACCATGCAGGTCGCGCCCGAGCAGGGGCAGTTCCTGCAGCTGCTCGTGCGCCTCACGGGCGCGCGGCGCATCCTCGAGATCGGCACCTTCACCGGCTACAGCGCACTCGCCATGGCGCTCGCGCTGCCGCGCGGAGGGCGCGTCGTCAGCTGCGACCTGAGCAGGGAGTGGACCGATATCGCGAAGAAGTACTGGGCGCGCGCCGGAGTTTCGCGCAAGATCACCCTGAAACTGGCCCCCGCGCTCGACACGCTGCGGGCGCTGAAGGGCCCGTTCGACCTCGCCTTCATCGACGCCGACAAGGAGAACTACCAGCGCTACTTCGAGCGCTGCCTGGGGCTCGTGCGCCGGGGCGGCCTGATCGCGATCGACAACACCCTCTGGTACGGCAGGGTGATCGACCGTCGCGACCGCGGCGCCGACACGCGCGCGGTGCGCGCCTTCAACCGCAGGCTGCACCGTGACCGGCGCGTCGAGATATCGCTGGTGCCGATCGGCGACGGTCTGACGCTGGCGCTCAAGCGCTAGCGGTGGCCGACCTCGCCCAGATAGCAAACCGGCGAACTCAAGGCGCTTGGATCTTCCCCCCTGGAAGGCTCCCCGAGGTATGCCAGCCCCTCCGGGTCCCGTCGATAGACGCCGCGCTCGGTGACGAGCCAGTCCACCGGGATGTCCCAGCTTTGCGGGTGGATGGTTTCGATCCTCGCGATCTCGTACGCCACGCCGATGACCGCCGGCTTCCTGGAGAATGAAGCCAGGGTCCGATCGAAGAAGCCGCCCCCGTAGCCCAGGCGATAGCCGGCGCGATCCCAGCCGTTCATCGGCAGCAGCACCGCCTCGGGCACGACTTCCGGGGAATCGACGGGATAGGGGATGTCGAGCGGCCCCGCCGCCAGGCGCACGCCGGGGTGCCACTCGCGGAAAACGAGCGGCCGGCGCGGAGCGACGACCACCGGCAGCGCCGTCAACGCACCTCGCTCGCGCAGCGTTCTGGCCAAGTGGCGCGCGTCGTATTCGGCCTGGATCGGCCAGCAGAACGCGAGCTTCGCCGAGGACAGTCCGGGGAACGAGCGTTCGAGATGGCTGTCGATGCTCAGGCGAAAGCGCTCGAGGCTGCCGGCGTCGAGCGCGACGCGCTCGGCGATCAGGCGCTCGCGCTCGGCTTTTCGCCAGGCTTTGAGTTCTTCGAGCGTCATGCAGGCTTGCGTGTCCGGTGCTAAGCTTAGTCCATGATTCTTAGGCGTTTCCGCACTATAGCAGCGCTTCTGGCTTGCGCGCTGCCCGCGCTTGCCTCGTCGAAGCCGACGGCCGACGAGACGTTCCTCAGGGCCGCCGAAGCCTATCGCGCGGGCGACCCGGTGAGGCTGCAGCGCTTCGCGGCCCAGGTGGGCAGCGGACATCTGCTTGCGCCCTATCTCGAATACTGGCGCCTCAAGCTTCGCATGGAGGATGGCCCCGAGCCGGAGTTGCGCGCTTTCCTCGATCGCGAGGGCGGGTCCTATCTTGCCGACCGGCTGCGCGCGGACTGGCTGAAGCTCCTTGGCAAGCGCGCCGACTGGGCGAGCTTCGAGCGGGAGTTGCCGCAACTTATCGTCGATGACCTGGAAATTCGCTGCTACGCCTGGCTTGCGCGCCTCGCGCGCGAGGACGGCAGCGCGAGCGAGGAAGCGCGCGCGATCTGGCTCGAGCCCCGCGAGCTGCCCGAAGGTTGCCACGCGCTCGCCAACCGGCTGAGCGAGAACGGCGCGTACAGCGTCGAGGATGTCTGGCGCCGCGTGCGGCTGCTCGTCGCCCACGGGCAGGCGAGCGCGGCGCGGCGCGCGCTCGCGCACCTGCCCGCTGCCGAAAAGCACGACGAGGCGCTGTTCAGCCAGGCCATGACCGGTCCCACCCGGCTGCTCGCGCATCCGCCCAGGCAGCTGGAGAAGCGCGCAACGCGCGAGATGGTGGTGCTGGCGCTGTTGCGCCTTGCCCGCAGCGATCCCGAGGCCGCGGTCGAGATGCTGCAGGGCAAGCTCGGCATGCGCCTGCCCGAGGCGGATCAAAAGTACCTATGGGGCCGCGCCGCCTATGAAGGCGCGCGGCGGCTCAATCCCGAGGCGAGCGCCTGGTTCGCTCTCGCCGACGTGGCGGCACTGGACGACGAGCAGCTCGCCTGGAAGGCGCGCGCCGCTTTGCGCGCCGCCGACTGGCAGGCCGTCCGCGACGCCGTGGACCGCATGTCGGCCGGCGCGCGGCAGGACCCTGCCTGGTCCTACTGGTACGGACGCGCGCTGGGAGCGCAGGGCGCCGTTGAGGGCGCGCGCGCGTACTACCTGCGCATTTCCGGCCAGCCGAACTTCTACGGGCTGCTCGCCGCCGAGGAGCTCGGCGGCATGGCGGGCGTTCCCGAGCCCTATCACGCGCCCACCCAGGGCGAGCTGGAGGCGGTGCGCCTCGATGCGGGCCTCGCGCGCGCGCTCGAGCTCTACCGCCTCGACCTGCGCAGGGAGGCGACGCGCGAGTGGGTGTTCGCGATCCGCTCGATGGACGACGCGCAACTGCTCGCCGCCGCCGAACTGGCCCGCCGCGCCGGCATCTACGACCGCGCCATCAACACCGCCGATCGCACCGCGCACCAGCACAACTACAAGGTGCGCTACCTCGCGCCGTTCAAGGAGGTGTTCGACGAGCAGGCGCGCAGCACCGGCCTGGAGGAGGCCTGGGTGCTCGGGCTGGTGCGCCAGGAAAGCCGCTTCATCGCCAACGCCAAGTCCTCGGCGGGGGCGCGCGGGCTGATGCAGCTCATGCCGGCCACCGCGCGCTTCGTCGCCAAGCGCTCGGGCCTGCGCGAATACCATCCGAGCAAGGTCACGGAGGTGTCGCTCAACGTGGCGCTGGGCACCGGATACCTGAAGATGGTGCTCGATGAACTCGGCCATCCGCTGCTCGCCTCGGCCGCCTACAACGCCGGCCCCGGCCGGGCGCGCCGCTGGCGCGGCGCGCAGGCGCTGGAGGGCGCCATCTACGCCGAGACCATCCCCTTTAACGAGACGCGCGATTACGTGAAGAAGGTCATGGCGAACACCATGTATTACGCGCAGCTGATCGGCGGCAAGCTGGTGCCGCTCAAGGAACGGCTCGGCCTGATCCCGGCCAAGGCAGCGGGCGAGCGGAGCAGCGAGGAGCTGCCTTGATGCGACGGGCTCCTGCGGCCGAAGAACGGCCCTGAACGCATGCAGCAGCGCAACTTTCTCGTCGTCGGCGGTTCCGGCTTCGTCGGCCGGCACCTGGTGGCGGCGCTTGCCGCGCGCGGCGCGAGGGTGGCGGTGCCCACGCGCCGGCGCGAGCGCGCCAAGCACCTGATCCTGCTGCCCACGGTGGACGTGGTCGAGTCCGACGCGCGCGACTCCAGCACGCTGGCGGGGCTCGCCGCGGGATGCGACGCGGTGATCAACCTGGCGGGTATCCTGCATGGACCGGGATTCAAGCGGGCGCACGTAGAGCTTGCGCAGGCGGTGGTCAATGCCTGCCACAAGGCGGGGGTCAGGCGGCTGCTGCACATGAGCGCGCTGGGCGCGGCAGCGGCCGCGCCCTCGGAGTACCTGCGCTCGAAGGGGCAGGGTGAGCAGGCGGTGCTTGCCGCCGATGACGTGGAGGTCACCGTGTTCCGCCCCTCGGTGATCTTCGGCCCGGAGGACCGCTTCCTCAACCTCTTCGCGCGCTTGGCCGCGCTGCTTCCCGTGATCGCGCTGGGTTCGCCGGAGGCGCGCTTCCAGCCGGTGTACGTCGGTGATGTGGTCAAGGCGATGCTCGCCGCGCTCGAGAGCCGCGAGGCACCCGGCAGGCGCTACGACCTGTGCGGCCCGCAGGAATACAGCCTGCGCGAGCTGATGGAATTCGTGTGCGCGGTGACGGGGAAAAGGCGCTTGGTCATCGGGCTGCCCGATGCACTGTCGTACCTGCAGGCCTGGATGATGGAGATGCTGCCCGGCCCGCTGCTCACGCGCGACAACCTGCGCTCCATGCAAGTGCCGAGCGTGTGCGACTGCGATTTCCCGTTCGGCATCCAGCCGACCGCGCTCGCCGTTGCCGCGCCCGCCTGGCTGTCGCCGGGCCCGGGAGAGCGGACCGGGGGCTCGCGCGAGCGCTTCGCGCAGCTGCGCTGGCGCGCGCGCAGGTAAGACGCCGAGAGTTCCGCGAATGAAGGTCTACGTCGTCGGCGGAGCGGTCCGCGACGAGCTGCTTGGCCTGCCGGTGCAGGACCGCGACTACGTGGTGGTGGGCGCAACTCCCGAGGACATGACGCGGGCCGGATATCGCGCGGTGGGCAGGGATTTTCCCGTGTTCCTGCACCCGCAGACGCACGAGGAATACGCGCTCGCGCGCACCGAGCGAAAGAGCGGGCGCGGCTACCGCGGCTTCACCATCTACGCCGCGCCCGACGTGACGCTGGAACAAGACCTCGAGCGCCGCGACCTCACCATCAATGCCATCGCCAGGGACGAAGCCGGCCGGCTCATCGATCCGTTCGGCGGCGCGCGCGACCTGAAGGAAGGCGTGCTGCGCCACGTCAGCGAGGCCTTCCACGACGACCCGGTGCGCATCCTGCGCGTGGCGCGCTTTGCCGCGCGCTTCGGCTTTCGCATCGACCCGGGCACGATGGCGCTGATGAAGTCGATGGTGAACACGGGCGAGGCCGACCATCTGGTGCCCGAGCGCGTCTGGCAGGAGTTCTCGCGGGGCCTCGCCGAGGAGCGGCCCGGGCTGATGTTCGACGCGCTCGAGCGCTGCGATTTCCGGCCGCGTCTGCTGCCCGAGCTGAAGAGCATCCCGCGCAGCTTCGCCGGGCCGCTGCCGGTGCGCTTCGCGGCGCTGTGCTGGCCGCTGGCCGAGGTCGAGATCCTCGCCCTGTGCGGGCGCATCAAGGCGCCGAACGAGGAGCGCGGCCTGGCGCTGCTCGCCTGCCGCGCGCAGCGGCAGCTGGGCGCGGCCGGGCCGGCGGACCTGTTGGGCCTGTTCAAGAGCGCGGACGCGTTCCGGCGTCCGCAACGGTTCGGGCATTTGCTCCAGGCCGCGGCCGCTGTCGGCGCAGATCTTCATCCGGAAAGAATCCGCAAGGCGCTTGCGGCCGCCGCCGCCGTCGATGCCGGCGAGATCGCCGCGAAGGCCCCAGCCCCCGCGGCCATCTCCGCGCTGCTCGACCAGGCGCGCGAGAACGCGATCGCCGCCGCGCTCTAGATTTCCTCAACGCAAGAACAAGAAGGAGTCGCGATGATCGACCTGTATACCTGGGGCACGCCCAACGGCCGCAAGGTTTCCATCATGCTCGAGGAGTGCGGCCTGCCCTATCGCGTGCACCCGGTGAACATCGGCAAGGACGAGCAGTTCAAGCCCGGGTTCCTCGCCATCAACCCCAACAACCGCATCCCGGCGATCGTCGATCCCGAGGGGCCGGGCGGCCGGCTGCCGCTGTTCGAATCGGGCGCGATCCTTGTTTACCTTTCCGCAAAAGTGGGCAACCGGTTCCTCCCCGCCTCCGACCGCGGCAAGTGGATCGCGCTGCAGTGGCTCATGTTCCAGATGGGCGGCGTGGGGCCGATGTTCGGCCAGGCGCACCACTTCATGCGCGCGAAGAAGGACCAGATCCCCTACGGCAGCGAGCGCTACGGCAACGAGGCGAAGCGCCTGTACGGCGTGCTCGACAAGCGCCTTGCCGAGGCCGCCTACCTTGCCGACGAGTACTCGATCGCCGACATCGCCACCTTCCCTTGGGTCGCGCGGCACGAGTGGCACCGCGTGGATCTCGCGCAGTTCCCCGCGGTGAAGCGTTGGCACGACATCATCGTCCGGCGGCCGGCTGTGGCGCGCGGCATGGCGGTGCCGTTCCTCAACTAGGGCCCCTGCTTCCTCGCGTAGCGCGCGAGGAACGCGTTGATGTCCTCGATCCTGAGCTGCGGCTCACCGGGAATGGGCTTGGAGCCGACCACTTGGTTCATCCATTCCATGTTCTTCTGCATGCGCGCGACCACCGCCGGCCACTCGCGCGCGGTGTGGCGGCGCGGGTCGGGCAGCACGTGGCACTGGCCGCAGGCGAGACGGAAGGAATCGCCCGAGGGCGCGTTCACCTCCGGGATGCGCGCCGGGTCGATTGGCTTCTGCCCGTGCTTCACGTGGTAAGCCACGATCGCCTTCGTTTCCTCGGCCGAGGGCGCCTGCACGCCGGCCATCATCTCGGCCATGAGCTTGCCCATGTTGCCCTTGCCTTGCATGCGCGGCACCATGCGCCGCACGACCGAGGGCCAGCGCCTGGCGTCGTGCATCGCCGGGTTGGCGAGGTTGTGGCACTGGACGCAGTAGTGCAGCGTGAGCTGCGCGCCGCGCGAAGCCGGCTCGGGCAGCATGCCCGGCTCGAAACCGGGCGGGATGATGCGCTCCAGCATTGGCCCGTGCGGGCTGTCCTTCCACGGTTTTTCAGCTCTGGTTGTTGTTGAAAATAGAATCAAGAGAAAGAGAAGGCTATAGCGCGCCACTGCGATTTCCCTCGCGAAAACCCAGCGGCGTGCCCGCCACGCCCTTGCCGACCGCCAGCACCTTGAACAGCTCGCCCATTTCGACGGGGGAGAGCAGCTTCTGCGCCGCGGCGGCGGCCGGGAGGTAGCGCCGCGCGTCTTGCGGGTTCTCGCGCTCGAGCAGATCGGTGATGCCGCAGTTGACGAGGAACTGCGCCTGCCCCGCGTAGCCGAGGACTGCGAGTCCCGCGCCGGCCGCCGCGTCCGTCAGCGCGCTGAAGTCCACGTGCGCCGTGATGTCCTGCAGGCCCGGAAGGTGGAACGGGTCGCCGTGCACGCGATGACGGTAGTGGCAGGCGAGCGTGCCCATCCAGCGCTGCGGGTGGTAGTACTCGCGCGCGGGGAAGCCGTAGTCGATCACCAGGATCGCGCCGCGCGCGAGCACGCGGCCAAGCGAACGCATCCATGCGCGCGCAAGGAGGCCGATTTCGCTTTCGTAGCGGCCGGACGGAGGGAGCTGGACCCGAATTTTCCCCGCGGTTTCCACGAGGGACTTGTCGGCGGGCCGTTCCGACCATGCGAGCTGCCCCTCGTTTGCGCAGACCCCTCGCTCCAGCAGGCCCGCGCGCGTCCAGGTCACGGCATGCACCGGTATCGCGTCCACGACCTCGTTCGCGAGCATCACGCCGCGGAAATTCCGCGGCAGCCGCTCCAGCCACTGCGCGCGCTCGCCGAGGGCCTCCTGCTGCCGCTGTCTCAGTTCCGGACTGGTTTCGAGTATTTCGTATTTCACCCCTGGAAGTTCGGAAGTCAGTACATCCGCGAGAGCGCCGGAGCCGGCGCCGAACTCGAGCACGGCTTCGCCCGGCTGCAGCAATTCGCCGACCTGGCGCGCGAGCGTGCGACCGAAGAGCGGCGAGAGCTCGGGCGCGGTGGTGAAGTCGCCGTCCGCGCCGAACTTGCGCGCGCCGCCCGCGTAGTAGCCAAGGCCCGGCTCGTGCAGCGCGATCTCCATGTAGCGCGCGAAGGAAATCCAGTTGCCCGCGGCATCGAGCTCCGCGCCGATGCGCCCGAGCAGCGCGCGGCTGGCGGCGAGCGCCCGCGGCTCGGGCGCGGGCAGCTCGACGGGGTGCATGTGGCTGAATTTAACCTAGAATCCAGGTTCGCATGAGCGACTCGCTCGAGGGAAAAACCGCGTTGGTGACGGGAGCCGCGCGCCGCATCGGCGCCGCGATCGCACGCCGCCTGCACGCCGCCGGCGCGAGCGTGGTGCTGCACTACCGCGGCGCCGAGGCCGAGGCGGCGGCGCTGGAGGCGGAGATGAATGCGGCGCGCGCGGGCAGCGTCGCGCGCGTGAAGGCCGACCTCCTCGCACCGGTGGCGCCGCGGGCTTTGATCGCATTCGCGCAGCAGCGCTTCGGCCGCCTCGACCTGCTCGTCAACAACGCCTCCAGCTTCTATCCGACTCCGATCGGCTCGATCGAGGCGGGGCACTGGGACGAGCTGGTCGGCTCCAACCTGCGCGCGCCGCTCTTTCTCGCGCAGGAGGCCGCGCCGGCGCTGAAAAAACAGCGCGGCGCGATCGTCAACATCGCCGACATCCACGCCGAGCGGCCGCTCAAAGGCTACGCGGTGTACAGCATTGCCAAGGCGGGACTCGCCGCGCTGACGCGCGTGCTGGCGCTGGAGCTGGGGCCGGAGGTGCGCGTGAACGCGGTGGCGCCCGGCGCGATCGCCTGGCCCGAGGACGGGCAGTTTCCGCCCGCCGAGCGCGCCCGCATCGTCGCCACCACGCCGCTCGAGCGCCTCGGCGCCCCCGCCGAGATCGCGCGGGCGGTACACTTCCTCGCGACGGCGCCCTTCGTCACCGGCCAGGTGCTGGCGGTGGACGGCGGCCGTTCGGTTTTTCTCTAGATTTTTTTGGCGTTTCGTCATGAACGATTCCCGAAAAGACAAATTTGAGGCGGACAAGCTCGCCAAGCGCGTTCGGCGGCAGGTCGGAGAGGCGATCGCCGATTTCGGCATGATCGAGGACGGCGATCGCGTCATGGTCTGCCTCTCGGGCGGCAAGGACAGCCACGGCTTGCTGGACGTGCTGTTGGGCTTGAGAGCCAAGTCGCCGGCCAGGTTTGACCTCGTTGCGGTCAATCTCGACCAGAAGCAGCCCGGCTTTCCCGCGCGCGTGCTGCCCGAATACCTCGCCGCGCGCGGCGTGCCGTTCCGCATCGCCGAGCAGGATACCTACTCGGTGGTGAAGCGCGTCGTGCCCGCGGGCAAGACGATGTGTTCGCTCTGCTCGCGGCTGCGGCGCGGCGTGCTCTACCGCGTGGCGGGCGAGCTCGGCGCGACCAAGATCGCGCTCGGCCACCATCGCGACGACGTGCTGGCGACCTTTTTCCTCAACCTCTTTCACCAGGGCACGCTGAAGGCGATGCCGGCCAAGCTGCGTTCGGATGACGGCCGCCACATCGTCATCCGCCCGCTGGTCTACGTGGCCGAGGCGGACCTCGCCGCCTACGCCGCGCAGAGGGCCTTCCCGATCATTCCCTGTACGCTGTGCGGCTCGCAGGAGAACCTGCAGCGCAAGGTGATCGCGCGCATGCTGAAGGCCTGGGAGCAGGAGGAGCCCGGACGCATTCCTTCCATCCTGCGCGCGCTCACCGACGTGCGGCCCTCGCATCTCCTGGACCGCAAGCTGTTCGATTTCTCCGCCTTGCGGCCGGCCCCGACGCGCGCGGGCGTAGTCCGTTTTCGCGAACTCGGTGAGCCGTTGTTTGCCGAATAAAGATGCGCCAGCGAATCATGTCTTTGATGGTTTTGTCCGGCCTTTTCATTCTGTTTGCGATCCTGATCAAGAGCGCGAACAGTCAGGACTGGCGCACGGCGAGCCGCGAACCGGTCGGCCTCGCGCCCGACCCGGCGGCGACGCCGGAAGCGGTGGTGCAGGTCTACGGCGCGCGCACCTGGGGCTGGCGCGGCAACTTCGGCGTGCACACCTGGGTCGCCGTCAAGCCGGCCAACGCGCCGGCCTACACGGTCTACGAAGTCATCGGCTGGCGCCTGCGCTGGGCGGATTCGGTGGTGGCGATCCACGCGCGCGCGCCGGACGCGCGCTGGTTCGGCAATGAGCCCGAGCTCTACGCCGACAAGCGCGGTGAGGAAGCCGAAAAGCTCATCCCGCGGATCGACGCCGCGGCGCGCGCCTATCCCTATGCCAACGAATACACCGCGTGGCCGGGGCCGAACTCCAACACCTTCGTCGCCTGGATCACGCGCGCCGTGCCGGAACTGCGCGTCGATCTGCCGCCGACCGCCATCGGCAAGGACTACCTGGGCGGCGACATTCTCGATTCCGCGCCCAGCGGCAGGGGCCTGCAATTTTCCATCGCCGGGCTGCTGGGTCTCACCTTGAGCAGCATCGAAGGCCTGGAAATCAACTTGCTCGGGCTCACCTTCGGGATCAATCCCTTCGATCCGGCGCTCAAGTTGCCCCTGCTGGGGCGGCTGGGGCCGGCGCGATCCTTGCCTCCCGGATCGGCAGATTGACGATCGCCGCGGCGGCGGCGAGCGCCATGTCGGCGTACCACATCCACTGGTAGGAACCGGTGCCTTCGTAGGCGAGGCCGCCGAGCCAGGCGCCGAGGAAGCCGCCGACCTGGTGCGAGAGCAGCGTCATGCCGAACAGCGTGGCGAGGAATCGCACTCCGAACAGCTTGCCGACGATTCCCGCGGTCGGCGGCACTGTGGCGAGCCATGTGAAACCGAGTCCGGCGGCAAACAGGTAGAAAGTAAGCGCCACCTTCGGCGCGGCGAGATAGGCGGCGATCAGCACCGCGCGCGAGCCGTACATCCATGCGAGGATGTACTTGCTGCGGTAGCGCGTGGTCGCAAAGCCGGCGGCCAGGCTGCCCGCGATGTTGGCGAGGCCGATGATGGCGAGCGACCAGCTCGCGACCGTGGGCGGCAGCCCGCACAGGTTCACCTCCTGCGGCAGGTGCGTGATCAGGAAGGCGATGTGGAAACCGCAGGTGAAGAACCCGGCATTGAGCAGCAGGTAGCTGCGGTCGCCGAACGCATTGCCCAGCGCCCGCCACGGCGACTCCCCGGCCGCATGCGGGTGCGCCGCAGTGTGGCGTGGCGCCACCTCGCGCACCAGCGGCAACGCCGCCAGCGTCATTGCGGCCAGCGACCAGAGCGCGGCCATCCAGCCGACCGCCTGGATGAGCGCCTGCGCGACCGGCGCGAACACGAACTGTCCGAGCGAGCCGCCCGCGTTGATCACGCCCGCGGCCTTGCCGCGCGCCTCGGCCGACAGGCGCTGCGCCGCCGCGCCGATCAGCACCGAGAAGCTGCCGGCGCCCGAGCCGATCGAGGCGAGCAGGCCGAGCGTGACGATGAGGCCGAAGCCCGAAGTCACGAACGGCGTCAGCGCCATGCCTGCGGCGGCCAGCAGCGCGCCTGCGGCGAGAACCTTGCCGGGGCCGTGGCGGTCGGCGAGCGCGCCTGCGACCGGCTGGATCGCGCCCCAGGTGAACTGGCCGATCGCGAGCGCGAAGCTGATGGTGGCGATGCCCAGGCCGGTCGAGGAGTTGAGCGGCGAGACGAACAGGCCGAGCGACTGCCGTACGCCCATGGTGACCATCAGGAATGCGGCGGCGGCGAGGGTGACGAGGAGGGCGCTGCGGGTTTGCGTGGTCATGTAGTCACTTGCACTTTGAAAGTAAGTGCGTAACCTACCACAGATGAAAAAGCGCTCCTCCTGCCCGGCCGCCTGCGCGCTCGACCTCGCCGGCGACAAGTGGACCCTGCTCGTAGTGCGGGACCTGCTGCGCGGCCGCAATACCTACGGCGCGCTCGCCGACTCTCCCGAGGGCATCCCGACCAATATCCTGGCCGACCGTCTGCGGCGCATGGAGAAGTCCGGCCTGATCGAGGCGAAGCCCTACCAGCGGCGCCCGGTGCGCTACGCCTACTCGCTGACGGAAAAGGGCCGCGGGCTACTTGAGGTACTGCGCGCAGTTTCGCTTTGGGGGCACCGGTACATTCCCGGCACCAATGCCATGCCGGAGTTCTTGAAAAACGATAAAGGCTTGTCAAATCCAGCTTGACATTCTAGAATTGCGGCCATGGACTGCGCGTCGCGCCTCGTCGAGCTGTTCGGCAGCCAGGCCGAGGTTGCACGCGCCTTCCAGCTGGACCGTGCCGTGGTCCACAACTGGGTGAAGACCGGCTACGTGCCGGCGCGCTGGGCCGCCGAGGTCGAGCGCGTGACCCAGGGCCGCGTCGCCGCGGTCGAGGTCCTGAATGAAGCCAGCCAGAAGAACCCGGTGCGCGTGAAATCGCGCCCGGACGACGCACCGTTTGGACTTGCAGAAAGAGACCCCATGCCGACCAGCCAGTACGCTCCCGCGAAACGCATCCAGTCCTTCCATCCGCCCCAGAGAACGCTGATGGGGCCGGGGCCGACCGAAATCCACCCGCGCGTGCTCACGACCATGAGCCAGCCGGCGATCGGCTACCTGGATCCCATCTTCGTGGAGATGATGGAGGAGCTGAAAGCGCTGCTGCGCTACGTCTACCAGACCAAGAACCCGCTCACCTTCCCGCTCTCGGGCCCGGGCTCGGTCGGCATGGAGTACTGCTTCGTCAACATGGTCGCGCCAGGCGACAAGGTGATCGTCTGCCAGAACGGCGTGTTCGGCGGCAGGATGCTCGAGAACGCGATCCGCTGCGGCGGCAAGCCGGTGCTGGTCGAGGACCAGTGGGGCGAGCCGGTCGACCCGAACAAGGTCGAGGACGCGCTGAAGAAGAACCGGGACGCGAAGGTCGTGGCCTTCGTCCACGCCGAGACCTCCACCGGCTGCCAGTCGGACGCGAAGCTCCTTACGCAGATCGCGCACAAGCACGATGCGCTGGTGATCGTGGATGCGGTGACCTCGCTCGCCGGCACCCCCGTCAAGGTGGACGAGTGGCAGATCGACGCCATCTACTCGGCCAGCCAGAAATGCCTCTCCTGCACGCCGGGACTCTCGCCGGTGTCTTTCTCCGAGCGCGTGGTCGAGCACGTCAAGGCGCGCAAGGACCGCATCCACAGCTGGTTCATGGACATGAACCTGCTGTTCAACTACTGGAACGCGGGCACGCGCACCTACCACCACACCGCGCCCACCAATTCGCTGTTCGCGCTGCACGAGGCGCTGCTGCTGATCCGCGAGGAGGGGCTGGAGAACGCCTGGGCGCGCGCGACGCGCCACCATCTCGCGCTCAAGGCTGGCGTCGAAGCGATGGGTTTGAGTTTTTTGGTCAAAGAACAATATCAATTACCGCAGATGAACGCCGTTCGCTGCCCGGAAGGTGTCAACGAAGCGGAGGTGAGAAAGACGCTGCTCAACGAATTTGGCATCGAGATCGGCGCCGGCTTGGGGCCCCTTGCCGGCAAGATCTGGAGGATCGGCCTGATGGGCTACAGCTGCCGCCCGGACAACGTCATGCTGTGCCTGTCGGCGCTCGGCTCGGTGCTCTCCGACATGGGATTGCCGATCCACGTCGGCGACGCCGAGGC
>JADLES010000282.1 GCA_020845995.1 Burkholderiales bacterium | reverse complement strand
GCGCCGATCACCCGCACCTCGCCGTTGGCGAGCGCGCGACCGTCGGATTCGGTCGAGCGGCTGCCGTCGGCCGGCGTGAGGGTGACGCTGCAGCACTCGGTCATGCCCCAGCCCGCGGCCACCGCCGCATCGAGCTTTTCGCGCGCCGCCTGCGCCACCGCGGGCGGGATCGGCGCTCCCGAGCTGGCGAACAGGCGCAGCCTGCCGAGGCGGCCGCCGCGCTCGCGCGGCAGCGCCGCCAGGTCGGCGAGGAACGGGGTCGCCGCGAAGGTGAAGGTGGCGCCATTCTCCTCGATCAGCTGCGCGGCGCGCGCCGGGCGCCAGATGTCGATCGTCACCAGCGGCACGCCGAGCATGACCGACATCAGCATGCCGTAGACGAAGCCGAGCTGGTGCGCGAGCGGCGAGGGCATGAAGATGACGTCGTCGGCGCCGATGTCCATGCCATCGGCGAACGAGCGCACCCCGCACAGCAGCGTGTTGGAGGTGTGCAGCACGCCCTTGGATTCGCCGGTGGTGCCGGAGGTATACAGAAGCTGCGTGACATCGTCCGGCCGCAGGCGCGCCCCGCGCTCGAAGCCTTCGCCCGGCGCCGCCGCGAGCGCGGCTTCCAGCGAGTCGGCGCCCTCGCCGCCGGCGAGCAGCACGCGCATGCCGGGCAGGTCCGCTCCCAGCTTGCGCGCGAGCGCGGCGTGGTCGAAGCCGCGGAACTGCGTGGGCGCGATGAACAGGCGCGCCTCGGCCTGCCGCAGCATGAAGGACAGCTCGCGCTGCCGGAAGATCGGCATCAGCGGATTGGCCACCGCGCCGATGCGCAGCGTGGCCAGGTATACGGCGGCGAACTCCCACCAGTTGGGAAGCTGGAACGACACCACGTCGCCGGGGCGCGCGCCGGCCGCCGCAAACGCGCGCGCGAAGCGGGCGGTTTGCGCCGCGAGATCGCTCCAGGTCAGGCGCGTCTCGCGCTCTTCATCGAGCCGCCAGGCGACGAGCGCGCTGGCGTGCGGCTTTTCCGCCGCCCAGCGGTCCAGATAGTCGGTCGCGACGCGGTCCGGCCAGATGCCGCGCGCCTTCTCGCGCGCGATGCGGGAAGCCTCGAGGGTGAACCCCTCCATCGGGCTCAGTCGCCCTGGAATTCGGGCTTCTTCTTGGCGACGAAGGCGTTGTAGGCGCGCTCGAAGTCCTTGGTCTGCATGCAGATCGCCTGCGCCTCGGCCTCGGTCTCGATCGCCTGCTCGATCGACAGGTTCCACTCCTGGTGCAGGCACTTCTTGGTCATCGCGTGCGCGAACGCCGGACCCTCGGCGAGCGAGCGGGCAACCGTTATCGCTTTTTCAAGGAGTTTTTCGGCGGGAACGACTTCATTGAAGTAACCCCAGGCCTGGCCTTCCGCCGCGGTCATCGCTCTTCCCGTGTACAGCAATTCGGAAGCGCGCCCCTGGCCGATGATGCGCGGCAGGATCGAGCAGGCGCCCATGTCGCAGCCGGCAAGACCCACGCGCACGAACAGGAACGCGGTCTTCGCCTCCGGCGTCGCGTAGCGCAGGTCGCTCGCCATCGAGATGATGGCGCCCGCGCCCGCGCACACGCCGTCGACCGCGGCGATCACCGGCTGCGGGCAGGTGCGCATCTCCAGCACCAGGCTCCCGGTCATGCGCGTGAAGCGCATCAGCTCGGGCATGTCCATCTTCACCAGCGGGCCGATGATCTCGTGCACGTCGCCCCCTGAGCAGAAGTTGCCGCCTTCGCCGGCGAACACCACCGCGCGCACGTCTTCGGCGTAGCGCAGCTTGTGGAAGGTGTCGCGCAACTCGGCGTAGCTCTCGAACGTGAGGGGGTTCTTGCGCTCGGGCCGGTTGAGCGTGATAGTCGCGACGCGGTCGGCGACCTGCCACTTGAAATGCTGCGGCTTCCAATCGGCCGCCTTGAGCTGGTACATGGGTCGGATCCTTTCGGTTGGACTGGAATCAGCCGGCCATGGTCAGGCCGCCGGAGACCGAGAGCACCTGCCCGGTGACGAACGAGGCGCGGTCGCTGGCGAAGAACAGGATCGCGTCGGCGATCTCCGAAGGCTTCGCCAGGCGGCGCATCGGTGTCGCGTTGGCGAAGGCCTCCTTCAGCTTGTCGGGCACGGCGGCCATCAGCGGGGTGTCGGTGGGGCCGGGGCAGACGCAGTTCACGTTGATGTCAAAGCGCGCCATTTCGCGCGCGAGGCCCTTGGTGAAGGCGATCACGCCGCCCTTGGTGCCGGAATAGACGCTTTCGCCCAGGCTGCCGACCCGCCCCGCGTCGCTCGCCACGGTGACGATCTTGCCCGCGCGGCGCTCGATCATCGGATCGAGGAAGACGCGCGTGAGATGAATGGTGCCGAGCAGGTTGAGGTCGATCATCTTGCGCCAGAAGTCCGGAGTGTTCTTGACGAACGGCTCGGTGCGGCCCCAGCCCGCGACGTTGGCGACGATGTCCACGCGCCCGTGCAGCGCGAGCGCCTCGCGCCCGAATGCCGCGATCGAGGCGGGGTCGGTCAGGTCCACGCGCCGGAAATCCGCGCCGAGCCCCGCGGCGCGCAGCGCGGCGGCCGCGGCCTCGCCGTCGGCGGCGTTGACGTCGGCGAGAATCGCATGCGCGCCGGCGCGAGCCAGCGTTTCGGCGGCGGCGCGACCGATGCCCGAGGCCGCGCCGGAAATCACGGCAACCTTGCCATTCAGCTTCATGAGAATGCTCCTCAGCCGGCACGCTAGCGCCCCGCGCCCGGCCCCGACTTGATCTGGCTCAAGCAAACTCTCCGCGCCCTCTGCGGCGGCGTGCGCCGGGCCCCGATGCGGTGTACAGTGCTTTTGTTTGGGGTCCAAACAATCGATGGGGGCGGCATGAACGCGGTTCCGCAACGGGTCCACCTGACCTTCCGGGTCAACGGCGAGGAGGCTCCGGTCTCCTTTGCGCCCTACAAGACGCTGCTGGAGGTGCTGCGCGAGGACATGAACCTCACCGGCACCAAGCACGGCTGCGAGCTGGGCGAGTGCGGCGCCTGCACGGTGCTGGTGGATGGCGAGCCGGTGCTGTCCTGCCTGGTGCTGGCGCTGGAATGCGAGGG
>JADLES010000281.1 GCA_020845995.1 Burkholderiales bacterium | reverse complement strand
CTAGTGCAGCGTCGCGCGCCTGCGCTCGTAGATCCCCTGCAGGAGCCGCAGCGAACCCCGGCAGATCGCCTCGTGGGTCAGCGCGTGGCCGAGGTCCTCGATGATGTCGAGTGTGACGGGGATATGCAGACACGCGAGGGCACGCGCGGCGCGCTCGGCGTAGACGCGCGAAACGACCGAGTCGCAACCGCCATGCACCAGGTGAATCCGCGCGCCCATGCGGGTGCCGGGCCGTGGCAGGCGGGCGAAGCGTGCCGAGTAGGCGACGACGGCGCCGGCAAGCTCCGGCGTCGATTTCACGGCCTCCAGCGCCACCGTGCCGCCCTGGGAATAGCCGATCAGGACCGTGCGCTCGGCGGGCACGCGGTGATTGGTCTGCTCGCGCCGCACCAGCTGCTCGATCTTCGGCAGGATCGCCGAGATGCGCGCCATGCGGTTCTCGTCGTTCAGTCCGGAGGTCGAGAACCATTGCTGGCCGCCGCCGTCACTGGACAGGCGCTGGGCGCAGCGCGCGAAGCCGCTCGGCACGACCAGTGCCGCGCTCGGAAAGCGCCCCTGATAGCGGAACGCCGCGGGGATCATCGAGCGCGCGTCGGCGCCACTCGCATGCAGGAAGACGAACAGGTGCCGGGCCGATTCGATGGGGGCAGATCCGGAGCAGGCGGGGCCGAAACGGTAGACCTGCTGCATGCAGTCATTCTCGCGCTGTCTCGGGCGTTCTGTAAACTGCCCCCGCGCCCGCCCGCCCGTACAGAGGTAACCCCATGCCAGAAAAACGATTCTTCGCCACGCTGTGGTCGCTCACCCGGCCCTATTGGGTCTCGGAGAAGCGCGGCACGGGTCTGGTCCTGCTCGCCACGGTGGTGGGCCTCGCGCTGCTGGGGGTTTGGCTGGAAGTGCAGTTCAACACCTGGAACCGGGAGTTCTACAACACCTTCGAATCGAGGGACCAGGCCGAATTCTTCCGCCAGCTGGGGCTGTTCGCGATCCTCGCGGCGCTCTACATCATCAACGGCGTCTACCGGCAGTACTTCCAGCAGATGCTGATGATCGAGTGGCGCAGCTGGATGACCGAGCGCACCCTCGAGGATTGGATGAAGGACCGCGCCTACTACCGGCTCCAGCTCCTCGACAAGGGCACGGACAACCCCGACCAGCGCATCGCCGACGACCTCAACATTTTCGTCGACCTCACGCTCTCGCTCGCGCTGGGGCTGCTGTCGGCGGTGGTGACGCTCGTGTCCTTCATCGGCATCCTCTGGGCGATGTCCGGCGCGCTCGAGGTGCTCGGCGTCACGATCCCCGGCTACATGGTCTGGGTGGCGCTCGGCTACGCGGTCGCGGGCACCTGGCTCACGCACCTCATCGGCCGGCCGCTGGTGCGCATCGGTTTCGACCAGCAGCGCTACGAGGCGAACTTCCGCTTCTCGCTCGTGCGCCTGCGCGAGAACGCCGAGGGCGTGGCGCTGTATCGCGGCGAGGGCGGCGAACTGGCGAACTTCCGCGCGCGCTTCGCCGACGTGATCTCGATCTGGTGGACCAAGATGCTCAAGCAGAAGCAGCTCGGCTGGTTCCAGTCGTTCTACGGCCAGGTGGCGATCATCTTCCCGTTCCTCGTCGCCTCGCCGCGTTTCTTCGCGGGCAAGGTGCCGCTGGGCGAGATCTTCCAGGTCGCATCGGCCTTCGGCCAGGTGCAGGGCGCGCTGTCCTGGTTTATCAACGTCTACCCGGCCTACGCCAACTGGAAGGCCACGGTGGATCGCCTCACCACGTTCACGCAGGCGCTGGAGTACGCGCGTCGGGAATCCGCGCGCCTGGACGGCGACCGGGAGGAGGGACAGCCCAGGCTGCTGCGGCTCGAGCGCCTGCAACTCGACCTGCCGCAGGGGCAGCAGCTGCTTGCGCCGACGACGCTGCAGCTGAAGGAAGGCGAGTCGGTGCTGCTCACCGGCTCCTCGGGAGCGGGAAAATCGACGCTGTTTCGCGCCATCGCGGGCATCTGGCCGTACTGGAAGGGCCGGATCGCGCTGCCCGGGGGCGCAACGCTGCTGTTCCTGCCGCAGCGGCCGTACCTGCCGATCGGCGCGCTCAAGTACGCGATCGCCTATCCGGCCGACGCGTCGGCGACACCGGACGCGAGCGTGCGCGAGGCGCTGGTCGCGGTCGGCCTGGCGAAGCTCGCGGACGATCTCGGGCGCGAGGAGAACTGGGCGCAACTGCTCTCGGGCGGCGAGCAGCAGCGCGTGGCGATCGCGCGCGCGCTCATCAACAAGCCCGACTGGCTGTTCATGGACGAGCCGACCGCGGCGCTGCCCGACGACGCGCAGGCCGCGCTCTACCGCCTGCTGAAGGAACGGCTGCCCGCGACGACGCTGGTGTCGATCGGCCATCGCGCGGAACTCGCGCGGTTCCACGACCGCCAGCTCGCCTGGGGAAGCTTTAGCTCAGGATGATGCAGGTCGTGGTGCCGTGGGCGTAGAGCTTGCCCGCGCCGTCGACCAGCCGGGCCTCCGCGGTGGCCGTGCTCTTGCCGAGATGGACGACGTTGCCGATGGCGCGCAGGGCGCCGGACTTGATCGTCACCGCGCTGACCAGGTTGAGCTTGAATTCCAGGGTGGTGTAGCCCTTGCCCAGCGGGATCGACGAGTGCACCGCGCAGGCCATGGCCGAGTCGAGCAGCGTGGCCGTGACGCCCGCATGCACGGTGCCAATGGGGTTGTAGTGCCGCTCGCCCGGCGTCACCTCCCAGACCGCGCGGCCCGGCTCGACCTCGACGAGCTTCATGCCGATCAGTTCCTGGATCGGCGCCGGCTGGACCGTGCCGTCGCGCACGCCGCGCAGGAAATCGATGCCGGCCATGGCGCGGGCCGACTGGGCCATCTGCATCGGGTCTTGCCAGGTGACGGTGATGGATCGGTTCATTGTGCGTGCGTCTCCTTGCGCCGGACGGAACCGCGCATCGCGGGCGGCGCGGCACCCGACAATGCGCGTTTGAGAACCTGGCCCGTGTGGCTGTGCGGGCTCGCCGCGACCTGCTCGGGTGTGCCGGCGGCGACGATGCGCCCGCCGCCCTCGCCGCCCTCGGGGCCGAGGTCGATCACCCAGTCGGCGGTCTTGACGACATCCAGGTTGTGCTCGATGACCACCACCGTGTTGCCCGCGTCGCGCAGGCGGTGCAGCACGTTGAGCAGCAGCTGGATATCGTGAAAGTGCAGCCCGGTGGTGGGTTCGTCCAGGATGTAAAGCGTGCGCCCGGCGTCGCGCTTGGAGAGCTCCAGCGACAGCTTGACGCGCTGCGCTTCGCCCCCCGAGAGCGTGGTCGCCGCCTGGCCGATCTGGAGGTAGGCGAGGCCCACCTCCGAGAGCGTCTCGAGTTTCCTGCGGATCGCCGGCACGGCCGCGAAGAACTCGACCGCCTCGGCGACCGACATCTGCAGCACTTCGTGGATGCTGCGCCCCTTGTACCGGATCTCGAGCGTCTCGCGGCTGTAGCGCCGGCCGTGGCAGGCGTCGCAGGCGACGTAAAGATCAGGCAGGAAATGCATCTCCACTCGCGTCACGCCGTCGCCCTGGCAGGCCTCGCAGCGCCCGCCCTTGACGTTGAACGAGAACCGGCCAGCGTCGTAGCCGCGGGCGCGCGCCTCGGGCACGCCCGCGTAGAGCTCCCGGATCGGCGCAAACAGGCCCGTGTAGGTCGCGGGGTTGGAGCGCGGCGTGCGGCCGATGGGGCCCTGGTCGACGCTCACCACCTTGTCGAAGTGCTCCAGGCCCGACACGCCCGCGTGCGGCGCCGGCTCGGACTGCGAGCCGTACAGGTGCCGCGCCGCGGCCGCGTACAGGGTGTCGTTGACCAGCGTGGACTTGCCCGAACCCGAGACGCCCGTCACGCAGACCAGCAGCCCGACGGGGAGCTCGAGCGTCGCCTGCTTCAAGTTGTTGCCGCTCGCTTCGCGCACCACGAGACGCTTCGCGCCGGGACGGCGGCGCTGCCGCGGCACGGCGATCGAGAGCGCGCGCGCGAGGTATCGGCCCGTGAGCGATTCGGGCGAGGCGACGATCTGCGCGGGCGTTCCCTCGGCGACGATCCGGCCGCCCGCGCGCCCGGCGCCCGGGCCCATGTCGACGACGTGGTCGGCGGCGCGGATC
The DNA here is from genome assembly GCA_020845995.1 of Burkholderiales bacterium. Taxonomy (GTDB): domain Bacteria; phylum Pseudomonadota; class Gammaproteobacteria; order Burkholderiales; family SG8-39; genus RBG-16-66-20. The sequence continues at coordinate 4,081 of JADLES010000281.1, read as the reverse complement.
GCGTCCTCGTCGTGCTCGACCACGATCACGCTGTTGCCCAGGTCGCGCAGGCGCTTCAGCGTCTCGATCAGGCGCGCATTGTCGCGCTGGTGCAGGCCGATCGAGGGCTCATCCAGCACGTACATGACCCCGGTGAGTCCGGAGCCGATCTGCGAGGCGAGCCGGATGCGCTGCGCCTCGCCGCCCGAGAGCGTGCCGGCCGAACGCTCCAGCGCCAGGTAATCGAGGCCCACGTTGACGAGGAACTCCAGACGGCTGGCGATCTCGCGCACGATGCGGTCGGCGATCTGCTGCCTGGCGCCGTCCAGCCGAAGCGAAAGGAAGAACTCCCTGCAGGCGCGCAAGGGTAATGCCGAGAGCTCGTATATCGTCCGCCCCGCGACCTTGACCTGGCGCGCCTCGCGGCGCAGGCGGGTCCCGCCGCACTCGGGGCAGGACAGCGTGGCGCGGAACCTGGCCAGCTCCTCGCGCACCACCGCGGAGTCGGTCTCCCGGTAGCGGCGTTCGAGGTTGGGGATCACGCCTTCGAAGGCATGCTCGCGCACCTGGCTGTGGCCGCGCGCGGTGGGGTAGCGGAAGGCGATTTTCTCCCTGCCCGAGCCATGGAGAACGAGTTGCTGCGCGTTCTCGTCCAGCATTTCCCAGGGCGCCTCGATGTCGAAGCCGTAGTGCGCGGCGAGCGACCCGAGCAGTGCGTGGTAGAAGTGGTTGCGCCGGTCCCAGCCGCGGATCGCGCCGCTCGCGAGCGAAAGGTTCGGGTGCGCCACCACCCGGCGCGGATCAAAGAATTCGACCGCGCCCAAGCCGTCGCATTTCGGGCAGGCGCCCATCGGGTTGTTGAACGAGAACAGGCGCGGCTCGAGCTCGGCGAGCGAATAGTCGCAGACCGGGCAGGCGAACCGCGACGAGAACAAGGTTTCTCTCCTTGATTCCATTTCATGCACCAGAACTTTTCCCCCGGCATGCCGCAGCGCCGTCTCGAAGGACTCGGCAAGGCGTTGCCGGGCGTCGGCTTTCGCGCGCAGCCGGTCGATCACCACATCGACCGTGTGCTTCGCGTTCTTCGCCAGGCGCGGCGCCCGGTCCAGATCGTGCACCTTGCCGTCCACCCGCACGCGGGTGAAACCCTGGGCGCGCAGCTCTGCGAGCAGGTCCGTCTGTTCGCCCCTGCGGCCCGCGACCACCGGCGCGAGGATCATGAGCCTCGTTTCCTTGGGCAGCGCGAGCACGTGGTCGACCATCTGCGCTACGCTTTGCGCATCGAGCGCGAGGCCGTGCTCGGGGCAATGGGGCGTGCCCGCGCGCGCGAAGAGCAGGCGCAGGTAGTCGTGCACTTCAGTGACCGTGCCGACCGTGGAGCGCGGGTTGTGGCTGGCGGCTTTCTGCTCGATGGCGATGGCCGGCGACAGGCCCTCGATCAAATCGACGTCCGGCTTGTCCATGAGCTCGAGGAACTGGCGCGCGTACGCCGACAGCGACTCGACGTAGCGGCGCTGCCCCTCGGCGTAGAGGGTGTCGAAGGCGAGCGAGGACTTGCCCGAACCCGACAGCCCCGTGATGACCACGAGCCGCTCGCGCGGCAGCTCGAGGCTGAGGTTCTGCAGGTTGTGCGTGCGCGCGCCGCGAATCCGGATCTGGTCCATCGCGTGGGCTCGTTTGCCTGGGGGTCGGGGCCGGAGAAGGTAAACTGGCAAATATAGCCGTTTCGCCCTGTCTCGCTCCACCCGTCGATGCGGCCGGAACCCGTGTGCCCGGCCGGTTTGCGCCCCCGGCGCGTGCAGGCAGTCAACCGCGGGGAAGGGCGGCGCGTTGTATGTTCATACAGTATCTGAACCGCGGGAAGGAGAACCGTCATGGCGTCAGTCAACAAAGTGATCATCGTCGGCAATCTGGGCCGGGACCCGGAGACGCGCTACCTGCCGAGCGGCGAGGCAGTGACCAACATCAGCGTCGCGACCACCTCGTCCTGGAAGGACAAGGCCAGCGGCGAGAAAAAGGAGGAGACCGAGTGGCACCGCGTCAGCGCCTTCGGCCGGCTCGCGGAGATCATGGGCGAGTACCTGAAGAAGGGCTCGCAGGTCTATATCGAGGGATCGCTGCGAACGCGCAAGTGGCAGGACAAGGAGGGCAAGGACCGGTATACGACGGAGATCCGCGCCGACGTGATGCAGATGCTCGGCTCGAGAGCGGGCGCGGGTGAAGCCCGCAGCGGCCAGGGCGAGCCGCGGGGCGACGCGCCGGCCAAGCCGGCGGGAACGCCGGCAAAGAAGCCGGCGGGCAAGTTCGACGACATGGAGGACGACATTCCGTTCTGAGCGCGCGGCGTTGGCGGTATAATCCGCGCCGATTCAGGAACTTGAAGCGCGCCCATGCCAATCTACGAGTACCGCTGCGCGGCCTGCGGGCACCAGGAAGACCATCTGCAGAAGGTCTCCGAAGCGCCGCTAGCGAAGTGCCCCGCCTGCGGCAGGAAGAAGTACCAGAAGCGGCTCACCGCCGCCGGCTTTCAGCTGAAGGGATCGGGCTGGTACGCGACCGACTTCAAGGGCGGCAGCGCCGCCGACAAGAAGGCCGACGCCAAGCCTGAAGCGAAGGCCGACGCCAAGTCCGAGGCGAAGGCGGAAACGAAAGCGGACGCGAAAGCGGAGAAGAAGGCGGAAAAGAAAGAGGCCGCCGGCACCGCGAGCTGATTCCGAAAGGGCCGCAACCACGGGCCCGGCAGACTGCCGGGCTTTTTGTTTTCCTCCGATGAAGAAATATCTCATCACCGGGCTGCTGATCTGGATCCCGCTGGTCATCACGATCTGGGTCCTCAAGTTCATCGTCGAATCGCTCGACCAGGTCCTGTTGCTGCTGCCGAGGGAGTTCCAGACCGAGAACTGGCTCGGCTTCCACATGCCCGGAATGGGCGTGGTCATGACGCTCGTGATCGTGTTCATCACGGGCCTGTTCGCCACCAACCTGCTCGGCGCGCGCCTGGTGCAGGTCTGGCACGACGTCCTGCACCGCATCCCGGTGGTCAACTCGATCTACTCGAGCGTCAAGCAGATCTCCGACACACTGTTCTCCTCGACCGGCCAGGCGTTCCGCAAGACGCTGCTCGTGCAATGGCCGCGCGAGGGCATGTGGACCATCGCCTTCCTGACCGGCACCCCCGGCGGCGACGTGGCAAGGCGTCTGAACGGCGATTTCCTGAGCGTGTACGTGCCGACCACTCCGAACCCCACCGGCGGCTATTTCGTCATCGTGGCGAGAAAGGACGCAATCGAACTCGACATGAGCGTCGATGCGGCGCTGAAGTACATCATCTCGATGGGCGTCGCGCCGCCGGGCGGAGCCGCCGGCGCGGGCGGCAAATAAGCATGCGCAGCCACTACTGCGGCGAGTTGTCGGGTGCGCTCATCGGCAGGCAGGTGACGCTGGCGGGCTGGGCGCACCGTCGCCGTGACCACGGCGGGGTCATCTTCATCGACCTGCGCGACCGCGAAGGCCTCGCACAGGTGGTCTGCGATCCCGACCGCAAGGAAGCGTTCGAGCGCGCCAACCGCATCCGCGCGGAGTTCGTGCTCAGAGTCACGGGTCTGGTGCGCGCGCGCCCCGCGGGCACGGTGAACGCGAACCTGCGCTCGGGCGAGGTCGAGGTCCTCGCGCACGAAGTGGAGATCCTCAATCCGTCCCTGACGCCACCATTCCAGCTCGACGACGAGAACCTGTCGGAGACCGTGCGGCTGGAGAACCGCATCCTCGACCTCAGGCGCGAGCCGATGCAGAAGAACCTTCGCCTTCGCCACGCCGCCGCGCGGGCGGCGCGGGCTTTCCTCGACGGGCACGGCTTCATCGACATCGAGACGCCGGTCCTGTACAAGTCGACCCCGGAGGGCGCGCGCGAGTTCCTCGTGCCCTCGCGCATCAACGACGGCCAGTTCTACGCGCTGCCGCAGAGCCCGCAGCTGTTCAAGCAGATGCTGATGATCGCGGGCTTCGACCGCTACTACCAGATCGTCAAGTGCTTCCGCGACGAGGACCTGCGCGCGGACCGGCAGCCCGAGTTCACGCAGATCGACATCGAGACCTCGTTCCT
>JADLES010000280.1 GCA_020845995.1 Burkholderiales bacterium | reverse complement strand
TGATCACCTCGGGCTCGACCACGCCCATGTCGGCGAGGATCTGGCCGAGCGGCAGCGTGCGGTTGCGCTCCTCGATGGCGAGCGCGTCCTTCAGCTGCGCGTTGCTCAGGTAGCCGAGCTCGACTAGCGTCTCGCCCAGCATCTGCACCGGCTGCGTCTGCTGGCGCTTGATGGCGGCGGCGAGCTGCGCCTGCGACACCACCTGCGTCTCGGTGAGGTATTCGCCCATGCGGCGGCTGCGCAGCGCCATCTGCCGCAGCACGGCGGTGTCGACCAGCTCCGAGCTCGCCAGCTTCTCCTCGATCAGCATCTGGCCGAGCGGCTTGCCAATGCCGTAGCGCGCGGCCGCGCGCGCCGGGATGAAACAGCGCGCGACGCGGTCGTTCTCGTCGGGCAGGTAGAGGAACAGCCCGCACACCGCCTCGATGTAGCCCACCGTCTCGCCCTGGTGGACCTCGCCGTTGTGCAGTCGGACCTCGAACGTCTGGCGGTTCGAGGCCGCGAACACGCGCTGCTCCATGCTGGGCGGCAGGCTCTGCTGGCGCAGCGTCACCGGCGATGGCAGGTCGACGCGCAGCAGGCCCGAGAAGGCGATGGTCACCACCGAGCCAGTGTTCTCCTGCTGGAAGCGCAGTTGCTCGTCGGCGGGCGAGAAGTCGCGCAGCGTGCCCGCGGCCTTGGCGCCATCGGTGAACGCCAGCACGCAGGGCGCTGTCGCGCCGGGCACTGCCGGATCATCGAACTCGTAGTACGGCGGCGCCGGCCACTGGAAGGCGGACGCCGCCGCTGCCTCCACTCCGCCCAGCGGAAGCCGCGTGGTCTGGTCGATTGCCTGCCTGCCGCGCGGCAGCTTGCCGGTCCGGTCGGGAGATAGGCTGGTGCGGGTGAGCTTGAGCGTGCGATCGGGCGACTTGCGCATCCGGCAATCCTACGCCCGGCGCGGGCTACTTGACCGTGCCGCGCGCCTTCTGCGCGGCGCCGTGCGCTTCCGTCATCAGGCGATAGGAAACGTAGTACTTGTAGATGTTGCGCACGTAGGTCGTGGTTTCCATGCCGATCCTCTCGGCGGTCACGACCTCGACGTTGTTGAACCACTTGTTGGCATCGAAGTCCCGCTTCTTCGCCTCCGCGCGCATTTTCGCGATGGCGCCCGCGCCGGCGTTGTAGGAGGCGAAGGCGAAGAGGGACCGGTTGGTGTCGTCGAACCGGGCGTCCGCGAAGTACAGCTTGATCAGCTGGTCCATGTACTTCGCGCCGGCGTGGACGTTGTTCTCGGCAATGGCGATGTCGCCGACCTTCAGCTCGGCGCCGGTGGCCGGCATCACCTGCATGATGCCGATCGCGCCGACCCTGCTCTTCAGGCTCTGGTTCAGCTGCGATTCCTGGAAGCCCTGCGCGGCGAGCAGCAACGGATCGAAGCCGTACTGCGCGCCGTACTTGCGGAACAGCGCGAGCGTGCTCTCGAAGCGCTGCAGCTCTTCCCTCGCGCCCGGATCCTTCAGCGCGACGATCCGCTTGGACGCCTGCTGCGTCCGCACCGCGATCATGCTGCTCTTCTTGATGACGTTGGTGTTGAATTCCGTCAGCGCTTCGAGCAGCCCGGGACTCCCCTTGCGCATCGCCCAGCCGATCTGCCCCCCGGTGCGCACGGCCGCGCCGGCGTTGACGCGGATCCTGTCGAACACCGGCGCCCACATCTTCGCCAGGAAATCGTCGACCACGATCGCCTGCACGAGGCCCGCGTTCAGCATCTCCATCAGGTCCTCGTCTTCGAGCGCGTCCGGGACCAGTTCCAGCTTCACTGCGGGCTTGCCCGCCTTCTTCAGCCGCTCGTTGAGTGCGGTGAGGCTCTCGAAGTAGCTCGAGGACCTGCGCACGTGCACGGTCCTGCCGGCGAGATCGTCCGTGCCGGCGACCGCCGGCGACTTCGGCCCGGTGACGACCACCTCGGCGACGTCCCGCTGCTGCGGCGGCACGAAGAAGTCTGCGGTCTTGCGGCGCTCCTCGGTCACCGTGAGGTCCCCGGCCGCGAGGTCGCCCAGGCCGTCGACCAGCTTCGCGAGCAGCGCATCGCGCGTGGTCGGAATGATCGCGAAGGTGACCGGCCGCCGGGCGAGCCGCTTGGCATGCTTCTGGTTGACGTAGCGCTCGAAGTCGCGCACGAACTCGGCGGTGATGCCGCGCTCGCGCCCTTTGTCGTTGGTGTAGAAGGTGCGGCTGTGGGGCACGAGCACGCGCACCAGCCGCCGCTCGAGCATGCCGTCGAAATCGCCCTGCCAGGGCTTGTTCTCCAGCGCCAGCGCGCGTGCCTTGGCGCTCGCCGTCGGCTCGGCAGCCTGCACGAACGCAGCGCAGGCAAGAACGGCGGCGACGGCGGATGCTGAACGGATGCCGGTCAGCGACATGTCCCGCTACTTGCGATCGGGATAGCTTACCGCCATGCCGGCGCGCACGTCCTGCTGGATGCCGTACTGCGGGAACGGGTAGCGGAAGCCGTTCTTGGCGAGCGCCTCCATGCCGACGATCGCCTTTTCCAGCTGCTCGGGCGGCAGCGCCATCAGCATTTCGTCATCGAGCACGCCGCCGTAGCGGCGCTCGGCGAAGCAGGGAATCGACAGGCTCGGCTCGCGCGTGCGCAGCGCCCGGCCCCAGGAATCGGCGCAGGCCGATTCGCCCACCACGCTCCAGTCGAAGCGCCGGTAGCCGGACCATTGCAGGCCGTTGATGAAGTAGATCATCGCGCCAGGTGTGGCGTAGAAGAGCGCGATGTCGGGCGGATCCAGGCGCCCGGAGGCGAGCGGCGCGACCGCAAGCGCGGCATATTTTCCTTTCGGCACCACGTTCATCGCCTTCTGGTGCGCCGAGGCGTCGGCTTGCGTAGCGAACCACACGCCCGTCATGTGCTGGCCCGAGAACCACTTCTCGTCCTGCCCGCCCAGGCCCACCACCGAGCGGCACTGGTCGCCTACGAGATCCGTCGTCGTCACGCCCACGGTCCAGCCCAGGCGCGCCGCCTGCGCGACGACCTGGTCCATGGTATGCACCGAGCCCTTCGGCCGGCGGATCTTCGGGATTGCCGCCATCTCGTCGACAGATTCGAAAAGCTTCATTCCGAACGGGATCGAGCGCAGGCGCAGCAGGCTCTCCAGCTTGGCGACGATCTCTTTCGGCTCCATCAGCGCCGTCCTTTCTTTACGTAGTCGAGCGACTCCTGCACCAGATCCATGTCCTTGGCGAAATCGGCGGGATCCTCGCGCACGATCTGCACCCACTCGCGCGTGCTCGCCACGCCGCCGGGCGAATAGGCGCGGATGTACTGGCAGGAGAACTGCAGCTCGGTGGCGGTGGCCGCCGGCAGCCGCAGGCCGAGGCCCTTGTCGCCCACGCAGGCGAACATCTTGTCGCTGGCGAAGTAGCCGTCCACGCTCCCGATCCGGCGCGCGCTCACGCCGGGAAGCTTGAGCAACAACGCGTCGATCTGCTCTTTCATCGTCGCCCGGCCCTAAAACAGCGAATCGCCGTCGTCGACCGGGAAAGTTTCGCCGGCGCGATAGCCGCTTGCATCCCTGGCGAGGCACACCGCGATCGCGCCGAAGTCCTCCGGCTGGCCCCAGCGGCGCGTTGGCGCGCCCGAGAGATCAAAGGCTTTGTACGCCATGGTGGGGGCATTCTAGAATGGAAAGCAAGAATGCAGACGCTTTTCGGCATCGGCCAGCCCGTCACGCGCTTCGAGGATCCGCGCCTCTTGCGCGGGGACGGTCGCTATATCAACGATCTTGTGCTACCCGGCATGGCGCATATCGCCTACGTGCGCTCGCCGCACGCGCGCGCGCGCATCGCCGGCGTCGATGCCGCCGCCGCGCTCGCCCTGCCTGGGGTACTGGGCGTGTTCACGGTAGAGGACCTGGAGCGCGACGGCCTGGGCACCACCGCGCCCACGCTCAAGCGCAGCCGCGCCGACGGCCAGCCCATGTTCTGGCGCGCGCACCCGGGCCTCGCCAAGGGCTTCGCGCGCTACGTCGGCGACCCGGTCGCCATCGTCGCCGCGGAGACGCAGGCGCTGGCGAAGGATGCGGCCGAGCAGGTGGCCGTGGACTACGCGCCCGAGCCCGCGAGCGGCCCGGTATGGGACGAGTGTCCCGACAACGTGAGCAACGTGTTCGAGGTCGGCGACCGCGGCGCGACCGACGCGGCGTTTGCGCGCGCCGCGCGCACGGTCCGGCGCCGCTACACCGTGTCGCGGGTGCACGCGCAGTTCCTCGAGCCGCGCGGCGCGCTCGGCGAATGGAGCCCGGGCGATGAGCGCTACACGCTGCACTGCGACGTGCAGTACCCGCACCGCGTGCGCGAGGTCCTCGCCGGCGTGCTCAAGGCGCCGGAGAGGAACATCCGCGTCCTCAGCAAGGACGTGGGCGGGGCTTTCGGCGCCAAGGGCTGGGCGCACCTCGAGCACCGGCACGTTCTCTGGCTCGCGCGGCGTCTCGGCCGTGCGGTGAAATGGACCTGCGAGCGGAGCGAAGCGCTGCTCGCCGACGAGCACGCGCGCGACCTCGAGGCCGAGATCGAGCTCGCCTTCGATGCCAGTCACCGCATCCTCGCCCTGCGCGCGAGGAACGCGAGCGCGGTGGGCGCCTACATCTCCTCCGACCGCAACCTCTTTCCCGGCTTCGCCAACCTCGGCTCGCTCGCCGGCATGTACGACATCCCGGCCGCACATGTGCGCGTCGAGAGCGTCTTCAGCCACAGCCAGTCGCTCGCGCCCTACCGCGGCAACGGCCGGCCCGAGGCGATCTACCTGCTCGAGCGGCTGCTGGACGACGCCGCGCGCGAGCTGGGCGTGGACCGCGTCGAGCTGCGCCGGCGCAATTTCGTCCGGACCTTTCCCTACAAGACGGCTCTCACTTTCACTTACGACTGTGGGGACTTCGAGCGAGGAATGGACGAGGCATTGAGCATTTCCAAGTGGTCCGAATTTCCCGCCCGGAGAAAATCCTCGGAAATGAAAAGAAAACTCCGCGGCATCGGCCTCGCCAACGCCATCGAGCGCGCCGCGGCGCCCGGGATGGAGTATGCCGAGATCCGCTTCGAGCCCGGCGGCGGCGCGACGCTGCTGGTCGGCACCAAGAGCCAGGGCCAGGGCCACGAGACCATGTACCGGCAAATCGCCTGCGAGCGGCTCGGGCTTGCGCCCGACGCGCTGCGCGTGATCGAGGGCGACACCGACGTGGTCGCGTTCGGCGCGGGCAGCTTCGGCTCGCGCTCGGCGGTGATCGGCGGCACCGCGCTCTGGCTTGCCGCCGACAAGATCATCGCCAAGGGCAAGCGCATCGCCGCGCACCTGCTGGAAGCCGCCGACAGCGACGTATCCTTCGCCGATGGCCGCTTCGCCATCGCCGGCACCGACCGCGGCGTCACGCTCGCGGAAGTGGCGCGCGCCGCCTACGCCTTCGCCACGCTGCCGAAAGGCATCGAGCCCGGCCTGTTCGAGCACGCGACCTTCTCGCCGGCGCAGGAGACCTTTCCCAACGGCACCCACATCTGCGAGCTGGAGGTCGATCCCGAAACCGGCAGCATCGAGCTGCTCGGCTACGTCGTGGTCGACGACGTCGGCACCGAGATCAACCCGCTCACGCTCGCCGGGCAGATCGCGGGCGGCGTCGCGCAGGGCCTGGGGCAGATTCTCATGGAGCGCATCGTCTATGACGACGAAGGCCAGCTCCTCACCGGCTCGTTCATGGACTACGCCATGCCGCGCGCCGGCGACCTTTGCAGCTTCACGCTCGGCCACAACGCCGTGCCCACCGGGCTCAACCCGCTCGGCGCCAAGGGCGCAGGAGAAGCGGGCACCGTCGGTGCGCTGGCCGCCGCGATGAACGCGATCGTCGACGCGATCGGCGACGAGTCCATCCAGATGCCCGCGACCAGCGAGAGCATCTGGCGAACGCTTCGGGCGTAGATCACGGGGCATCAAGTATCATTGGATGAACCTGGTACAACTGTTCGCATGACGTCGAAACCGAATTCCGTGCGCCTCGCCGGCGAGGCTCTCGAACGCGCCCTGGAGCGCGCGCTGGCGAGCCGTGCGGAAGTGCTGGAAGCCTATCTCTTCGGCTCCGAGGCCCGCGG
>JADLES010000279.1 GCA_020845995.1 Burkholderiales bacterium | reverse complement strand
CTCGCCGACCACCACCTCGATGGCCTGCTCGCGCTTGCTGAAGACGACGACCTCCATCGTCCTGCCGGTTTCGGTTTGCCGGACTGTGATCTTCTCGTTGTTCATCATCCTCCTGCGACAGCGTTAGCTCGAAGTGTCCGCTTTTTCGAATGAGGTTCCCCGGTCAGGTGCATGCGCTGGCTGAGGCTCATCCTCAACTCTCACGAACCAAGATCGGCCAACAAGGCCGCTGCATCGGCTTGGCGGCGAACGATATAGACGCGCTTTCCAGGCCGCAGCGCAAGCAGTTTGGTTTTGAGCGCCGAGTTCCAGAACTTTGGTGACCGTCGGAGGAAGCGATAGCTGCTGAGCGTCGAGCTCACCACAGGACTGCCTTCGGGCCAGCCGAGCGGCTTGGAGAACGGGCTCTTGAGCAGCCGTTTCGTAACCCACCAATAGTGAGTGAAGTAAGACCTCTCGACGTAGACCAGCACATCCGCGGCATGCAGCATGGCCGCAAAGGCCTTTGGGTTGCCGAAGCCATCCACTACCCATTTCTCCTCGGCCACGATTTCGGCATGGCGTCTGAGAAACTCCTCGTCGGCTACCTTGCTTCCGCCGCGCTGGAACTGGACAAGGTCCAGCTGATGCAGCGGCAGGCGTGTGGCCGCTGCGATCTGCCGGCTCAGCGTCGACTTGCCGCCACCCGGCTTGCCAAAGACAGCGATCTTCATCAGCGCGTTCTTCCAACCGCAAGTGTGCTCGCAGAAGCGTAGGCGGCATTCTCTCTCCATTGCGCACCCGTGATGCGATAGAGGCAGTGAAGGCGCAGTGGATGACCTTCGGTGATGCCAGGGTGCTCGAAGTCCTGGTTTGCGTTGTGCATGCCGATGCGCTCCATGACCGCACGCGATCGCTTGTTGGCGATTGCAGTGAACGAGACCACTTCTTGCAGCGCCAGTTGCTCGAAGGCAACCCGAAGGGCGGCGCGCGCGGCCTCGGTTGCATAGCCGTAGCCCCAGGCTGTGCGGGCCAGACGCCAACCTACCTCGACGCACGGTGAAAAGAAAAACCTGCGTCGAGGAACCGACAGGCCAGTGAAACCGATGAACTCTGCGGACTCGCGCAGCTCGACTGCCCAGTTGCTCCAGCCGTTTGCGGCGAACTGGGCTTGCCAGGCGTCGATGCTTGAATCGCTGGCGGCTTGTGACTGTGGGGACTCGAAGAACTCCATGACCGCGGAATCAGCATTCATCGCCGCAAACGGATCGCGATCCGAGTCCCGCCACTGGCGCATGCGCAGACGCGGTGTTTCGATCTCGATCGCTTGTGGCATGCGAGGTTACGCCGGGACGACCGGCATCACGCCGACCTGTCGCAAGCCGGTGAGGTTGTCGATCACACCGGCCTGATGGACGACCTTTCCGTCTTGCACCGTCATGATCACGATCTTGTCGAACTGCCGACCATTCCAGATGTCGCGATTGATTTTCAGCCCAAGCTCCCGATTGAACGAAGCCGCCGTCGTCATGATGCTCCCTCCGAGTGGTCTTTGAGACGTCCGATCCTCTGGGCCGCCGCGCGCACGATCACCGAGGCGCTAACCCTGCTCTCTCTGCTGCCCGAATAGTACTAGCTGCTTTTTCGTCGGCGAACGTGGTCGGTCTGCAATCCACCAAGATGGAACGAACCGGCCGATTGATCATACTTTCCAGGAGGCAACGCATCCCATCGATCGGGGACAACCTGGCCACGGGCTACTTCATCAATTCGTCCAGTTGCGCGCGCAAGTTGCGCCGCGCGGCGGCGGCGGCCACGGAGTTGCCGGCGACGGTGGCGCCTTTCTTGAGGCAGCCGGAAACGCTGGTAGGGACGACCGGGCCGAGGATGCTCGGCGACTGCGGGAAGCAGGCCGAGCCGTTGTTGACGTTGGGAAGATGGATCTCGCGCGGCGGCGCCTGGTCGAAGCCGTGATGCGCAGCGGGATAAATGTCGATGCCCACGTCCTGGCTGGCGGCCTTGAGACGCGCGGCCAGGTCGGCGCAGGGCGCGGCGGGGGTCCAGTCGTCAGCGGCACCGGTGTGGATGCGCACCGGCGCCGATACGCGGTCGCGCTCTGGGAAGCGGGCGTTGCAGTTCGGGTAGAACGGAAAGAAGGCGCGGAACGAGGGTTGTCCCGCCGGGGCATAGCTGTCCTTCGCCCAGGCGGTGGCGGCGAGCATCGTCAGTGCGCCGCCGTGCGAAAAGCCCATCAGCGCGATGCGCCGCGCGTCGATCTTCGGGTTCGCGGCGAGCAGGCGCAGCGCGCCGTAGGCGTCGGGCACGCGTTCCAGCGGCAGCAGGGCTCTCCCCTGCGTGCAGACTTCGATGATGCCGCGGCCATGGAAGCTGTCGATGACGAAGGTCGCGTAGCCCCACTCGCGCAGGGTCGGGCCCCAGGCGCGCTCGATGTTGCGGTTGCCGTTGCAGCCGTGCGCGAGAACAACCGCAGGGAAGGGCCCGTCGCCCCCGGGAAACCTGAGCTCGCCGCCGAGGCGCACGGGCCTGTCCTGCACGAGGAAGCGGCCGCCGCTGCGCTGCAGGCTGCCCGCGCTCGGAAAAGAGATCGCGCCGTCCGCGGGCGCGAGCGGCTCCGCGGCGCAGCCGGCGACCGTGAGCGACGTCAGCAGGGAAAGGAAGAGCCGCATGTGCCGCCGCAGTCTAGCGCTAGAGGGCCTCGCGCGGCGCGCGGCGCAGCGGCGCGTCCATCTCCGAGGCGAAGCGCGCCAGCGCATCCAGCAGGACGTCGCGCTCCAGGCGGTAGAGCACCCGCTGCCCCTGCCGCTCGGCGGACACCAGGCCCGCGTGCAGCAGGACCGAGAGATGGCGCGACACCGCCGGCGGCGTGGTGCCGAAACGCGCGGCGAGGTCGGAGGTCGAGAGCGCGGTCTGCGCGAGGAAGACGAGGATCTGGCGTCGCGGGTGCGAGGCCAGCGCGGCGAACACATGATTAACATTCATGTTAATAGTATGGCGGATGGCGCGCGCTTGTGGTTAACTTGTTTTTTCCTTTCCTCAAGGAAACAGATTTCATGGCGAAAACCAAAGCCGCGGCGCCGCTGTCGATGGCGGACCGCGACGGCTGGATCTGGTACGACGGCAAGCTGGTCCCCTGGCGCTCGGCGACCACCCACGTGCTCACCCATTCGCTGCACTACGGCCTGGCGGTGTTCGAGGGCGTGCGCGCCTACAAGACCGTCAGCGGCACGCAGATCTACCGGCTGCGCGAGCACTCGCAGCGCCTGATCAACTCGGCGCACATCTACCTGATGAAGATCCCGTATTCGATCGAGCGGCTGATGCAGGCGCAGATCGACACGGTGGCGGCCAACGGCCACGAGGCCTGCTACATCCGGCCGATCGCCTTCTACGGCTCTGAGAAGATGGGCGTCTCGCCGGTGGGCGCGCGGGTGCACGTGGCGATCGCCGCCTGGCCCTGGGGCGCCTACCTCGGGCCCGAGGCGCTCAACAAGGGCATCCGCGTGAAGACCGCGTCGGTGGCGCGCCACCACGTCAACGTCACCATGGCTCGCGCCAAGATGTCGGGCACCTACCCCAACTCGGTGCTGGCGACGCTGGAGGCGACCCAGCACGGCTACGACGAAGGGCTGCTGCTCGATGTCGACGGCTTCGTCGCCGAGGGCGCCGGCGAGAACATCTTCGTCATCAAGGACGGCGTGATCTGGGAGCCCGAGCTCACCTCCGCGCTCACCGGCATCACGCGCAGCTCGGTGATCGAGCTGGCCGAGGGCCTCGGCTACAAGGTGAAGGCCAAGCGCCTGACGCGCGACGACATCTACATCGCCGACGAGTGCTTCTTCACCGGCACCGCCGCCGAGGTGACGCCGATCCGCGAGCTCGACGGGCGCGTCATCGGCGCGGGCAAGGCGGGACCGATCACCAAGGCGGTGCAGAAGGCATTCTTCGACGTGGTCACCGGCAAGGACCGCAAGCACCGGCACTGGCTGACGCCGGTGCCGATGCAGAAGGGCAGGCGATGAGCGCCGGCGCGAGCCACGACGAGGCGCGCCGCGTCGAGCTGACCGAGAAGGACTTGCCGCTGCACTGCCCGCTGCCCGGTTCGCCGCTGTGGGCCCGGCATCCGCGCGTTTTTCTCGACGTGGTCAGGCACGGCGAGGCCCTGTGCCCGTATTGCGGCACCAGGTACCTGTACAAGGGCGCCGCACCCAAGGGACACTAGCCTGACGCGACCTCTCGCTGGCGCTACGCGCCTCCTGGTGGTGGCACCCAACTGGATCGGCGATGCGCTGATGGCGCAGCCGCTGCTCATGCGGCTGCTCGACAGGAAACCCGGCGCGCGCATCGATCTCCTCGCGCCGCCCCGCGTGGCGGCGGTGCTGCGCCGTATGCCCGAGGTCTCGAAGGTCATCGAGGCGGACCTGCGCCACGGCGAGCTGCAACTGGGCGACCGCTGGCGCCTCGGACGGATGCTGCGCGGCCGCGAATACACCGAGGCCTACGTGCTGCCGAACACCATGAAGTCGGCGCTGGCGCCGTCGCTCGCGCGGATTCCGCTGCGCGTCGGCTACCTGGGCGAGTCGCGCGTCGGCCTGCTGAACCGCATCCACCGGACCGCGCAGCCGCGCGAGCCGATGTCGCTGCACTACGCGAGGCTGGCCGAGGAGCCGGGAACGGAGCCGGCGATGCCCCTGCCCGCCCCGTGCATCCGCACCGGACTCACCGATGTGGTGGCCCGCTTCGGCATCACGGGCCCCTACCTCGTCCTCTGTCCGGGCGCCGAATACGGCCCGGCGAAGCGCTGGCCCTACTTTCGCGAGCTTGCCTCCAGGCTGCGGATGCAGATCGTGCTGCTCGGCGCCGCGGGCGACCCGGAGGATTACCGCGAGATTCCCGGCCTCAACCTGATCGGCAAGACCAGCCTGGATGATGCGATCGACCTGATCGCGAAGTCCGCGGCGGTGGTATCGAACGATTCGGGCCTGATGCACGTCGCGGCGGCGGCCGGCCGGCCCGTGGTGGCGCTGTTCGGCTCCTCGAGCCCCGAGCACACCGGGCCGCAGACGCCCGGGGCGAAAGTGTTCTGGCTGCAGCTCGAATGCAGCCCCTGCTACAAGCCAGAGTGCCCGCTCGGCCATTTCCGCTGCATGCGCGAACTCGCGGTCGAGCCGGTGCTGCAGGCCGTGCACGCCGCGCTCGGCACGGCGCCGTGAGCACGAAGATCTTCCCCACCGCGCAGGACGCCGAAACCGCGTTCTACGAGGCGCTGGAGCGGGCCGACCTGGAGGCGATGATGGCGGTGTGGTCCGAGGACGAGGAGATCGTCTGCGTGCACCCGGGCGGGCAGCGCCACGCCGGCCAGGCGCAGGTGCGCGAGGGCTGGCGCCAGATGTTCGCCGGCGGCCCGAGCATGCGCGTGCAGATCGGCCAGCAGGTCGTGATGACCGGCATGATGGTCGAGGTGCGCAACGTGCATGAGCACATCACCGTCGCGGGCGAACAGCAGCCGCGCCCGCCCATGGTGACGACCAACGTGTACCTGCGCACGCCATCGGGCTGGCGCATGGTCGTGCACCATGCCTCGCCGGCCCTGGGCGCGCCGGCCGCCCAGCAAGCCGGCCCCGCCGACCCGTCGGCGTCCAAGTACCTGCATTGAGCGGCCGGCCCGGAAGCTACAGGGCGCCGTGGTGGCTGCCAGGCGGGCACCTGCAGACCATCGCCGCGGCGGTCGCGCCGGCCCCGCGCATCGCCTGGCGGCGCGAGCGCTGGGATGCGCCCGACGGCGACTTCGTCGATCTAGACTGGGCCGAACCGGGCGAGCGCGGCGCCGGCCCGCTCCTCGCCCTGTTTCACGGCCTCGAAGGCAGCTCCGCGAGCCACTATGCGCGCGCGCTTGCGGCGCAGGCGCTGGCGAGGCGCTGGCGCTGCGTGGTGCCGCATTTCCGCGGCTGCTCGGGCGAGCTGAACCGACTGCCGCGCGCCTACCATTCGGGCGACAGCGCGGAGATCGCCTGGATCCTCGAGCGTCTGCAGGCAGACTACGCCCCGAAGGGCGTCCTTCACGCGATCGGCGTCTCCCTTGGCGGCAACGCGCTGCTCAAGCACCTGGGCGAGGCCGGCGCGGATGCAGCGGTCGCGCGTGCCGTCGCCGTCTCGGCGCCGCTCGACCTCGCCGCGGCGGGCCGCGCGCTCGACCGGGGCCTGAGCAGGCGGCTTTACACGCGCAGGTTCCTGAAGACCCTGAAGAGCAAGTCTTTCGCGAAACTCGAGCGCCACCCCCGGCTGTTCGACGCGGCGCGCCTTGCCCACGCGCAGACCTTCTGGGAATTCGACGACACGGTCACCGCGCCGCTGCACGGCTTTCTCGGCGCCGACGATTACTGGGCGCGCTCTTCCAGCGGCCCCTGGCTTGCGCGCATCCGGGTTCCGGTGCTGGTGCTGAACGCGCGCAACGATCCGTTCCTGCCCGCGCCGGCGCTGGAGCGGATCCGCGGACGTGATATACCGTCCAATGTGACGCTCGAATTCCCGCAGACCGGCGGCCATGCCGGCTTTCCCGGCCGCGGGCAGTGGCTCGCGCGCCGCGCGCTCGAGTTCCTCGCTGCGCCATGAATCTTCCGCCCGAAATCTTCCGCGCCTACGACATCCGCGGCATCGCCGGCGGCACGCTCACCACGGCGACGGTGCGCGAGATCGGCCGCGCGCTGGGCAGCCTGGGCGCCGAGCGCGGCGCGCCCACGTTCGCCGTCGGCCGCGACGGCCGCCTGTCGGGACCGGAACTGTGCGCTGCGCTGATGGACGGCCTCAACGCCGCGGGCGCCGGCGTGATCGAGCTGGGCGTGGTGCCCACGCCGGTCACCTACTTCGCCGCCGAGCACCTCGGCTGCCGCAGCGCGGTCATGGTGACCGGCAGCCACAACCCGGGCGACTACAACGGCCTGAAGATGGTGGTGGCGGGCGATACGCTTTCGGGCGAGGAGATCCAGGCGCTGCGGCGCCGGATCGAGGCGGGCCGCTTTGCGACGGGCCGCGGCGAGAGAAACCGGCAGGACGTGCTCGATGCCTACGTGCAGCGCATCGCGGGCGACGTCCGGCTCGCGCGGCCGATGAAGGTCGCAATCGACTGCGGCAACGGCGTCGCCGGCATCGTCGCGCCGCGCCTGTTCCGGGCGCTGGGCTGCGAGGTCACCGAATTGTTTTCCGAAGTGGACGGCAATTTCCCGAATCACCATCCCGATCCATCCAAGATCGAAAATCTTTCCGCATTGATTCAGGAGCTGAAAGCCGGAGCCGCGCAGATCGGCCTCGCCTTTGACGGCGACGGCGACCGGCTGGGCGTGGTCACCAGGAGCGGCAGCATCATCTTCCCGGACCGCCAGCTGATGCTGTACGCGAAAGATGTGCTCTCGCGCAACCCCGGCGCCGAGATCATCTACGACGTGAAGTGCACGCGCCTGCTCGCGCCCTGGATCGAGCGCCACGGCGGCCGGCCGGTCGTCTGGAAGACCGGCCATTCGCTCATCAAGGCGAAGCTGAAGGAGTCCGGCGCGCCGCTCGCGGGCGAGATGTCCGGGCACATCTTCTTCAAGGAGCGCTGGTACGGCTTCGACGACGCCCTCTACTGCGGCGCGCGGCTTCTCGAGATTCTTTCAAAAGAGAAGAATCCAAGTGAAATCCTGGAACGTCTCCCCGACGCCCCCTGCACGCCCGAACTCAACTGGAAGCTCGCCGAGGGCGAGCCGCACGCGCTCATCGAGCGGCTGCTGCAATCGGCGCCCTTCCCCGCCGCGCAGCGCGTGCTCACCATCGACGGCGTGCGCGCCGAATACGCCGACGGCTTCGGCCTCGCGCGCGCCTCCAACACCACGCCCGTGATCGTGCTGCGCTTCGAGGGCGACACAGAGGCGGCGCTCGAACGCATTCAGGAAGACTTCAGGAAAACGCTGCAGCCGCTGAAGCCGACAGCGCCTTTGCCGTTCTAGGCTCGTTTCAGACCGCCGAGCAGCGCGGCGACCGGCCGCTCGCGGCGCTTCGGATGGACCGCCGGCTCGGCGACTCGGGCGACGGCTGGCGCCGTGCCTGGTTCATAGGGCTTGGAGAAGATCGGGTCGGCGGGCCTGGACTGCGGGCGGGACTGCGGCG
>JADLES010000278.1 GCA_020845995.1 Burkholderiales bacterium | reverse complement strand
GGCCGAGCGGCTTAAGGCGCACGCTTGGAAAGCGTGTGTACGCTAAACCCGTACCGTGGGTTCGAATCCCACTCTCTCCGCCAGACTCTCTCCGCCAATCCGTTGCCGGCGCACCTGCCCCCGGCGCAGTAGCCCGCCGCAAGTCTTCGGCTGGCGCCGGCGGCGGAAGCGCAGTTGCGCGGTCGGGTCGAGGCGCTGCGTGCCGGCGAGGTCCCGCGTGTAATCGCGCAGCGCGTTCTGCGCCTGCTGTACGAATTCCGCCGCGGCGCGGTTGGCAGCCCCTTGCACATCGATGTTGCCGCCGCTGAGCCGGCGCAGCGCATTGAGCACGATCTGTGTCGCAGCGTCCTCTGCCGCGGCTAGCCGTTCCTTCTCTGCCTTGCGTTCCTCCTTGCTGAGACCCGTCCGCTCGCTGAGCTGGTCATAGGCGTCGCGGGCATTCTGCAGTTCCGCCTGCAACCGGCCCAGCTCGGCCGGATCGACGCCGCGCGCGCGCAGGTCTGCGATGATCTGCCGCGCGGCGAGGGCGTCGCGCAACGCCGGTGCTTCGCCGCGGCGCGCGTCGATCAGGCCGGTAGTCCGCACCAGCGCCTCGCGGCTCATCAGGTCGCGCCCGGTCTGCTGGACCGCATCCAGCACGCGGATGAAGTACTTGCCGACCTTGATCGCGGTGCCGACGTCGAACGTGCCGTGCAGGTAATGCGCAATGTAGCCCTTCTGCTCGATCAGCGATTGCCGCGCGAAGTCCTCGTCGATTCTCACCTTGCCCGTTTCGGGCCGCGGGCCGAGCAGGGTGCGCGCGTTGATCGAGCGGCCCGAGGACTGCACCGAGTCCACTACGTGGTTGATCGCGGCCTGCGTCAGATAGGCCTCGGCGGCGAAGTACAGGGCGCGCGACTGCGCGGCGCGCATTTGCGACCGGATGTCCTCGCGCTGCGCATCGGTGCTCGCCTTGGCGAGGGCATCCTTGAGGCCGATGATCTCGCGCAGGGCGTCCTCGTACAGCCGGTTGCGGGTGACGCGGTCCGCGTCCATCGACTCGGGCCGCAAGCCCAGCTCGGCAGCCGCCCCGGGCCGGAACTCGCGCACCAGCGCTTCGAATTCCGCGTGGCGCTGGTTGACGCGCTCGAGCAGCTCCTGCTGGCGCGCGCGCAGGGCCGGGTCCTTCGCGCCGGCGAGGGTGTCGGCGACATGCTGTTTCCATGCCGCGTCGTCCATGTTGCGGCGCGCCTGCATCTGCGCATAGCCCTCCTGCACCCAATCGTCGGCGGCGCCGCCGCGGCCGATCTCGTCGAACACCGGGCGCGTGTAGATGTTGGTGTCGAAGCGCGAGGCCGCCTCGCTGCCGCCGAAGCCCATCGCCTGCCGCCAGGCGCCGCCGAAGCGGGCGTTGAAGAGGATCACCGCGAGCTCGGCCTTCGGTCCGGAGAACGACAGGTCGTAGTCGCTGGTGCGGTTGACCGAGCCCAGCGCCTCGAATTCAGCGCCCAGCTCGCCTTTGATCTCGTTCAGCAGGGCGTCCACTACCTGGCCGCGCAGCCGCACGAGCGCGTCCATCTGCGCGTCGCTGATCTTGCCGTCGCGGTGCGCCTTGCGGACCGCGTCCCAACTGCCGCCGTACTGGTCGCGCAGCATGCGTCCGGGCGGCGAGCTCGCGATCTCGCGGAAGGCGCGGTCCTGCACCCATTCCTGGTACCGGCGCTGCATCCGGTCGAGGTGGCGCGCCGTCCGGGCGCCCTCGGCGCGCAGGTCGGGCGCGGAGCCGTGCGCGGCCTTGAGCATGCCAACCGTGAGGAGATTGCCGACAAAGTCCTCTTGCGTGATCGCGTTGCCGCTCACCAGCCGATCCAGACCGGTGAGAAGGGCCGCCTCGCCGGTGATCGCCGCGGCGCCGGTCGCAGCCTGGAACAGCGCATAGGCGCCCGCGCCGGCAATGCGCTCGCCCAGAGCATTCGCGGCCAGCGCGCGGGCCGTGCCCATCGCGCCGCCGCCCAGGCCGAGCGCGCCGATCACGGCGAGGTTGTGCGTGAACTCGCTGCCGAACGCGCCCAGGCCCCAGGCCGACTGGTCGAGGATCAGCGTCGGGTCGAGCAGCGTCTGCGCGGCGCGCGAGGTCACGGTGAACAGCGCTGTCTCTACCGTCTTGCCCGCAACCCAGGTGCCGACCACGCCCGCGACCTCGCGCGCTCCCGCCGCCGCCGCCAGTTCGGCGAGGCCCGCGCGCGCTACGAGGCTGCCCGCGACGCGCGAGGAGAAGCCGCCCGGCAGCACGACGGTGGCGGCAAGCTCGGCCGCCTTGCGGAAGTTGACGTAGCGATCGACGGTGCTTTCCTTCGCGAAGTCGGTACCTGCAGTGCTGACACGGATCAGGTCCTCGGTTGCGCCGCGCGGGATGACGTAGCGCCCGTCGCGCATGAAGCCCGCGTCGGTGAGAACTTCCCGGTCGGCGGCCGACAGGTCGGACGGCGGGTGATAGCTCGCGCGGATCAGCGCCGGGTGCAGCAGCGCGTCGGCGGCGCTCGCCGCGTCGAGCGCGGCGCCGGTCTCGGCGCCGTAGAGGCCGATGCGCACGCCCTTCACCGGCCCGCGCGTGGTCCAGTCGTCGTTGAGGTAGCTCGCGTAGGTCTCGATCTGCCCGGCGAGCTGCGCCTCGCGCAGGCCCACCAGCGAGCGGAAGAAGGCCTGCGGGTCGCCCGATTTGCCGGCGCGCTCGAGGTCCGAGCGCAGCCAGCCCAGGCGCTGGCTTTCCATCTGCGCGTAGCGCTCGCGCGACTTCTGCAGATGGCCTTCGCCGGTGCCGGTGAGATCGTTGAAGATGTAGCTTTGTCCTTCCGCCTTGTAGGCGTCGGCCTCGAAGCGGTAGCTCCGCTGCAGCGCCTGGCGCCGCGCGTCGCCGCTCAGTCGTGGATCCTCCATCACCACCTGCGCGCGGCGGCGCTCGAGGTACTCCTGCTCGTTGGAGACGATCAGCGTCTCCAGCCAGCTGTTCGGGTTTTCCTCGCGGGCGCGCTGCGACTGCCGGTCGCTGCGCGCGTTGTTGAGCCGGCCGGCGGTGCTTCTGCCGAAGTCGAGCTTGATGTCGTCCCAGTTGTGCCCGTCCTGCTGGTTGAAGCCGTTTAGCTGGCGCTCCAGGCTCCACAGCTCCGCGGTGCGCGGCGGCACGTTGCGGGTGCCGCCGGCGACCCGCATGTTCACGTCGAGGTTGCCCGCCCGGTCCAGCTCGATGTCGCGCAGCGCGTCGCGCTCGGCACGCAAGGCATCGACCTCCGCGAGGCGCAGGTCCAGGCGCTGGCGTGCCTCGCCCTTCAGCACATCCTCGCGCAGCCCGGCGAACTCTTTGCGGATTTCGGCGGTGCGCTCGGCGATGCGCTGCGTCAGCTCGCCGATGCTCGAACTGACGCGTTGCTCGCGCTGCGCCGCGGGGACGGCGGCGAGGTCGAGCTCCATGCGCAGGCGCGAACCCTCGCGCAGGCGCTGCAGGGCGGCATCGTAGTCGCCGCCGACGTCGGCCTGGGGGTTGTTGGCGCGCGCGTTGATCACCGCGCGCAGCAGGCTGCGCTGGCTCTCGATCAGCTCCGCCAGGCCGCCGCGCAACGGCTCGGCGATCGAGGTGAGGAAGGCGTTGCCGGCGGCGCGCTGGCTCGCGGACACGTCGGCAGCGGCGAGCCGGCTCGACACCATCGAGGCGAGCGCCTGCGCTTCCGACAACCGGCGCAGCTTGATGTCCGCGCTCGCACCGCCCAGGCCGCGCAGCTCGCGGTTAATCGCCTCGGCAGCGATGTCGAGGCGCCCGGACTGCAGGGCTTCGCGCGCAATGCCGATGTAGCCCCCGGTGGGCGGCTTGCCGGAGGCGAGCGACTGCTGCCAGCCGCTGACGCGCCGCGCCTGGCGCTCGGCGGCATCGAGCGCGGAGCGCACCACCCGGACCTGCTCGGGCGGCAGGTTGCTGTCGGGGCCGAGGCGGTTGCGCGCCGCGGTGATGCGCTGCCCCAGCGCGGCCGGGTCCCTGCCCGAGTTGGCGAGCGCGTCGATCGCGGCGAGGTCGACCTGCGATTGCAGCGTGGCGGCGAGCGCGAAGTTGCTGCCGGCGGCGCGGAGGGCTGCGTTGCCGAGCGCGTCGACGAGGTCGGCGCGGCCCGCGAGCGCGAAGCCATCCAGCGCGAGCGCGATCGCCGCGGGCCGCGCTTCGGCCGGGATCGCCTCCAGCAGTCCGGCCGGGTCGGCCTGCGTCCCCTGCGCCAGCAACGCCAGACGCAGCCTCTCGCCCTGGAGCATGCCGTTGCTCGGCGCGCGCGCGGCGGCGTCCGTCGCGACTTTGAGCGCTTCGGCCGCCTGGCCGGCGGCCTCGAGCGCGTGAACCAGCGGCACGGCGTGGGCGGCGACGCGCTGCGGATCGCGCTCGGCCGCGAACGTGCCGCGCAGCGTGTTCAGGCGCTCGGCTTTCAGCTTCTCGACGTCGCCGAGGCGGGCCTGCTGCTCCGGCGATAGACCGGCGTAAAGTCCGACGACGCGCTCGAGCAGCGCGCCGCGCGCCGCGGCGCGCGCACTGGCGGAAGCCGCATCCTCGCCCTGGCGCGGCGCGAGCGCCGCGAGGGCGTCGACCGCGTTGCCGGTGGCGAGCCGCGCCCGCGCTTCGCGCGTCTCGGCCTCGACGATGAGGTCGGCGCGCAGCCGTTCGTCGCCACCCCTGGCGGCGCGCAACGAGTCGGCGAGCGCGCGATAGCCCTCGGCGATCCCGCCGACGAGCGCCTCGACGACCGCGGGATCGACGCCGCCGGGCAGGGTGCCGAGGCTGCGCTCGACCGAATCGAGCGCGTTGGCGAGGTCGGCCGGCTGCGCGACGCCGCCCTTCATGCTGCCGAACAGCTGCGCGAGTGCCTTGGCCGCGGCCTCGGCGCTGGTGCGCGCGGTCTGGTCCTGCGGCCCGAGCATGCCCGAGAGGTTGAGGATGTCGGCCTGGCGCAGCGCCTGCTGCAGCGGGTCCTTCGCCGCGCCTGCCGCGGCGCGGTTCTCCTCGATCAGCCTGGTCGCGAGCGTGTGCAGCGCGTTGCTCAGCGTCGTCTTCTGTGCGTCGGTCAGCGCGCTGTTCGCCGCCAGCGCTTCGAGCGCCATCGCGTGCGCCATGCGCGAGGAGCGCGAAGCTTCCGCATCTCCCGTGGCCGCGGCGCGGCCGTCGATTTCCGTGAAGAGGATTTCCAGGAACTGCGCCGCATCGACCTGCCGGTTGCCGAGCTTGTTCCACACGGCGCCCAGCAGCGCGCTGGTCGCGTCCGGCCCGAGCTGGTCGGTGAACGCGGCAAGGATCCCGGGCACTGCGGTGCGCGCCAGCTCCGAGCCGATGAGGTGCTGGTCGAGTTCCTGCTGCAGGCCGGCGAGGTAGCGTGCGCGCGCGGCGGCCGCATCGCTTTCCCCCATCGGCGTCGAGCCCGGCGGTGCGGCATCGTTCGGCCGCGCGGTAGGCTGCGGCTCCGCCGCAGGCCCGGGCGGCGGCGCAGCTGCCGGCGCGGCTGCTGGCTGCGGCTTGACTGCGGCGACCTGGACCGGCTGCGGGGGCGGCGGCTTGGGCTTCGCCGGGGGAAGCGTGCCGTATTTCTGCACGCGATCGGCTGCGTCGCGTTCGGACTGCTTCTCGCGCTCGGCCATCTCCACGCGGCGTCTTTCAGCGGCGGCGGCCTGGTCTGCCTCGCGCCTGGCCATGTCCTGCCGGCGCTTCTCGGCGGCGGCGGCTTCCTCGGCGTCGCGCCGCGCTGCATTCGCGCGCCGCTCTTCGGGCGTCTGCGCGGGTTCGGAGGCTGGTTCCGGCGGCGAAGCTCCGTACTTCTGGACGCGTTCCGCTGCATCGCGTTCGACTTGCTTCTCGCGCTCGGCCATCTCCTGCCGGCGTCGCTCGGCCGCGCTGGCGAGCTCGGCGTCGCGCTGCGTCTGCTTGGCGCGCCGTTCCTCTGCGGCGGCTGCGGCAGGGCCCGTGTCGCCCGGCTTGAATGCCTCCGGCGGTAGCGTGCCGAACCTGAGCGCGCGTTCCTTCGCTTCCTCTTCAGTCCGCCGTTCGCGCGCCTCCATCTCTTCCTTGCGCTTTTGCGCTTGGGCGGCCTCTTCCGCCTCCGTCCGCGGACGCACGGCAGCCCATCGCTCGCTGGCGGCCGCGGATTCCTCACGCGAAGGCGCCGGAGGCGGGGTGGCGCGCGAGACTGGCGGCCGTGGTTTTGCCGATGCTGCATCGAGTCTTTCCTGGCGCTCGAGATCGGCCTGTTGCTGGTGGCGATTGAGCAGCGCAGCACGCAGCGCCGCATCCGTAGCAGTTACATCCGCCATCTCGCGCTGCAGGGCATCGCCCAGCTCCTTGCGCGTGCTGGCGAGCCGGTCGTGCATGGCATCGGTGTCCTTGCCGTCACGCTCGGCCTCGTTGATCTGTGCCTCCTGTCGGTAGACCGAGGCGCGCAGTTTGTCGACTGCCGTGCCGTCCTTCGCTTGCTCTACGGCTCGGCGCGAGCGCTCCAGTTCTTCGTTGATGTGATCGCGATATTCGACAACGCGCGGCGGCGTGGCCGGCGTCGACCCAGCAGCTACGCGCTCCGGTGCGGGCCTGGACGAGCGCTCGGCTTCCTGTTGCTGCCGGCTAGCGTCCAGGCTCGCGCGCAGGCGACCGATTTCCTGCTTTTCGGCACCTGTGATATCGGGTTTCTTCTGCAGCTCGGCGAGGCGCTGCTCGTTCTGCCGGTCGCGCGCGGCGCGCCAGGCTCCCAGGCCGCCTTCGGTGGCCGCGGCCTTGCGGTCGGCGGCTTCGGCGTCGCGCCGTGCCGAGGCATCCACCGCTTGGCCGGGGGTCGAGGTCGCGGTCGGTGCGGGTGCTGCCTCGGGTTTCGCCGTCTCGCCCTCGACCCGCCCGTAGCGCAGGAAACGCTCGGCGGCTCGATCGTCTGCCGTGCGTTGCGCGCCTGCACGCTGGCGCGTCCGCTCGGCGGCTTCGCGATCCAGCGTGGCGCCGGCCGCGCGCTCGCGAGCTTCAGCAGCGTCCTGCCGCTGGCCGGGTGAGGCCGCCGGGCCAGCGACTGCGACGCGCTGCTGTTCCTCGGCGTACCACTGCTGGAAGGTCTGGCCGGGCCGCGCCTCGCGCTTGAAGCGATCGGTGAGGCTACCGCCGCCGGTATCGGCAATGGGCGCGGGCTGATTCGCCCGGCGCACCATGTCCTGGGCGGCGGCGCGCTCGTTGCGCAGGTATTGCAGCTCCGGCCGCTGGCGGTCGGTGAGCTGCGTGTCGGGCTTGGCTTCCAGTTCCGCCAGGCGCGCCGCGTTGTGCGCGGCGTCGCCCACCGCGCCCGCATACGGCGTGCGCGCGCTCCAGGATGTCACCTTGCCGCCGCCATCGACCTGGAAGTCGATGCCCTGGCGCGAGAGCTGGTCGATTGCCTGCTTCTGCTCCGGGCTGCCCGGCGCCGATTTGTCGAGCTGTTGCAGCGATCGCTCGGTCTGCGCGACCTCGCGCGCCAACCGGTCCGGGCGCACCTCGCCCTTCTCGTCGATCAGCTCGCCGTAGGACTTGTTGTAGTCGTTGACCACGCCGGTGGCGAGATTGCCCGCGTTGGCGAGCGCGGCGTTGCCCTCACGTTCGCTCAGCAGCCGCGAGGCGTCGCCGGCATGCCCCATCTCGCGATGCAGGCGGTTCATCTCCGCCTTGGCGCGATCGACGTTGTGGTTCTCCAGCTCCAGCTTGCGTTCCAGCCGGCGGATTTCCTCCGGCGGCGCGCCCTTGTCCCGCGCATCCTTGAGCTGAGAGCCGGTGTAGTTGCGCGCCAGTTCCAGGTTGCGGATGGCCTGGTCCTGCCGCGTCATGTTGTTGCCGATTCGGTTCATTTCGGCGTTGACCTTCTCGCGCTCGCGGGCCAGCTCTGTCTCACGTGCCGAGGGGCCGCCATCACCCGCGGGCGGCTGCGGACCGCCCATGCCGACGCGCTTCTCCAGGTCGCCGAGCTGCCGGGCACTGCGTCCGAGGTCGCGCGCCGTTTCGCGCAGCTCGCCGGTGCTCATCCCCGAAAGGCGGTCGAAATCGATGTCGCGCGCGACTTCCGCGGCCCGCTCGCGCATCGCGTCGCCCATGGTCTTGCCCGAGCCGCTGCCGTGGAGCTTATTGAGCTCTTCGCGCTCCGCGCGCGTAAGCGGCGGCCCCTTCTTTTCACGGGCTTCGCGGTCCTTCCCGTCGAGCTCGTTCATGCGCCGGTCCATATCATCGGCAAGGCGGTTGCGCTCCCGCACCTCCGTTCGCCCCTTGTGCTCGCCGGGATCGAGGCCTTCGCCGCGATCCAGGCGTTTTTCCAGATCGTTGCTCTCGGCGCGATAGCGGCGGTACTCGCGGTCGAACTTCTCGCCGCGGCGCTGCAGGTCGGTCTCGGCCCGGAGGTCCTTGACGCGCTCCTGATTCAACTCGGCCTGGCGCTCGCGGATCTGGCGGCATTCCGCGCTCTGGCAGTTCGGATCGCCGCCGCGGCGCAGGTTCTGCTCGCGCTCGCGCAGGTCGCGACCTTCGTTCTCGCGCGCCTCGCGCCGCCCCTCGAGGCGGTCGCGCTCGCGGCCAATGTCGTCGGCGTCCCTGCCCAGGTTGCGCTCCTGCTCGCGCAGCCGCTCGCGCTCCTGGCGGTTGGCCTCGCGCCGCTCGGCGCGTTCGCGGCGATCGGCCTCCCGGTCGAGGCGCCGCTGCTCGCGCTCAGCGCGCTCGCGCTCGCGGCGCAGCTCTTCGCGCAGGCGGCGGTCAGCTTCGCGTTTCGCGCGTTCAAGCTGGCGTTGGATGGCGGCACAACGCTCGGGTGGCGCCGGCTCGCACTCGCTGGCCGGCGGCTTGGCGCGTGGCGGCGTCTCCGGCGGGATCGCGGCTTCCTTCATCTGCCCGCCCTGGAACTGCTGGATCTTCGCGCCGAGGCCGCGAATCTCGCCCGAGGACGGGCCATCGGTCTGCGGCGCGACGTTGACGGCCGTGCCCGGCACGACCGGCTGCACGTCCGGGTAGGCGAGCCCTTGCTTGGCGCGCTCGCCGGAGGCTTTGGCGGCATCGCGCGCGCGCGCGGCCGCCTCGGCGGCCTCGGCTTCGCGCCGCCTGCGGTTCTCTTCCTCTTCCGCGTGGCGGTTGACGGATGGTTCGGCAGGCTTGGTCGTCGTAGTCACGGGCGGCTTGGCGCCCACAGGCTCTGGCTTGGGCGTCGATGTGACCGGGCCGCCAGTTGGCGCTGAGGTCGCCGTGGCCGGCGGCTTGGTGATGATCGGCTCGGGCTTCGGCGTCGCCATGACCGGCCCGCCCGGAGGCGTGGGGGCCGCGGTTGGCGGTTTTGGCGCAGTAGGCGCCGGCGTGACGATCGCTGGTTGCTTCTGGATCACCACCGGCGGTTGCGTACCGGGTAGCGGAACTACGGGGGAAGGAGCGGGTTTGACGATCACCGGCCCCTGGCCGGGCAATGGGATCGTCGGCTTCGGCGGCGCGGCACTGGGCGCGGGCGCGGTGCTGGGCGGGGATTGCGGCGAGACCGGAATCGAGATCGTCGGCAGCCGGTAGCTTTCCACCGGAGCGGGCGTCGAGCTCGCGGGCTTGGGCACCGTCGGCGGCTTAGCCACCGGCGGCTTGTAGGGTTGGCCCGGCTTGCGCGCGGGTCCGTAGTAAGTGTCGTCGCTTTGTGGCGCGACGATGGCCGGTCCGGAGGGCGGCGCAACGGTCGCCTCTCCCTGCGCGAAGGCCGCCGCCGGCGCGAGCAGCAGCGCCAGCCCGGCGGCAAAGCGCTTGTGCAGCATCGCGCCTACTTTTTCAGCGGCGTGACGGTGTCGCCGCGGCGCGGCGGCTCGGTCGCCAGCAGCTCGAAGGTG
>JADLES010000277.1 GCA_020845995.1 Burkholderiales bacterium | reverse complement strand
TGCGCTACACGCGCGCCAAGCGCCGCAACCACTTCATCAGCTTCATCTCCGCCACCTCGATGGCCGGCATCGCGCTGGGCGTGGCGGCGCTGATCGTGGTGCTGTCGGTGATGAACGGCTTCCAGAAGGAGCTGCGCGCGCGCATCCTCGGCGTCGCCTCGCACGTGCAGCTGACCGGCCCCGACAACCGCCTCGCCGACTGGCCGGCGGTGGCGAAGGTCGCCGACGCGGAGCCGCGCGTGCTCGCCTCGGCGCCCTTCGTCAATGCGCAGGGGCTGCTGTCCGCCGGGCAGGCGGTGCGCGGCAGCGTGGTGCGCGGCGTGCTGCCCGCGCGCGAGGACCGGGTCGCCGAGATCGGCAGCCACATGCGCGCCGGGCGCCTGGATGCGCTCCGCGCGGGGGAGTTCCACATCGTGCTCGGCTCGGAGCTCGCGCGCGCGCTGGGCGCGCGCCCGGGCGACAAGGTGGCGCTGATCGCGCCGCAGGGCCAGGTCACGCCCGCGGGCGTGATCCCGCGCCTGAAGCAGTTCACCGTCGCAGGGATCTTCGAGGTGGGCATGTTCGAGTACGACTCGGGGCTCGCGCTGGTGCACCTGGAGGACGCGCAGAAGCTGTTCCAGATGGGCAGCGAGGTCTCCGGCCTGCGGCTGCGGCTGGACGACCTGTTCGCCGCGCGCGGGGTCGCGCGCGCGCTGGTGGCGAAGCTGGGCGCCGACTTCTACGCCACCGACTGGACGCGCAGCCACGCCAACTTCTTCCGCGCCGTCGAGATCGAGAAGCGCGTGATGTTCATCATCCTCACGCTGATCGTGGCGGTGGCCGCGTTCAACATCGTCTCGACGCTGGTGATGCTGGTGACCGACAAGCAGGCCGACATCGCCATCCTGCGCACGCTGGGCGCCTCGCCCGGCTCGGTGGTGCAGATCTTCATGGTGCAGGGCGCGCTGATCGGCGTCATCGGCACGTTCGCCGGCGTGGTGCTCGGCGTGCTGCTCGGCCTCAACGTCGCCACCGTCGTGCCATTCATCGAGGGGCTGCTTGGCTTCAAGTTCCTCGCCAAGGACGTCTACTACATCTCCGACCTGCCCTCCGACGTCCAGATCGCCGATGTGGCCACGATCGCGCTGGTCTCGCTCGCGCTCTCGTTTCTCGCGACGCTGTATCCGAGCTGGCGCGCGAGCCGGGTCAACCCGGCGGAGGCCTTGCGGTATGAGTGATCTGGTGTTGCGTTGTGAAAACCTCAAGAAAACCTATCAAGGGCCTGCCCCGGTCCCGGTGCTGCTCGGCGTGGACCTGGAGGTGCGCCGCGGCGAAAGCATCGCCATCATGGGGCGCTCGGGCTCGGGCAAATCGACGCTGCTGCACCTGCTGGGGGGGCTGGATGTTCCTTCCGATGGGGTTGTCCGAATCAAGGACAAAGTCCTGAATGAAATGAACGAAAAAGAAAGAGGCGAGATCCGCAACCACGCGCTCGGCTTCGTCTACCAGTTCCACCACCTGCTGCCCGAGTTCAGCGCCGAGGAGAATGTCGCCATGCCGCTGCTGATCCGCCGCATGGCGCGTGGCGAGGCCCTGGAGCGCGCGCGCGCGGTGCTCGGCGAGCTGGGCCTCGCCGCGCGCCTGCGCCACCAGCCCGGCGAGCTCTCCGGCGGGGAGCGCCAGCGCTGCGCCTTCGCGCGCGCCATGGTGACGCAGCCCGCCTGCGTGCTGGCCGACGAGCCGACCGGCAACCTCGACGCGCAGACCGCGGACGAAGTGTTCGACGCCATGGTGCGGCTCTCGCAATCGCGGGGGACGGCGTTCGTGCTGGTCACGCACGATGCCACGCTCGCCGGCCGCGCCGGCCGCCGGCTTACTCTGCAGGACGGCCTGCTGGCGCCTGCGGCCTAGCGGCGATCGCCGCCTCGTCCTCGCGCAGGGTGCGTGCGAGCTGCTCGCGCAGCTCGTTGGAGGCGGAGATGTTGGCGTCGAGGTCGTTCTTGTGCACGGTGTAGAGCTTCGCCAGGACGTCGCCGTCGTGGCGCGCGAAGGTGCGCACGATGCGCTTGGCGCGATCGGCATCGCCGGTGATGGCGGCGAGGGCGGCGCGGCCGAGTTCGAGGGACGACTCGAAGGTTTCGCGCTCGACCACCTGCGCGCCGATGTCGCGCAGCTCGAACAGGTGGCGCATGTCGCGCGCGCGCGCGATGATCTTCAGCCTGGGGAAGTGCTTGACGGCGATCCTCGCCAGGTGCGTGGTCGCCTCCGGGTCGTTGAGCGCGATGATGAGGAAGTCCGCGCGCGCGGCGCCGGCCGCCTCCAGCAGGTCGAGGCGCGTGGCGTCGCCGTAGAACACGCGGAAGCCGAACTTGCGCGACTGCTCGACGTGGTCGGGGTCGTCGTCGAGGATGGTCGGCTCGTGGCCGCTCGCGTGCAGCAGGCGCGCGATCACCTGCCCGACGCGGCCCAGGCCCGCGACGATCACCTTGCCGGACTCCGGCACGTCGTGCGCGCGCACGGCGGCCGCGGCGTCGGAGAAGCGCGGCGCCAGCACGCGGTCGTGGAACAGCAGCAGGAACGGCGTGGAGAGCATGGACAGCGCCACCGCCAGGGTCATCGCCTGCGCCGTGTGCACCGGCAGCACCGCCTCCTGCACCCCGAGCGTGAGCAGCACGAAGGCGAACTCGCCGCCTTGCGCGAGTAGCAGGATGAAGAGCGGCAGCTCGCTCGCGGGCAGGCGCGCCACCCGGCCGATCAACCACAGCACCGCCCCCTTCAGGACGTAGAGGCCCGCGATCAATCCGAGAATGAGCAGCGGCCGCTCGAAGAACAGGCGGAAGTCCACCCCCATGCCCACCGCGATGAAGAACAGGCCCAGCAGCAGCCCCTTGAACGGCTCGACCGCGGCCTCGATCTCGTGGCGGTACTCCGATTCGGCGAGCAGGACGCCGGCGAGGAAGGTGCCCAGCGCCATCGACAGCCCCGCCGATTCGAAGCCCCAGGCGATGCCGAGCACCAGCAGCAGCGCGAAGGCGGTGAAGATCTCGCGCTGGCGGATGCGGGCGATGTGCCGGAAGACGGGCCGCGCGAGGTAGTGGCCGCCGACCAGCGTGGCGGCGACGATGGCGAACGCGATGCCGAGCTTGGCCCAGGAGAAGGCCGAGCCGCTGCCGCTCGTTCCGAGCAGCGGCAGCAGCGCGAGCATCGGGATCACCGCGATGTCCTGGAAGAGGAGGATGGCGAACGCCGACTGCCCGCCCTTGTTGTGCAGCGCGCCGCGCTCGGCGAGCGGCTGCAGGGCGAGCGCGGTGGAGGAGAGCGCGAGCGCCATGCCGGCGAGGATGCCGAGGCGGAGGTCCATGCCGGCCAGCAGCGCGGCCCCGGCGATCAGCAGGATCGAGCCCGCGACCTGCGCCAGGCCGAGCGAGAGCAGCCGCGCGCGCATGCTCCACAGGCGCTTCGGTTCCAGCTCCAGGCCGATGACGAAGAGCAGGAACACCACGCCCAGCTCGGCGATCGGCCGCACGTCGTCGGGCCGCTCGACCAGCTTCATGCCGAAGGGGCCGATGGCGATCCCGGCGAGCAGGTAGCCCGCGACCAGCCCCAGGCCGAGCCGGTGCGAGAGCACCACCGCGAGCACCGCCGAGGCGAAGAACACCACCGCCTGAATCAGGTAGCCGCTCGCGTGCTCCATGCTCCTATCCCTGGGGCTTTCCTGCCTTCTTTTCCCGGCGCGCGCGCCTTGCGCGCCAGGCGTAGGCCACGTGGGCGCGCCAGGCGAGCTGCACGGCGAAGTATCCGGCGGCGGCGAGCGTCAGCGCAAGCGCCACGAGGCCGACCGCGAGC
Source organism: Burkholderiales bacterium (assembly GCA_020845995.1). Lineage (GTDB taxonomy): Bacteria > Pseudomonadota > Gammaproteobacteria > Burkholderiales > SG8-39 > RBG-16-66-20. Next base: position 4,325 of record JADLES010000277.1, on the reverse strand, counting down.
GGCTTGCCCAGGTCGACAGCCCACAGTGCCAGCGCCCGCGCCGAGTCGAACCAGTGCGCCCAGTCCCACTGGAATTGCCGGATCTCGGCCGCAGGCTCGCCCGCGCCGAGCAGTACGCGCCCGTAGCCGTAGGCGAGGACGTACAGGGGCGCGATGGTGAAGGGGTTGGTGTAGAGCGTGGTCACCAGCGCCACCGGCAGGTTCCTGCGCAGCGGAATGGCGATCAGCGCCGCGGTGACCATCTGCAGCGGCCCGGGCACCAGCCCGGCGAACAGGCCGATCGCCACCCCGCCGGCGACCGAGTCGCGGTTCAGGTGCCACAGGTTGGGGTGCTCCAGCCAGGCGCGGAACCGGGCCAGGTGGCGGTGGCGGCGCACGGCGTCGCCGTCGGGCAGGAACCTGCGGAAAAATTTTCTCGGCATCGTCGGCGCGCAGGCATTCCGTGCGTTCGATTGTAGATGACGCGGGTCCTCCTATCGTTCGCCTGCGGCGTTCTGGCATTGCAACTGCAGCCGGAACTGCCCGGACCTGCGTGGTTCGCATCGGTTTTGCTTCTCTTTCTCGCCGGGTCCAGGATGTTGCGTTTGCCCGCGGCGTTCGCGATCGGTTTCTGCTGGGCGCTTGCCATGGCGCAGGCGCGGCTCGCGGACCGGCTCGCGCCCGAGCTGGAGGGCAGGGACATCGAGGTGGTCGGCATCGTCGCCGGACTGCCCGCGGCCGGCGAGCGCAGCCTGCGCTTCGAGTTCGAGCCCGAGCATGCGGCGGTGAAACTGCCGGCGCGGATCCTCCTCTCCTGGTACCGCAACCCATTCGACGATGATCTGCGCGAGGGACAACCGGCCAGCCAGGCTTTGGCCGTGCACCCGGGCGAGCGCTGGCGGTTCGCGGTGCGCCTGCGCCGGCCGCACGGCAACGCCAATCCGCACGGCTTCGACTACGAGGCCTGGCTGCTGGAGCGGGGGGTCGGCGCGACCGGCTACGTCCGGCCGCGCGGTTCAGCCTTGCTTCTGGGCTCCCGAAACTCGATCCCGGACCGGCTCGAGAAATTTCGCGAATCCGTGCGCGACCGGTTCAAGCTGGCGCTCGGCGAGACGCCGGCAAGCGGCATCCTCGCCGCGCTCGCGGTGGGCGACCAGCGCTCGATCAGCGCCGAGGAGTGGCGGCTCTTTAACCGCACCGGCGTCACGCACCTGATGAGCATCTCCGGGCTGCACGTGACCATGGTTTCGGGCCTCGCCGCCTGGCTCGCCGGCTGGCTGTGGCGGCGCTCGGCATTCCTCATGCTGCGGCTGCCCGCGCGCAAGGCCGCGGCGGCCGCGGCGATCGCGGGCGCCCTCGGCTACGCGCTCGTCGCCGGCTTCGCGGTGCCGGCGCAACGCACGTTCTGGATGGTGACCGTGGTCGCGCTCGCGCTCTGGTCGGGGCGCATCGCCTCGCCCTCGCGCACTCTCGCGCTCGCGCTCGCGGTGGTGCTCGCTTTCGATCCCTGGGCGGTGCTCTCGCCGGGATTCTGGCTGTCGTTCGGGGCGGTCGCGCTCATCTTTTTCACCGCCGACGAGAACAGCTCCACGGCACGACAATGGCTGCGCGTGCAGTGGGCGGTCACCGTCGGCCTTGCACCGGCGGCGCTGTTCCTCTTTTCGCAGTTTTCCATCGTCGGCCCGCTCGCCAACGCGGTGGCGATCCCGCTGGTGTCGGCGGTGGTGACGCCGCTCGCGCTGCTCGCCGCGCTGATTCCCTGGAACGCGCTGCTCGAGCTCGCCGCCTGGCTGCTTGAATGGCTGCTGCAGTTCCTCGAGTGGTGCGCCGCCCTGCCGGCGGCGGTCTGGCAGCAGCACGCGCCGCCGCTCTGGGCGACGCTGCTCGCCCTGGCCGGCGTCCTCTGGCTGCTCGCGCCGCGCGGGCTGCCCTGGCGGGCGACAGGTCTCGCGCTCGCGCTGCCCGCAGTGCTGCTGCCGCCACCGGCGCCCGCGCCGGGCGAAGCGTGGATCACGACGCTGGACGTGGGCCAGGGGCTGGCGGTGCTCGTGCGCACCGCGAACCGCGCGCTGCTCTACGACGCCGGGCCCGCCTTCGCCGAGTCGGACAGCGGCGAGCGCATCATCGCGCCCTACCTGCGCGCCATCGGCATCGAGCGCCTGGAGGCGATGATCGTGACGCACAACGACGCCGACCACGCCGGCGGAGCGGCCTCGGTGGCGGGCAATTTCGAAGTCGACCAGCTGCTGCACTCGCTCCCGGCGGCGCATCCGCTGCTCCCAAGCGTGCCGGGCCCGCAGCGCTGCGCGGCGGGCACCGCCTGGGAGTGGGACGGCGTGCGCTTCGCCCTCCTGCATCCCGTGAGCGCGTCGGCGCGCGCGAAGAAAAGCAACGACCTCAGTTGCGTCCTCAAAGTGAGCGCAGGCGGGCGCTCGATGCTGCTCACCGGCGACATCGAGCGCCCCTCGGAAGCCGAGCTCCTTGCGCGCGCCGCCGGCGAGCTCGCCGCCGACGTCCTGCTCGTGCCGCACCATGGCAGCCGGACTTCCTCCGGCGCCGAATTCCTCGCTGCGGTGCGGCCCGCGGCTGCAGTTGTCCCTGTCGGCTATCGCAACCGCTTCGGACATCCAACTGACGAGGTCCTGGCGCGGTACGGCAATGCGGGGATTCCCCTCTGGCGCACCGATCGGGAAGGCGCCGTGACGGTTCACATGACGAGCGAAGACCTCATCGTGTACGGTCAGCGACGCGAAAAACGGCGATACTGGCAGGACGCGCAGCAATAGTTGCGGCATGATTCGATATTGGGCAACGAAGGGAAGCAATTCTCATGAGATCAACAACCAGAGTGTGGCGCCGGGCTGCCCGCATTGCGGGCGCGGCGGTTCTCCTCGCGTCGGTGAGCCTCGCCAGCGCGCAACAGCCTGCGCCCGGCAGGAAGGCGCCGCCAGTCACCGAATCGCAGGTCCAGGCGCGCGCGATCCTGATGCGCATGGCGGACTATCTCGCCGGCGCCAAGGCCTTCAGCTTCAACATGCGCGCGGGCTACGACGCAGTACAGAAGTCCGGGCAGAAGATCGAGTTCAGCGAAGCGCGCAAGATCACCTTGAGCCGGCCCGACCGATTGCGCATCGAAGGCGAAGACAGCGACGGAGACAAGTCGCTCACCGTGTTCACGGGCAAGGAAATCGTGCTGGTGAATACAACGGACAACGCCTACGCGGTGGCGCCGCAGCCCGCCGGGCTGGACAACACGATCGTCCACTATGTCCGGGACCTCGGCATGCGCCTGCCGCTCGCGATGCTGCTGGTGAGCCAGCTGCCGGCGGAACTGAAGGCGCGCGTTCGCTCGATCGACTACGTGGAGAAGACGAGCCTGTATGGCGCGCCTGCCCATCACCTGGCGGCGCGCACCGACTCTGTCGACTTCCAGATCTGGGTGGCGGACGGGGACAAGCCGTTGCCGCAGCGGGTGGTGATTACCTACAAGAAGGACAAGGCGCAACCGCAGTTCCGGGCCCTGCTTTCCGACTGGAACCTGGCGCCGGCGGTGTCGGACGCGACGTATTCGGTGAAGCCGCCGGAAGGAGCGGTGAAGATTTCCTTCGTCCACCAGCTTCCGGGAAAGCCAGCAGCGCGCAAGCCTTCGGCAGAGAAAGGAACTGGGAAATGAGCATCCGAGCGTGGGGCGTATTCGGGACTGCGGCCGTAGCAGGAGTTTTCATCCTCGGCCACGTGAGTGAGACGGACGCGCGTGGATTCGGCGGCGGTGGTGGACGGTTCGGGGGAGGCGGTGGCTTTCACGGTGGTGGCGGTTTCCACGGCGGCGGTGGTTTCTCCCGCGGCGGATCTGCATCGGGCGGGGGGTTCTCGCATGGCGGATTCGGCGGCGGGAGATTCGGCGGCGGCGGGAGATTCGGCGGCGGCGGAGGATTCGGCGAGCGTGGCGGATTCGGTGGCGGCGGGGGGTTTGGTGGCGCCGAGCGCGGCGGCGGTGGCGGGTTTGGCGGCGGCCAGCGCGACGGCGACCGGAGTGCGAACCAGAGCCAGCGCCAGTCTTCGATAAGCCAGAACCAGAGTTCCCGGCAGTCCACGGCGCAATCGATGCAGAACACGAGGTCGAATACGATTTCCAACACCGAGAGCAACTACTACGGCAACGAGTACCACGGCGGCTGCTACAACTGCTGGGATGGCGGCGCGGCCGCTGCTGGCGCGGTACTCGGCATGGCCACTGGAGCGGCGATCGCGTCGTCCAACACCGCTGCAGCGACCACAAGCGCGTACTCGTCGGGCTACGCCGCTGGCAGCGCCAATACCGCGAATACGACCAGCGCCTACAACGC
>JADLES010000276.1 GCA_020845995.1 Burkholderiales bacterium | reverse complement strand
GACGACCGGGTCGGTTTCTTCCGCTCCCTCGATTGCTGTTACGCGACTATCGCCGCCTGGCTGCGCTGGCATGAGGCGAAGCCAGCCGTGGAACCCCGCGTGTCCTCCAGGGTATCTTTTTCCTTCAAGGGCAAGGTGCTTGGGGAACGGGAAGCAAAATCCGTCCTCGGGCAACACGGCCTCAGGTCCGCGCCCGAGCGCCAGGCGAAGGACGCCGAGGAGGCGGTGAAGGCCGCGGCGGAGCTCGGCTATCCGGTGGTATTGAAGGCGGACGGCAATATCGAGCACAAGACCGAGACGGGAGCCGTCAGGCTGAACCTGAAAAACGCGGACGAGGTTCGGGATGCCTGCGCGGCGATGACCGCGGCGAAGGAAGGTTTCCTCGTGCAGCGCATGATGACCGGCGGTGTCGAGCTGGTGGTCGGCGTCAAGCGCGACCCTCAGGTCGGCCCGGTGCTGCTGGTGGGCCTGGGCGGGGTGCTGGTGGAAGTGCTGCGCGACACCGCTCTCGCGCTCTGCCCGGTCGGCAGGAACGAGGCGCGGCGCATGCTGGAGGACCTGAAAGGGTACAAGCTGCTGCTGGGCTACCGCGGCGCGCCGGCCGCCGACCTGGATTCGGTCTGCGAGGCGATCGCGTGCATTTCCGAGTTCGCCGCCGACCACGCCGACGAGATAGAGGAAATCGACGTCAACCCCCTGCTTGCGCGCCCGGACGGCGCGGTCGCGCTGGATGCGCTGATCGTCCTGCGCGGCGCGGGCAAGTCCTGAGCGTGCCGGGCCGGCGCCCGCCACCGGCGCAGGACGCTACGTTCCCGCGGCGTGCAGCGCCAGGATGTCGGCGATGGCTCTGTTGAGCGGCGTCGGCACGCCCTTCGCCTGGCCGAGTTCGACCACGCCGCCCGCGAGCCAGCGCACTTCGAGCGGATTCCCGCGCTCGAGGTCGTGGTGCATGGACGAGGTCATGTCGGGCGCGACGTCATCCGCGAGCTTGAGGCGTACCTCGGCGTAGTCCTCGGCGAGGTCGACGCCGTGCGCGCGGCCGACGGCGACCACCTCGCGCATGACGTCCCGCAGGAAGGCGCGCGTCTGCGGGTTCTCGCGGATCGGGCCGATGGTCGCGCGCATCGTCGTGGTGGCGCCCGACAGGCCCACCAGGAAGACGTACTTCTGCCAGATCTCGCGCAGGATATTGTCCGAGAGTTCGGCGTTGATGCCGCCCGCGCGGCAGGCGGCGAGCAGCGCCTCGCCGCGCGCCGAACGCGTGCCGTCGAATTCGCCGAACAGCAGCCGTTGCATCGGCCCGGTCTGGCGAATCACGCCAGGGCGGTCGATCGTGGTCGCGACGTAGGCCACGCCGCCCATGATCTGCCCGCCGTCGTAGGCCGCGCGCAGCTGGCGATCCTTGAGCACGCCGTTCTGGAACGAGATGACCGTGGTACGCGGCCCGACCATGGGCCGGATGAACTCGAGCGCCGACTCGGTGTCCCAGAGCTTCACGCAGAGCATCGCGATGTCCGCCGCGCCGATCTGGCGCGGGTCATCGGTGACGTTGACCTTCGGCACGTGGATCTCGACAGCGCCCTCGACGCGCAAGCCGTCGCGGCGCATGGCTTCGAGGTGCTTGCCGCGCGCGACGAAATGCACGTCGGCGCCGCCCTGGCACAGGCGCGCGCCGAAATAGCCGCCGACTCCGCCGGAACCCATGATCGCGATGCGCATGCCTTGACTCCTATTCGTTCGTGAGCTCCGCAACCACGCGCTTGTAGGCCGCAGCCGCGGATTCCTCTAGCAGGTGCTTGTGCTCGCGCACTTTCCAGTCCCCGGCGACCATGACGTCGCGCACGAGGCCTGTCGTGCCGGAAAAGATCAGCGCGTTGGCGATCGCATCGCCTGTGCGTCCCTCGAGATCGGGGTGGCCGCTGTCGAGCACGACCAGGTCGGCGCGCATGCCCGGTGCGATCGCGCCCATGCGGCGCCCGAGCGCGCGCGCGCCGGCCGCGGCCTCGAGCCAGAGCGTCGTGCCCACCGCCGGAGTGGCGTCGGTGGCGACGAGATTGCGCCTGCGTGCGGCGAGGCGCTGCGCGTATTCGAGCAGGCGCAGCTCCTCCGCGGGGTCGCGCGAGACGTGGCTGTCGCCGCCGATGCCGTAGCGGCCGCCCGCCGCGCGATACGCAAGCAGGGGAAAGATACCGTCGCCAAGGTTGGCTTCGGTGGTTGGACACAGCGCCACGGTGGCGCCGCTCACGGCGAGCGCCCGGGTCTCCTCCGGCGCCATGTGCGTCGCGTGCACGAGGCACCAGCGCTCGTCGACCTTGAAGTTCTCGAGCAGCCATGCCACCGGACGCCGGCCGAGCGAAGCGACGCAGTCGTCGACCTCCTTCGTCTGCTCGGCGGCGTGGATATGAATCGGCCCTTTCGATCCGGATACCAGCTCCTTCAGCGCCGCCGGATCGACCGCGCGCAGCGAGTGGGGCGCGACGCCGGTATGGACATCCGGGGCGGGGGTTGTCTGGTGAAGAAGATCCAGAATGAACGCAACGTCGGAATCGAAGCGCTGCTGGCGCGGCTGCAGCGGCTGGTTGCCGAAATTCGACCAGCGGTAGAGCGAAGGCAGCAGGGTGATGGCGATGCCGCTCTCCTTCGCCGCCGCGAGGTGGCGCTGCAGCAGCTCGGGCGCGCCGTCATGCACGTAGTGGAATTCGCCGACCGCCGTATAGCCGTGCTTCAGCATCTCGATGTAGAGCTGCAGCGCGATCGCCTGCGCGTGCGCCGGTGTCAGGCGGTCGAGGAACCGGTACATCAGCTCGCGCCAGGACCAGAAATCGTCGTCCGGGTCGCCGCGAACCTCGGCCAGCCCCGCCATCGCGCGCTGGAAGGCGTGCGAGTGCAGGTTTGCCATCCCGGGCAGCGCGGGGCCGGCCAGCCGTTGCGCGTCTCCGGAAGAAGCATCTTTCCGAACGGATGAAAAGTTTCCTGAAGGGTCGACGTGCAGGAGGACATTCTTCGCCCAGCCGTCGGGCAGCAGCGCGTCGCGCGCGAAATACGAAGTCATCCCGCTATCATATAAGGATGATCTCCGAGCGTGGCGGCATGCACGACGCCGTCTGGCTGAACGCCAACCTCGCCACCATGGCGGGCGCGCAGCCCTACGGCGCGATCCGCGACGGCGCGGTCGCGGCGAGGGG
>JADLES010000275.1 GCA_020845995.1 Burkholderiales bacterium | reverse complement strand
TTGGACGCAAAGCCGATGCGCCAGCCCGTCATCGCCCAGGTCTTCGAGGCACCGTCGGAAATAATGGTGCGCTCGACCATGCCCGGCACCTGCGCGATCGAAAAGAACTTCCCGGAGTAGTCGAGGCGCGAGTAGATCTCGTCGGCATAGACCCAGACCTGCGGGTGCTTGCTCAGGATCTCGGCAATTCCTTCCAGGTCCCTCCTGGCAAGCGAACCGCCGGTCGGGTTATGTGGGGTATTCAGGATCAGCAGCTTCGTCCTGGGATTGATCAATCGATTCAGATCTTCGATATCAAAAGCAAAATCCTTCGACTCGTGCAGGTGGATCGGCACCGGCTTCGCGCCGCAGGCGAGGATCTGCGATTCGTAGATCGGGAAGCCCGGGTTCGGGTAGATCACCTCGTCGCCGGCCCCGTGGTCGGTGCAGGAGAGGATGGCGTAGGCGATGAAGGGCTTCGCGCCCGCGCCGACCACCACGTCCTCGGCGCGGATCGGCAGGCCGCCGCGCATACCGGACAGGTACCGCGCCGCCGCCGCGCGCAGGGGCTCGATCCCCGCCGAAGGCGTGTAGCCGTGCTTGCCCTCGCGGATCGCGCGGATGCCGGCCTCCTGCACGTGCGCCGGCGCCGGAAAATCGGGCTGGCCGATGCAGAAGCTGACGATGTCCTTGCCCTGGGCGGCCAGCGCGGTCACCTCCGCCAGCACGACAAAGGCGTTCTCGGTGCCCAGCGACTGGGCGCGCTTGCTGAGTTCGGGCATGGCCGATTCGGGGAAAACCCCCATTTTATCCAGCGCTTGCCTACGTGGCACGCACCGGGCGGTAGCGCCCCTCCGCCAAATGGAAGCGCCGGATCGTGCCGCCCAGCACGTCGGGCTGCGGGTGGCGCGGGTCGCCGGGCAGCGAGATGTAGGCGCGCCCGCTTTCCTTGTCGGCCCAGACGACCGGCATCGATACCGGAGGCGGGCGCCGGGCGGCATCTTCGAGGGCGGCAGCGACCGTGGCGTAGGCAAGAAGCATGTCGATGCTCTTCGCGGTGGCCGGCGCGAGCTGCATGCCGCCCTCCTGCCAGCGCTGCATCGCGTTGGCGGGCGTGATCCAGAGCCCCTCAGTCGCCTCGCGGCCGTCCACCCTCGGCTCCTGCCCCTCGGGCGCCCGTGCGAGGTAGAAGCGCGCGTCGAAGCGCCGCGGCGAAACCTCCGGCGTGATCCAGCGCACCCAGGGCACCAGCGCCGCCGGGTCGAGCCGCAGGCCCGCCTCCTCGAAGGTCTCGCGCACGGCGCAGGCCACCAGCGAGCCGTCGCCCGCGTCCAGCCGCCCGCCGGGAAACACGTGCGCGCCCGCCATGAAGTCCACCTCGCGGCTGCGCTTGACCAGGAACACCTCGACCCCTTCGCCGCCGTCGCGCAGGATGACCACCGTGGCCGCGTCTCTGGGTTCTACCGGTTTCGTCACGAGGAAAAGGAAATTGGGGTCGGAGTCAATTTGCGGCCGGGTTGAGAGTACCATCCAGCTACAAAAAATCGACTCTGACCCCATTTTCCCATGCTCGTCAACTGCGTCGTCTACCAGGACGGAACGAAGGTCGCCGACATCGCGCAGGGCGAGATCCACGATTACCTCGCCAAGCCGGGCAGCTTCGTCTGGGTGGCGCTGCGCGACGCGAGCGATGCCGAGATCGAGGAGATGAGCCGGCAGTTCGACCTGCATGAGCTCGCCGTGGAAGACGCGCGCCACGGCCACCAGCGGCCCAAGATCGAGGAGTACGGCGACGAGTTGTTCGTGGTACTGCACGTGCTCGAGAGCGCGGGCGAGGAGCTGCACGTGGGCGAGGTGAACATCTTCACCGGGCCCAACTTCGTGCTCTCGATCCGCAATCGCACCGAGCAGGGGTTTCTCGGCGTGCGCACGCGCTGCGAGCGCGAGCCGGAGCTCCTCCGGCACGGCTCCGGCTACGTGCTCTACGCGCTGATGGACGCGGTGGTGGACCGCTACTTCCCGGTGGTCGACGCCATCGAAAGCGAGCTCGAGGCGATCGAGGAGCGCATCTTCGCCAACACTTCGCCGCGCGCCAACATCGAGTCCCTCTACTACGTGAAGCAAAAGGTGACGACGATGAAGCACGCCACCGGGCCACTCCTGGACGCGATCGGCAGGCTCTACGGCGGCCGCGTACCGCCGGTGTGCGCGGGCCTCGGCGAATACTTCCGCGACGTCTACGACCACCTGGTGCGCCTCAACCAGGCGCTCGATGCCCTGCGCGACACGATCACCACCGCGATCCAGGTGAACCTGGCCATGATCACCATCGGCGAGAGCGAGGTCACCAAGCGCCTGGCGGCCTACGCGGCGCTGGTGGCGGTGCCGACCATGGTCGCCGGCGTCTACGGCATGAACTTCGAGCAGATGCCCGAGCTGAAATGGGCCTGGGGCTACCCGTTCGCGCTCGCCATCATGGTCGGCGTGGACGCGCTCCTCTTCTGGCGCTTCCGCAAGGCGGGCTGGCTATAGACGGAACTCGGCGCGGATCGCCTCCCAGGCAACGCGCACGAGATTTTCTTCCGTTTTCTCGATCAGATTCAGGGAAACCAGCTGCGCGACATCCGTGTGCACGTTCTTGTAGTCGCGCCCGAGCAGCC
>JADLES010000274.1 GCA_020845995.1 Burkholderiales bacterium | reverse complement strand
CGGGCGATAACGTGAAGATGACCGTGACGCTGATCACCCCGATCGCGATGGAGCAGGGGCTGCGCTTCGCCATCCGCGAGGGCGGCAAGACCGTCGGCGCCGGCGTCGTCGCCAAGGTGATCGAGTAACGATGGAAAGCCAGCGCATCCGCATCCGCCTGAAGGCGTTCGACTACCGGCTGATCGACCAGTCGGCGCTGGAGATCGTGGATACGGCCAAGCGTACCGGCGCCGTCGTGCGCGGTCCGGTGCCGCTGCCCACGCGCAAGGCGCGTTTCGACCTGCTGCGCTCGCCCCACGCCGACAAGACGTCGCGCGAGCAGTTGGAGATCCGCACGCACCTGCGCCTGATGGACATCATCGACCCGACCGACAAGACGGTGGACGCGCTGATGAAGCTGGATTTGCCCGCTGGAGTGGATGTGGAAATCAAAGTTCAATAAGACCGAAGTGCTCAGTGCAGGGCCAGCCAACAGGAGCTGGCACCCCGGAACAGCGGGGTTAAACATAAGATGGATGGAGCAGTGGTCATGACGATAGGATTGGTCGGCCGCAAGGTCGGCATGATGCGCATCTTCACGGAGGAGGGCGACGCCCAGCCGGTGACGGTGCTCGACGTGTCCGACAACCGGATCACGCAGATCAAGACCGCGGACAGGGACGGCTACTCCGCGGTGCAGGTCGCTTTCGGCAAGCGCCGCGCGAGCCGCGTGCGCAAGCCGCTCGCCGGCCACCTCGCCAAGGCGGCGGTGGAAGCCGGGCACACTCTCAAGGAGTTCCGCGCCGAGGCGAAGGCGCTGGAAGGTCTCAAGGTCGGCGGCAGGATCGGCGTCGAGATTTTCCAGGTGGGGCAGAAGGTCGACGTGCAGGGCACGACCATCGGCAAGGGCTTCGCCGGCGTCGTCAAGCGCCATCATTTCGGCGGCAACCGGGCGACGCACGGCAATTCGATCACCACGCGCGCGCAGGGCTCCACCGGCCAGCGCCAGGATCCGGGGCGTGTATTCCCGGGCAAGCGCATGGCCGGCCACCTCGGCGACAAGACGCGCACGGTGCAGAACCTGATCGTGGTGCGCATCGACGCGGAGCGCCAGCTGCTGCTGGTGAAGGGCTCGGTGCCGGGTTACACCGGCCGGGACATCGTGGTCCGGCCGGCGGCCAAGGCCGCGCGGGGCGGGTCAGCGGCGGCGAAGGCCTGAGCATGGAACTCAAGCTGATCGACGACAAGGGCGCGGCAGGCACCATGGCCGCGAAGGACGAGATCTTCGGCCGCGATTTCAACGAGGCGCTGGTGCACCAACTGGTCGTCGCCTATGCGGCCAATGCGCGCCGCGCCATGAGCAAGCAGAAGGACCGCGGCGAAGTCCGGCACTCGACCAAGAAGCCCTGGCGGCAGAAGGGCACCGGGCGCGCGCGCGCCGGTATGACCTCCAGCCCGCTGTGGCGGGGCGGCGGCAAGATCTTCCCGAATACCGCGCAGGAGAACTACGCGCAGAAGGTCAACCGCAAGATGTACCGCGCCGGGATGGCGTCCATCCTGTCGCAGCTCGCGCGCGAGGACCGCATTCGCGTCGTGGAGGAATTCAAGGTCCCCCAGCCCAAGACCAGGCTGCTCGCGCAGAAGGTCAGGTCGATGGGCTTGGGGGAGGTACTGGTGATCACCGATGAGCTCGACAGCAACCTGCGGCTGTCCTCGCGCAACCTTCCCAATGTCGAGGTCATCGCCGCGAGGCAGGCCAACCCTGTCGCGCTGGTGCGCTATCCGACGGTGCTGCTGACCAGGGGCGCGCTCGCCAGGCTCGAGGAGATGTTCAAGTGACCGCGGCGAAGAAATACAACCCGGACCAGCTGATGAACGTGCTGCTGGCGCCGGTCGTCTCGGAAAAGAGCACCCGCGTCGCCGACAAGGACCGGCAATACGTGTTCCGCGTCGCCGACCAGGCCACCAAGCCGGAGATCAAGGCTGCCGTCGAGCTGCTGTTCAAGACCAAGGTCGACTCGGTCACGGTCAGCCGCGTGAAGGGCAAGCAGAAGCGCTTCGGCCGCACCATGGGCAGGCGCAGCAACTGGAAGAAGGCCTACGTCCGGCTGGCGGCGGGGCAGGAAATCAACTTTGCGGCGACGGAGTAAGCCATGCCCCTGATGAAGGTGAAGCCCTCGTCTCCCGGCCGCCGAGCGCTGGTCAAGGTGGTCACGCCCGGGCTGCACAAGGGCGAGCCGCACTGGCCGCTGGTCGAGCGCCAGGCGAAGAACAGCGGGAGAAACAACGCTGGCCGCGTCACCATGCGCCACCAGGGTGGCGGCCACAAGCATCACTATCGCCTGATCGATTTTCGCCGCGACAAGGATGGTATCCAGGCCAGGGTCGAGCGGCTGGACTATGACCCGAACCGCAGCGCGCACCTCGCACTGCTGCTGTACGCCGACGGCGAACGCCGCTACATCATCGCGCCGAAGGGGGTTGCGCTGGGCGCGCAGCTGCTCTCGGGCGTCGAGGCGCCGATCAAGCCGGGCAACTCGCTGCCCTTGCGCAGCATCCCGGTCGGCACCACGGTGCACTGCATCGAGATGCTGCCCGGCAAGGGCGCGCAGCTTGCGCGCTCGGCGGGCACTTCCGCGCAACTGCTCGCGCGCGAGGGCTCGTACGCTCAGTTGCGGCTGCGCTCGGGCGAGATCCGCAAGGTGCACGTCGACTGCCGCGCCACCATCGGCGAGGTCGGCAACGAGGAGCACAACCTGGAGTCGATCGGCAAGGCCGGCCGCAAGCGCTGGCGCGGCATCCGCCCGACGGTGCGCGGTGTGGCGATGAACCCGATCGACCACCCGCACGGCGGCGGCGAGGGCCGCACCGCGGCGGCGCAGCCCCCGGTTTCGCCATGGGGCGTGCAGACCAAGGGCTTCAAGACGCGGCGCAACAAGCGCACGCAGGCCATGATCGTCCGTGACCGGCGAGTGAAATAAGGAAAGCCAGCCATGTCTCGTTCCATCAAGAAGGGACCTTTCGTTGACCAGCATCTCATGGCCAAGGTCGAGAAGGCGCGCGCGACCAGCGACAAGCGCCCGATCAAGACCTGGTCGCGCCGATCCACGGTGATGCCGGATTTTGTCGGACTGACGATGGCCGTGCACAACGGCAAGCAGCACGTGCCGGTCTACGTGACTGAGAACATGGTCGGTCACAAGCTGGGCGAGTTCGCGCTCACGCGCATCTTCAAGAGCCATTCGGCGGCCGGCAAGCGCACCGAGGAGGCGGAGAAGGCGGCGCGCGCGCCAGCGGCTGCGCCCGGCGCCGGCGCGCCCGCGCCGGCTGCCCCGGCGGCTGCGCCCGCGCCGGCGGCCAGGAAGTAGGGGACGGACGATGGAAACGCATGCATCGCTGCGCGGCGTACACCTCTCGGCCCAGAAAGGCCGCCTGGTGGCCGACATGATCCGCGGCAAGCCGGTCGACGAGGCGATCAACATCCTCGCCTTCTCCCCCAAGCGCGGCGCCGCGCTGGTCAAGAAGCTGCTCGAATCCGCGATCGCGAACGCCGAGCATAACGACGGCGCCGACATCGACACGCTCAAGGTGAAGGCGGTCCAGGTCGAGCGCGGCCCGTTCCAGAAGCGCTTTCAGGCGCGCGCCAAGGGGCGCGGCAACCGGATTCTCAAGCACTTCTGCCACATCTACATCACGGTCGGGGATTAGGAAAATCATGATCGAATTCGCAAGCGAATTCTCGATTTCGCAAAAGGCATAGCGCCATGGGACAGAAGATCAATCCGACCGGGTTCCGACTGGCGGTCAACCGCAACTGGAGCTCGAAGTGGTACGCCAACAACCGTGCCTTCGCGCCGATGCTGGCTGAGGATCTCAAGGTGCGCGCGTTCCTGAAGAAGAAGCTCGCGCACGCTTCCGTGGGCCGCGTGCTGATCGAGCGGCCCGCCAAGGATGCGCGCATCACCATTTTCTCTGCGCGTCCGGGCGTGGTCATCGGCAAGAAGGGCGAGGAGATCGAGTCCCTCAAGGCCGAGCTGCGCCGGATCCTGGGCGTGCAGCAGGTGCACGTGAACATCGAGGAAATCCGCAAGCCCGAGACCGACGCGCAGCTGATCGCGGATTCGATCGCCCAGCAGCTGGAAAAGCGCATCATGTTCCGCCGCGCGATGAAGCGCGCGATGCAGAACGCGATGCGACTGGGAGCGCAGGGCGTCAAGATCATGAGCGCCGGCCGCCTGAACGGCCACGAGATCGCGCGCACCGAGTGGTACCGCGAGGGCCGCGTGCCGCTGCACACGCTGCGCGCCGACATCGACTACGGCACGGGCGAAGCGAAGACGAGCTACGGCGTCATCGGCATCAAGGTTTGGGTCTACAAAGGTGAAGTGATGCCCAAGGCGGAGGCGCTGGCGGCGGGCGCCGCCGCGGCGGGCGCGGCGGCGCCGGCGGCCGCGCCGGAGGCGCCCGCCGAGCCGAAGCGCGCGAAGAAGCCGGCGCCCAAGGCCGGCGCGCGGCGCGCGCCCGCCAAGCCCAGGGCCGAAGGGGAAAAGAAGGCGGCCAGGAAATCGGACGCGCCGGCGCCCAAGACGACCGTCAAGCGCGCCAAGAAGATCGTCAAGGACGACGAAGGCGAGAAGAAGGAATAAGCGATGCTGCAACCCGCACGCACCAAGTACCGAAAGCAGCACAAGGGCCGCAACACCGGCGTCGCCACCCGCGGCAACAGGGTTTCGTTCGGCGAGTACGGGCTGAAGGCGACCACGCGCGGGCGGCTGACCGCGCGGCAGCTGGAGGCGGCGCGCCGCACGCTGTCGCGCCACATCAAGCGCGGCGGACGCGTCTGGATTCGCGTGTTCCCGGACAAGCCGGTGTCGCGCAAGCCCGCGGAAGTGCGCATGGGCAACGGCAAGGGCAACCCGGAATACTTCGTCTGCGAGATCCAGCCGGGCAAGGTCATCTTCGAGATGGACGGGGTCGACGCGGCGCTCGCGAGGGAGGCGTTCGCGCTGGCTGCCGCGAAGCTGCCGTTCCGCACCGTTTCCGTGCACCGAATGCTGGGCTAGAAGGGAGCCGACGGTGAAAGCCAACGAATTGCGCGCCAAGAGCAGCGAAGAGCTGCATAAGGAGCTGAGCGATCTGCTGAAGGCGCAGTTCGGCCTGCGCATGCAGCACGCGACGCAGCAGCTGACCAACAACAGCCAGATCAGGAAGGTGCGGCGCGACATCGCGCGCGTGCGCACGGTCATCAATCAACAGAAGGCGGCGAAATGAGCGCAGCAGCGACCGGCCAGACCGGCGGACCCGCGACGAACCAGCGCAGGCTGGTGGGCCGGGTGATCAGCGACAAGATGCAGAAGACCGTGGTCGTGCTGGTCGAGCGCCGGGTGCGGCATCCCGAGATCGGCAAGACCGTGACCCGCTCGAGCAAGTACCACGCGCATGTCGCCGCGGGCGAGTTTAAGGCGGGCGACCTGGTCGAGATCGCCGAGGGGCGGCCGATCTCCAAGACCAAGTCCTGGACCGTGACGCGTCTTGTGGAGAAGTCGAAAGCGGTCTAGAATCCGCGCCTTTTCGTCCCCCGAGTCTCCGCTGCGGGGGGTCCAAAACTGCGCGTCGCCGACGCGCAAGTTGGAGGTGGTGAAGCCATGATTCAAATGCAGTCCGTGCTCGATGTCGCCGACAACACCGGCGCGCGCGCCGTCATGTGCATCAAGGTGCTGGGCGGCTCCAAGCGCCGCTATGCCTCGATCGGCGACGTGATCAAGGTCAGCATCAAGGATGCCGCGCCGCGCGGCCGCGTGAAAAAAGGCGAGGTCTACGACGCCGTCGTGGTGCGCACCGCCAAGGGTGTGCGCCGCGGCGACGGCTCGCTGGTGCGGTTCGACTCGAACGCGGTGGTCCTGCTCACGCCCAAGCTCGAGCCGATCGGCACGCGCATTTTCGGCCCGGTGACGCGCGAGCTGCGCACTGAGCGGTTCATGAAGATCGTTTCGCTCGCGCCGGAGGTGCTCTGATGCAAAGGATCAGGAAGGGCGACGAAGTGGTGGTGATCTCCGGCCGCGACAAGGGCAAGCGCGGCACGGTGCTGCGCCGCGTCGACGGCGCGCATGTCGTGGTCGAGGGCGTGAACCGCGTCAAGAAGCACCAGCGCCCGAACCCGATGAAGAACCAGACCGGCGGCATCGTCGACAAGGACATGCCGATCCATGTCTCGAACCTCGCGCTGTACAACCCCGCGATCCAGAAGGGCGATCGCATTGGCTTCAAGTCTCTGGAGGACGGCCGCAAGGTGCGCGTGTTCAAGTCGAACGGCGAACAGGTCGACGCGTAAGGACGGGCCATGGCCAAGGAAAAGGAAAAGAGCGAGAAACCCAGGCAGGCCGATGCGCAGCAGGCGAAGGCGCAGAAGAAGGAGGCGTCGAAGAAGGACGCGGCATCGGCGCCGCCGAGAGCGGCCGGCCCGCAGCTGCCGGCGCCACCCGCGCGGCTCGCGCTCCACTATCGCGACAGGGTGGTGCCCGAGCTCATGAAGAAGTTCGGCTACCGGACGGTAATGCAGGTCCCGCGCATCAAGAAGATCACGCTCAACATGGGCGTCGGCGAGACGGTGGGCGACAAGAAGGTGCTCGATCACGCGGTCGCCGACATGACCCGGATCTCCGGGCAGAAGCCGGTAATCACGAAGACGCGCAAGTCGATCGCCAACTTCAAGGTGCGCGCCGGCTATCCGGTGGGCTGCACGGTGACGCTGCGCGGCGCGCGCATGTACGAGTTCCTGGACCGCCTGGTCAACGTGGCGATCCCGCGCATCCGCGATTTCCGCGGCGTTTCCAATCGTGCATTCGACGGCCGCGGCAGCTACAGCCTCGGCGTCAAGGAGCAGATCATCTTTCCCGAGATCGAGTACGACAAGATCGACGCCATTCGGGGAATGGACATCGCCATCAACACCTCGGCCAGGACGGACGACGAGGCGCGGGCCTTACTTGCCGCGTTCCGGTTTCCATTCCGGCAGGAACAGCAGGTCAGGCAAGAACAGCAGAAGGGCTAACGCACATGGCCAGGCTTTCGGTAACACTCCGCGAAAAGAAGCGCAGCAACACGGTCGAGAAGTTCAAGGCGAGGCGCGCCGCGCTCCTCGACGTGATCCGCAGTCCGAAGACCCCGGACGAGGAGCGCGAGGCGGCGCGCCAGAAGCTGCAGAAGCTCCCGCGCGATGCCTCGCCCACGCGGCAGCGCAACCGCTGCGCGCTTACCGGCCGCTCGCGGGGCGTGTACCGCAAGTTCGGCCTCGGCCGCAGCAAGCTGCGCGAAATGGCGATGCGCGGCGAGGTTCCCGGCGTGATCAAGGCGAGCTGGTAGGGGGCGCGCGATGAGCATGACCGATCCGATTGCCGACATGCTGACGCGAATCCGCAACGCCCAGATGGTCGGGCATGGGGAAGTGAGCGTGCCCTGCTCGAAGCTGAAGGTTTCCATCGCCCAGGTCCTGAAGGACGAGGGCTACGTCGAGGACTTCGCGGTGAGCGAAGAAGGCGCCAGGAAATCCCTGCGCATCGGCCTGAAGTACTACGCGGGCAAGCCGGTCATCGAGCGCATCGAGCGCATCTCGAAGCCGGGGCTGCGCGTGTACCGGGACCGCGACAGCCTGCCCAGGGTGATGAACGGGCTGGGCGTGGCGATCGTCTCGACATCGCGCGGTGTCATGACCGACCGCAAGGCGCGCGCCACCGGAGTCGGCGGCGAAGTGCTCTGCATCGTCGCGTAGGGGCCGCCATGTCGCGCATCGCGAAGAATCCGATTCCGCTGCCCAAGGGCGTGGAGGTCAGCATCTCCACCACGCAGATTTCCGTGAAGGGACCGCTGGGCACCGTGGCGCGCTCGATGGACCCGAACGTCGCCATCGAGAAGGACGGCGAGACGCTCCGGCTGAGGGCGCTGGGCAACTCCAATCACGCGGCGGCGATGTCGGGGACGATGCGGGCGCTGGTCGCCAACATGGTCGTCGGCGTCACCAAGGGCTTCGAGAAGAAGCTTGCGCTGGTCGGCGTCGGCTACCGGGCGCAGGCGCAGGGCGACAAGCTCAACCTGTCGCTCGGCTTCTCGCACCCGGTGGTGCAGACCATGCCGAAGGGGATCAAGGTCGCCACCCCGACGCAGACCGAGATCGTCGTCACCGGCATCGACAAGCAGGTGGTCGGCCGCGTCGCCGCGGAAATCCGCGACGTGAAATCGCCCGAGCCCTACAAGGGCAAGGGGGTCCGCTACGCGACCGAAGTGATCGTGCTCAAGGAAACGAAGAAGAAGTAGTCAGGCCACGAGACCATGCAGGGACGACATTCATGATCGACAAGAATCCCGCCAGGCTGCGGCGCGCGCGGCAGACCCGGCTCAAGATCCGCGAAATCGGCGCGGTCAGGCTGACGGTGCATCGCACCAACAGCCACATCTACGCCCAGATCACCTCGCCCTCGGGCGACAAGGTGCTCGCGAGCGCCTCCAGCCTGGAGAAGGAGATGCGGGCGAAGCTGAAAGGCGGCGGCAACCGGGGCGCCGCCGAGGCGGTCGGGCAGCGCATCGCGCAAAAGGCAAAGGCGGCGGGAATCGAGACCGTGGCCTTCGACCGGGCGGGTTACCGCTACCACGGGCGCGTGAAGGCGCTGGCCGAGGCCGCGCGCTCCGGCGGTCTCAAATTCTGAGGATTGCGCAATGGCCAAAATGCAGGCAAGGCGGGTGCAGCAGCAGGAAGAGCGGGGCGATGGCCTGCGCGAGAAGATGGTCGCGGTCAACCGCGTCACCAAGGTGGTGAAGGGCGGGCGCGTGCTCGGCTTCGCGGCGCTGACCGTCGTCGGGGACGGCGATGGCGGCGTAGGCATGGGCAAGGGCAAGGCGCGGGAGGTTCCCGTCGCGGTGCAGAAGGCCATGGAAGAGGCGCGCCGGCGCATGTTCAAGGTGAGCCTGAAGAGCGGCACGCTGCATCACGCCGTGACCGGCCGGCACGGCTCGGCCAAGGTGCTGATGCAGCCCGCCTCCGAGGGCACCGGCATCATCGCCGGCGGACCGATGCGCGCGGTGTTCGAGGTGATGGGCGTCACCAACGTGCTCGCCAAATGCTTCGGCTCGACCAATCCGTACAACGTGGTCCGCGCCACGCTGCAGGGGCTGCAGGCCATGAACACGCCGGCCGAGATCGCCGCCAAGCGCGGCAAGAAGGTCGAAGAAGTCCTCGCCAAGGAATAGGCCATGACCGGGAAGACGATCAAGGTGAAGCTGGTTCGCAGCACCGCCGGCTGCAAGAAGGGCCACGTCGCGACGGTGCGGGGCCTGGGCCTGCGGCGCATGCATCACACGGTCGAGTTGCTCGATACGCCGGAAGTGCGCGGCATGATCGAGCGGGTCGCCTACCTCGTGCGGCTGGAGAGCTAGGATGAAGCTCAACGACATCAAGCCCGCACCCGGGGCGCGGCAGCCGCGCCACCGCGTCGGCCGCGGCATCGGTTCGGGCTGGGGCAAGACCGCCGGCCTTGGCCACAAGGGCCAGCACGCGCGCGCCGGCGGCTATCACAAGGTCGGTTTCGAGGGCGGCCAGATGCCGCTGCACCGCCGCTTGCCCAAGCGCGGCTTCACCTCGCTGACGCGGAGCGAGACCGCCGAAGTGCGCCTTTCGGACCTGCAGGACATGAAGGCCGTCGACATCGATTTCGCGGCGCTGCAGGCCGAGCGCGTGGTGCCGCGCGGCGCGCTGCGCGCGAAGGTGATCGTCTCCGGCAGTCTCTCGCGCAGCGTGACGCTGAAGGGCGTGATGGCGAGCAAGGGGGCGCGCGCGGCGATCGAGGCGGCGGGCGGCAGGGTCGAGGACGCGGCCGAGAAAAAGGCGGAGAAGAAGTTGCCCAAGAAGACAAAGGGATAAACCGTCTTGGCCACCAACCTTCCCGGCAAAGGCAGCACCGCCCGCTACGGCGACCTGAAGAAGCGCCTGCTGTTTCTTCTGGGCGCGCTGTTCGTGTTCCGCATCGGCGCGCACATCCCGGTGCCGGGCATCGACCCGAACGTGCTCGCCGAGCTCTTCAAGGGCCAGCAGGGCGGCATCCTCGGCATGTTCAACATGTTCTCGGGCGGTGCGCTGTCGCGCTTCACGATCTTCGCGCTGGGCATCATGCCGTACATCTCCGCCTCGATCATCATGCAGTTGATGACCGCGATCAGCCCGCAGCTGGAGCAGCTGCGCAAGGAGGGCGAGTCGGGGCGCCGCAAGATCACCCAGTACACGCGCTACGGGACGCTGGTGCTGGCCCTCTTCCAGGGGACCGCGATCTCGATCGCGCTGGAATCGCAGGCCAACCTGGTGCTCGAGCCCGGGCTGCTGTTCCGCGTCACCACCGTGACCACGCTGGTGACCGGCACCATGTTCCTGATGTGGCTCGGAGAGCAGATCACCGAGCGCGGCCTGGGCAACGGCATCTCCCTGATCATCTTCGCCGGCATCGCCGCGGGGCTGCCCAACGCCATCGCCGGCACGCTGGAACTCGTGCGCACCGGCGCGATGCATCCCCTGACCGCGCTGCTCATCGCCGTGGCCGTGGTGGTGGTCACCGCGTTCGTGTGCTTCGTGGAGCGCGGGCAGCGTAAGATCCTCGTCAATTACGCGAAGCGCCAGGTCGGCAACAAGGTCTACGGCGGCCAGAGTTCGCACCTGCCGTTCAAGCTGAACATGTCCGGCGTGATTCCGCCGATTTTCGCCTCCTCCCTGATCCTCTTTCCGGCGACGCTGCTCTCCTGGTTCGGCTCTGCCGAAGGCTTCAACTGGCTGCGCGACCTCGCCGGCACGCTGTCACCCGGCCAGCCGATCTACGTCCTGCTGTACGCCGCCCTGATCGTGTTCTTCTGCTTCTTCTACACGGCGCTGCAGTACAACCCGAAGGAAACCGCCGACAACCTGAAGAAATCGGGCGCTTTCGTGCCGGGCATCCGACCGGGCGACCAGACCTCGCGCTACCTGGAGAAGATCCTGACGCGGCTCACCCTGGCGGGGGCCATCTATGTGACGCTGGTCTGCCTGCTGCCGGAATTCCTGATCCTGCGCTGGAACGTGCCGTTCTACTTCGGCGGCACCTCGCTCCTGATCATCGTCGTGGTGACGATGGATTTCATGGCCCAGGTGCAGGCCTACGTGATGACGCACCAGTACGAAAGCCTGCTGCGCAAGGCGAGCTTCAAGGGCGGCCTGCCGGCGCGCTGAGCGGAACAAGGAGAAGCGAACGTGAAAGTCATGGCCTCGGTGAAGAAGATCTGCCGCAAGTGCAAGATCGTGCGCCGCAAGCGGGTGGTGCGCGTGATCTGCAGCGACCCGCGCCATAAACAGCGTCAGGGATGACGTTCGGCGTCCGTTGGCTTGATAAGGCATTGACAAGATTGATATAATTTCAGGTTCCCTGGAAGAAAACCGACATGGCCCGTATCGCAGGCATCAACATTCCGAACCACCAGCACGCCGGCATCGCGCTGACCGCGATCTACGGCATCGGCCGCTCGCGCGCCCTCGCGATCTGCATCGCCGCCGGCGTCGACCCGGCCCGCAGGATCAAGGAACTCAACGACGCGGAGATGGAGCGGCTGCGCGAGGGCATCACGCGCCTCACGGTGGAGGGCGACCTGCGCCGCGAGGTGCAGATGTCGGTCAAGCGCCTGATCGACCTGGGCTGCTACCGCGGCTCGCGCCACCGCAAGGGGCTGCCCGTGCGCGGCCAGCGCACGCGCACCAACGCGCGCACGCGCAAGGGCCCGCGCAAGGCCGCGGTCAAGACAAACGCCCCGGCCGGCAAGGTCGGGTAGAGAAGAACCTACGAAAAGGCACTCTCAGAAAGAATAGCCATGGCAAGCAAGACGACCCCGACCTCGCAGCAGCTGCAGCAGACCGCCGCCGCCCGCGCGCGCAAGAAAGTCAAGAAGAACGTCGCCGAGGGCATCGCGCACGTGCACGCGTCCTTCAACAACACCATCGTCACCATCACCGACCGCCAGGGCAACACCCTGTCCTGGGCCACCTCGGGCAACGCCGGGTTCAAGGGCTCGCGCAAGTCGACGCCGTTCGCCGCGCAGATGGCGGCCGAGCGCGCGGGCCGCGCCGCGCAGGAGTGCGGCGTGAAGAATATCGAAGTGCGCATCAAGGGGCCCGGACCGGGCCGCGAATCCGCGGTGCGCGCGCTCAACGCACTCGGGTTGAAGATCGGCTCGATCGCCGACGTCACCCCGGTGCCGCACAACGGCTGCCGCGCGCCCAAGCGCCGGCGCGTCTAAGGAGCACGCATGGCCAGGAATCTCGACGCGAAGTGCCGCCAGTGCCGCAGGGAAGGCGAGAAGCTGTTCCTGAAGGGCGAGAAATGCTTCACGGACAAGTGCGCCATCGAGCGCCGCGGCTACGCGCCCGGCCAGCACGGGCAGAAGAGCGGCACGCGGCTCTCGGATTACGGCAAGCAGCTGCGCGAGAAGCAGAAGACGCGCCGCATCTACGGTCTGCTCGAACGCCAGTTCCGCAAGACCTACGCGCAAGCGGCGCGCTCCAAGGGCGTGACCGGCGAGCGCCTGCTGCAGGTGCTTGAGTCGCGCCTCGACAACGTCGCCTACCGAATGGGCTTCGGCGCCTCGCGCAGCGAGGCTCGCCAGGTCGTCCGGCACAACGGCATCCTCGTGAACGGCAGGCGCGTCAACATCCCGTCCTACGAGGTCGGCCCCGGCGACGTGATCGAGGTTGCGGACAAGTCGAAGTCCCAGCTGCGCCTGAAGTCGGCGGCCGAGGCGGCGCAATCGCGCGGCGTGCCGGAATGGCTCGAGGTGGACGCCAAGGCGCTCAAGGGCAGGTTCAAGTCGCTGCCCGCGCGCGCCGACCTGTCCACGACGGTGAACGAGAGCCTGATCATCGAACTGTATTCGAAGTGACAAGGTAGCCCACATGCCCCAGACCGGATTCCTCAAGCCGCGCATCGTCGATGTGCAGAGTCTTTCCCCGTCGCACGCCAAGGTCACGATGGAGCCCTTCGAGCGCGGCTACGGCCACACGCTGGGCAATGCGCTGCGCCGCGTCCTGCTGTCCTCCATGCGCGGCTATGCGCCCACCGAGGTGCAGATCGCCGGCGTCGTGCACGAGTATTCGATGCTGGACGGCGTGCGCGAGGACATCGTCGACATCCTGCTCAACCTGAAGGGCGTCGTGTTCCGGCTGCACAACCGCAACGAGGCGATCCTGACCCTGAAGAAGAAGGGCGAGGGGCCGGTCACCGCGGGCGACATCGAGCCCTCGCACGACGTCGAGGTGGTCAACCCCGAGCACGTCATCGCCAACCTGTCGGCCGGGGGCAAGATCGAACTGCAGCTCAAGGTCGAGGGCGGCCGCGGCTATCTGCCGGGCAACATGCGCTACCTGCCGGAGGAAACCAAGGGGATCGGGCGCATCGTGCTCGACGCCTCGTTCAGCCCCGTGCGGCGCGTCTCCTACGCGGTGGACTCTGCCCGCGTCGAGCAGCGCACCGACCTCGACAAGCTGGTGCTCGACATCGAGACCAACGGCGCCATCGAGCCGGAGGAGGCGGTGCGCCAGGCGGCGCGCATCCTCGTCGAGCAGCTGTCGGTGTTCGCGGACCTGGAGGGCACCGCGCTGCCCGCCGAGGAGAAGAAGGCGATCGCGGTGGACCCGATCCTGCTGCGTCCGGTCGACGACCTGGAACTCACCGTGCGCTCGGCAAACTGCCTCAAGGCCGAGAACATCTACTACATCGGCGACCTGATCCAGCGTACCGAGACCGAGCTGCTGAAGACCCCGAACCTCGGGCGCAAGTCGCTCAATGAGATCAAGGAAGTGCTCGCGTCGCGCGGGCTCACGCTCGGCATGCGGCTGGAGAACTGGCCGCCGGCCGGCCTCGAGCACCACCGCGCCTAGGGGACGGGAACCGGATCATGCGCCACGGCAACGGACTCCGAAAGCTCAACAGGACGTCGAGCCATCGCGCCGCCATGTTCCGCAACATGGCGGTGTCGCTGCTCAGGCACGAAGAGATCAGCACCACGCTGCCCAAGGCCAAGGAGCTGCGCCGCATCGTCGAGCCGATGATCACCATCGGCAAGAAGCCCTCCCTCGCCAACCGCCGCCTCGCCTACAGCCGCCTGCGCGATCACAGCACGGTGTCCAAGCTGTTCGGCGAGCTGGGGCCGCGCTACGCGAAACGCAACGGCGGCTACCTGCGCATCCTCAAGAGCGGTTTTCGCAAGGGCGACAATGCGCCGATGGCGCTGGTCAGCCTGCTCGATCGCCCCGAGGCCGCCCCGGCCGCGGGCGAAGAGAAGAAGAGCGACAAGAAGGAAGCCGCCAAGGCGACCTGATCGGTCGAGGTCTTCGCGCGTCCATCCACGCGGATGGCGCGCTCGCGGCGCGCAGATGCGCGTGATCGCGCGGATCGGGAACCCGGTCGTCAGCGAACGCATCCTCACCTGGCTGGGCCTTTGGGGGAATCTGCAGCCTGGCGGGCGCTCACCGCCCGTGACCGGCGGCGTCCTGCCTGCTGCGAAGACACAGGTCCGAGCCATAGAATTCCCGTGGCGAAGCTGATCCCGCTTTCCGCGGACTCGGCAAGCCTGATCGGATCGCTCAAGCACAAGGTCAAGATCTAGGGCGATCTCCTGTCCACCGGCGTGCGGTGGAATGCTCAACCTTGACACGCACGTCCTGCTCTACGCCGTTGCCGGCGGACTGAGGCCGGCCGAGCTGCGGCTGCTGCGGAACGACACCTGGAGCATTTCTGCGATCGTGCTGTGGGAGATCGCCAAACTCGCCCGGCTGCGGCGCATCGCCGTGGACCTCGACGACCCTGAGGTCGTGCGCGCCCTCGCGCGGCTGCACGTCTGGCCGGTGACGCGGGAGATCGCGCGCGAAAGCACGCGCCTCGACGTGCGCGGCGACTCCGCCGACGAACTGATTGCGGCCACCAGCGTCGTGCATAAGGCGCCGCTCGTGACTCGGGATCGTATTCTGTTGCACTCGAAGATTGTCCCTTTGGCGGCGGCTGGAGAATGATCGCGCCGGCGTGGGCTCTACGGGGCGCGCAGCCCGGCCCCGCCCGCTGGCGCTCAATTTGTGCGCGAAGGGCCGGAAGGAAAATTCAATCCTTCGTGAGCGGCAGGAGCAGGATGCTCGAGCGTGAAACCATTTGCGCACCCACCGAGCCTCGACGCCCTTTAAGCGTCGGTTAAGGCGACGGGCGGGAGAATGCAGCCGAGTGATGCAACAAGCAGCTATTTTCGCCGCGCCCGGGGGCCGCGACCTCGGCTACGAGCGGGTCGCGCTCGTCCTGCAGGGTGGCGGCGCGCTCGGGGCGTACCAGGCCGGCGCGTACCAGGGGCTGCACGAGTCCGGGATCGAGCCCGACTGGGTCGCCGGAATCTCGATCGGCGCCGTCAACGCGGCGTTGATCGTGGGCAATCCGCCCGAGCAGCGCGTCGAGCGGCTGCGGGATTTCTGGGAGCTGGCCGGCGAACCCGCGTTCGGATGGCCGGTGACTGCGTTCCAGATGCCGCAGAGCGCCTTCGCGGCGCTGGCCGGTGCACGCGAGCTCGCGAGCCTCGCGCCCGCCGCGCAGTCGCTCTGCTGCGGGCAGCTCGGCTTCTTCGTCCCGCGAATGCCGCCCCCATGGGCGCGAGTAAAGGGCAACCCTGGCGCGACCAGCTTCTACGACGCGGGTCCGCTCGAGGAAACGCTCGCACGGTTGGTCGATTTCGAGCGCCTGAACGCCGGGAGCGTGCGGCTCACCGTGGGCGCGGTAAACGTCCGCACCGGGAACTTCGTCCGCTTCGATTCGGCCGACACGCTGATACGTTCCGCGCACCTGATGGCTTCCGCGGCGCTGCCGCCCGCTTTCGCGGCGGTCGGAATCGATGGCGAGCATTACTGGGACGGCGGTCTCGTCTCCAATACTCCCCTCGAATCGGTCCTCGATACTGAGCCGCGCCGCGACACGCTCGCCTTCCAGGTGGACCTGTGGAGCGCGCGGGGGCAATTGCCCGAGACGCTGCTCGACGCACTCGAGCGCGAGAAGGACATCCGCTACTCGAGCCGCACGCGGCGCGGGATCGACGCGCTG
>JADLES010000273.1 GCA_020845995.1 Burkholderiales bacterium | reverse complement strand
GGGCGCGATCTTCGTCTCCTCCTCGCCGCGGCCGAACAGGCCGCCTTCGCCGGCGTGGGGATTGATGCCGCAAACGCCGATGCGCGGCTCCCTGGTTCCCGCGCGCACGAGCAAATCGCGGCCGCGCACGATGGTGCGCTCGACGAGCGCCGCATCGATTCTCTCGATCGCTTCCAGCAGTCCCATGTGCGCCGTGACGTGAATCACCCGCAGCTTCGGCGAGAGCAGCATGGCAGCGAATGGGGTCTGACCCCATTTTCACAACTCAATCCGCGGGGCGCACCGCCAGCTTGTTCCGAACGATCATCCGGTAATACGTCATGCGCGCCAGCGTATAGCCGGCATGATACGAGTTAGTGAAATGCTCGCGCATCTCCCTCTCCCGGACGTCGTCGCCCCGGCTCAGGTACTCCTCCAGCGACAGGAACACCAGCGACTCGCCGAACGCGCTGCCGCGGTCGGTTTCCGCCAGGGCCTTCGCCACGGCCCTCATCTCGCGTTCCTCGATATCCCCCGCTAGGTAGAGCGCGTACGCGTCCGGCCACAGTTTCCGGCCCATGAACGGCTTCCACTGCCGCAGCCACTCCGTTGACTTGGCGCGCGGCTCGGTCTGGCGAAGCGCAAAATACCCTACCAACACGCGATACCCGGCCTTGTGCTCCTGGAACAGGCCGGGTGTCCAGTTCGGTACTTCCGCCAGGCTCGAGAACGCATCGAGCGCGGCATCCTTCGGGCGATTGAGCATGAAACGAGCCCAGGCGCGGATATCGTAGGCCCTGGCCTGCCTGGGGTACCGGGCCAGGAGCTCCGACATCTGGCGCTCGGATTCGGCAAACTGGTCCATGAGCAGGTAGCCCTGCGCGCGGTCCAGCGCGAGCCCGACGTCGCTGTTGTCCATCGACATTGCCGTGTTGAGGTCGCCAACGCCGCGGCCAAAGTCGCCCGTCCGGATGAAGAGCAGGCCCCGGTCCATATAGATACGCGCGTTCGCGCGGCCGTCCGCGATCAACGCGGTGAGCGGCTCCGCCTGCCGGTCGGCCCTCTGCATCTGCGACTCGACGCTCGCGAGCGCGTCCTC
This sequence comes from Burkholderiales bacterium, assembly GCA_020845995.1. Classification (GTDB taxonomy): domain Bacteria; phylum Pseudomonadota; class Gammaproteobacteria; order Burkholderiales; family SG8-39; genus RBG-16-66-20. Next base: position 2,420 of record JADLES010000273.1, on the reverse strand, counting down.
CGGCTGCGAGCCGGGACCGGCGATCGCCAGGGCTTCCTTCAACCTGACCCGCGCCGCGGGCAAGTCGCGCTTGACGAAGAGCGCCATGCCGTCGCTGTAGAGCTTCATGGCGCGCTGCAGGTCTTCGGGCGACAGCGTCTTGCTGTCGGCTAGCGGCGGCGCCCGCTTCGCCGCCGGCTTCGCCTCCGGCACAGGCTGCGGCTCGAAATTGAGCGAGGTCGTGATGGCGCCGGGGCTGTCGCTCGTCCCGGCCAGGCCTTGCGTCTTCGACACCGCGACCACGGTCCGCTCGCAAAGCTGGAGGGTCCAGCGCTCTTCGGACGCAAAGCTGTTGCTGCGCGCCGCTTCCTGTATGCATGTCACCGTGGCTGACGCGACATGCGCGCACCTGGCGTCACGCCGCGCGCGCGGAAGAATCTCATCGAGCAGGTCCGCGGTGCTGCGGAACGCCGTCGTGCATCGGTTCCCGGAGAACGGCATCGATTCGCGCGCACTCGCGAGCGCGCCGGGTGCCGCGGGTGCGCGCGCCGGCTCGCCGCGGAACAGGGGCGCTCTCGTCACCCGGGTGGACGACACGCCGCTAGCCAGGATGACGTCGGTGTTGTAGGTGATGACCCGCCCGCTGTAGCCCACTTTCGCTCCCCTCAAGGCGTACACGCTGGGACCTTCGGCGTGGGAGATCTCGATGCCGCCCTTGGCGATGTAGATTCCCGCCGGGGAAGGGCCTCCTCCCGCGGCCGTCTCGTGCGCGATCCGGATGGAACCGCTGGCGATGACGATGGCGCGCGCCACACTGGAAATCTCCACGTCGCCATCGGCGATGATGACCGCATTGGTCGCAGACGGGACTTTCACCGATTCTCGCGACAGCAATATTGAGTCCCGTAGCGCCTCGGTCGTCTCGTTGCGGCCGGTCAGCTTCTGCAGCTTCGCCCCGGGGACGAAGGCGAAGGGCGCACGCCTCGCCCGATCCAGGTCCAGGTGATCGTATAAATTCTGCAGGCTTGCGGCAATGGCTGCACTCGTAGCGTTCGCCTGCCCGCGCTTCGAATAGGCCAGCAGGTCGTCGCCGGGGAAACCCGACTGGGCACGCGCGGGCGCAAGCATGCAGAAAAAAACAATCGATGAGACAAAAGCGAGCGAGCGTTTCAAGCCGGCGCCACCAGACTCATTCCACTCTCGCCACTACTTGGTCACCTTCCCCCTTTGCCTTGTTCATGGGCCGATTGTCTCACCGCGGCCGATTCCGGGCATACTTCGGCCCGGATCCGTGTGGGGATGAAAAACAGGGGGATGGAATGCGCAACCGGTCTTCGCTCTTGCTCGCCCTGCCCGCGCAGGCGCAGGAACTGGCCATTTCCGCCAACGACACGCTGCAGTCGGTGCTCGTAGCGCAGAAAGGCAAGCGCGTTAGTTGCCATGACGCCCGTTGCACGTTCCCCGAACCGCCTCCCCCATGACCGATTCTGGCACCAATTCACCGCCCGGCAGCCCGGATTCGGCCGCGGACGCCAATCCTGTGCCGCCAGAGGGGAAGGAAATTCCTTCTATGAGGGCTCTGCGCGTGTCAAGTCTCCGGCAGCGGGGTTTCTTCCTACATGGCGGTTCTCGTTTGCGCTCCTGCGAGTGCTGTTCGCGCTGGTCGGCCCGGTTCGTTTGACAATGCGAGCGCGCTGCGCTCGTCACCACCGTCTATCCGTGTCGGCGTTCTGGCCGAGCACCCGATGCGGTATGCGCGCAAAGCGCGCCAGACGAACCGGTTTGCGGACGAGGCGCCCCATCGATCAGGACGGCCCTGCGCAGGGCACGGCCCAGGAATTTCACGGGCGTCTCGACCAACCTTCAACGCGGCAAGCTCCTGTGGTTGATGAGCGTGCGGGCTCAGATCGCCGGGGCGATGAGCCGCGCGCCCTGGGGGATCACGCCGTCCTCGAGGTAGCGCCACAGCGCGATCAGTAACTTCCTCGCCAGTGCGACGATACCGATGCGTCGCATGCGCAGGCCCCCGCCGGCGAAGCGCGCCAGATACCACCGGGCAAGCGCGCTCTTGGGCTGGAAGCGCAGCCACAGCCAGGCGATCTCCACGATCATGGCGCGCACCCGGCGATTGCCCGCCTTGGCTAGATGCCCTGGTCGCGCTCGGCTTCGCCGCTGTTGAGAGGTGGTCCCAGCCGTTTAGACAGTTCCGAGGGTTTCTTAGGTGCAATCCCTGCGGGTTGAGGGTTATCCACGGCGGCGCGCGTGCGGTGTCGAGATGGAAATTGACTCTGACCCTGTCTATCTCGACCTTGTCTATCTCGCGAGCAGCGCCGCTTGGCGCAGGGCCTCGAGCATGCTGCGCTCGTCGGCCTTGCCCGTGCCGGCGATGTCGAACGCGGTGCCGTGGTCGACCGAGGTGCGCACGATGGGCAGGCCGGCGG
>JADLES010000272.1 GCA_020845995.1 Burkholderiales bacterium | reverse complement strand
CCTAGGGTCGGGCATGGCGAGCGCGCGCACGCGGAACCGCCTGCGCCGGCTGGCGGTGATCGCTCTCATCGCCTGCGCCGTCACCCCCGTGTTCAACGTGCTCACCAGCGCCGCGACGCCGGTGCAGGTGCTGCATGGCGTCGTCGATGCCGTCCTGATCACCATCTTCGTGGGCGGATACCTGCTGTTCGTGCGCGACGGCATCCTGCGCCACTGGTTCCGGAGCATCGGCTTTCTCGCCGACCTCGCGCTGAGCAGCGCGATCGTGCTGGCGCTGTTCCTGGTCGGCCGCGCCGCGGGCCAGGTGGCGGTGACGCTCGATCCCGCGCGCTTCCTCGGCAGCTTCTCGGACGCGCACCTCGCGTACGCCCTGCCCTTTTTCGCGGTGGTGGCGGTGATCATCCAGTTCCTGATGCAGATGAACCGCCTGGCGGGCGCCAACGTGCTGGGCTACTTCGTCACCGGCGCCTATCACCGCCCGAAGACCGAGGAGCGCGTGTTCCTGTTTCTCGATCTCGAAGGCTCCACGCAGCTCGCCGAGCGGCTCGGAAGCGCGCGCTACTTCGAGCTGTTGCGCCGCGTGGTGGACGACCTGACCGAGCCGGTGCTGGAGACGGAAGGCGAGATCCACCAGTACGCGGGCGACGAGGTCGTGATCACCTGGCCGATGGCCGCCGGCCTGCGCGAGGCGAACTGCGTGCGCTGTTTCTTCGGCATCCGCGCCGCGCTGGCGAAGCAGGCAAGCCGGTACGAACGCGATTTCGGCGCGCTGCCCCGGCTGCGCGGCGGACTGCATGGCGGCGCGGTGACCGCGGGCGAGCTGGGCGACCTCCGGCAGCAGATCGTCTTCGTGGGCGACATCCTCAACACGGCAGCGCGCCTGGAGGAGTACGCGAAGCGCTCGCGCCTCGACCTGGTCGTCTCCGGAAGCCTGCTTGCGCGCCTTCGCCTGCCGCCGGATGTGCGCGCCGACCCCTGCGGAGAGCTGGAATTGCGAGGCAAGGAAGCGCGCGTCGCCGCCTACCGCCTGTCCGGGCCCCGGTAGACTTCCGCAATGACGCATCCGTTGGAAACAATCGAGGTCGAGACCGGGAGCCAGCCCGTCGCGGCGGTGATCTGGCTGCACGGCCTGGGCGCGGACGCCCGCGATTTCGAGCCGGTGGTGCCCGAGTTGCGGCTGCCCGCGTCGCTGCCGGTGCGCTTCGTGTTCCCGAACGCGCCGCAGCGCCCGGTGACCATCAACATGGGCATGCGCATGCGCGCCTGGTACGACATCTTCCAGCTCGGCGGCGGTCCCGAGGACGAGGCCGGCATACGCGAGTCGCAGGGCTTGCTTGAAAAATTGATTGCCACTCAAAAGCAGAGCGGCATCCCGGCAAGGAAAATCGTGCTCGCCGGGTTTTCGCAGGGAGGCGCGATCGTGCTGCAGGCGGCGCCGCGTCATGCCGAGCGGCTTGCCGGCGTGATGGCGCTTTCGACCTATCTGCCTTTGCAAGGCGATCTGGAGAAAGAACGAAAAGCGATCAACAACGACCTGCCGATCTTCATGGCGCACGGCAGCTTCGACCCGATGATCCCGATGGCGCGCGCCGCGCAATCGCGCGACGCACTCGCGGCGCTCGGCTACGCGGTCGAGTGGCGCGAGTACCCGATGCCGCACTCGGTCTGCCCGGAGGAAATCGCGGACATCGCCGCGTTTCTGGTCAGGATTCTCGGATCAATTCCCTGAACCGGGCGATTTCGTAGTCGTCCCCGCGCTCGGCGACCGCCTGCGGGATGAAGACATGCTGCCGGTCGCCGCGCGCGATCTCCAGGTTCTGTGCCGGCGCGAACACGCCCGGCTTGAGGACGATGCGCGTCTCCACGGCCTCGCCGTTCCTCAGCAGCACTCCCTGCTCGGAGACGGAGGCGACGCCGCTCACCGCGAACTTCGACAGCAGCGGAGTCTTCGACAGCGTCTCAATGCCGACGCGCGCCTGCTGCGCGGCGGTCTTGTTGAGGCGGCGCACCACGCCCAGCACCCAGTTGCTGCCGCCTTCGGGCTGTAGCGCGAGGAGCGCGCCCACGCGCAGCCAGTCGCCTTTCACCTGCGGCACCACGGCGCCGAACCCCCCGGCGCTCACGTTCTCGACGATCCAGCTCTCGGCGTTCCTGTTGTCGAAGTCGAGCGAGCCGCCCCCGCCCAGGACGCCGACAACGCCGTCGTAGCCGTAGGTCACCGATAGCCGCGATTTGACCGCGTGGCGCTGCGCCTTGCGCTCCGGCGCCTGCGGCGACCAGTACAGGAAAAGGTGGCGCAATACCTCCCGCACATTCGCGGAATCGTCGCTCGCGAGCAGGCCAAGTTCCGGCGGCGGCTTGCCGCCGACGAGCATGCGCTCGGCGTGCTCGTGTGCCTCGGCGAGCGCCGCGCCGGCGCCCAGGTAGCGCAGCCCCGGCCCCGCCTGCGGCGCGCGCGCCGCGCGCGCCGGCGTCATGGCCTTGGCGAGATCGGTGCAGAAGGCAAGCCCGGGCGCCGCCGCGGCCGAAATCGCGAAGCGCGGCGCGAGCGCGGCGATCAGGCGCTCGGCGAGCTCCGCTTGCGCGGGCAGCAGGCCGTCGGGCGAGGCGATGCTGAACATCGCCCCCTTGAGGAACTCGCGCTGCGGGGTCGAGTCCCCGTCCGCGCCGGGATAGAGGCCGACCTTTGCCTGCGCGAGCTGCCGGACCTCGGCGTAGGCGTAGACGCTGTTGAACACGCCCCAGCTCGCCAGGTCGATCGGGCCGTAGCGCATGTGCATCCACTTGATCTGCTGCGCGAAGCAGCGCAGCGTGCGCGCGAGCAGCAGCGGCAGCTGCGCCTTCGCGGCTTCCGCGCCTTTCGCGCCCTGCACGAACAGGTCCACGGCGCGCGCGTAGGCGTAAGCCGCCTGCTTCCAGTAGCCGTGCTGCGCCGTCCACAGGCGGTTCTCCTGGAACCGCGATGGCCGCACCGCGGCGAAGTATTCCCTGGCGAGCTTGCGCAGGCGCGGCTGCGCCGAGTCGTCGAGCAGGAGCAGGAGCTGGATGCGCGCCTCCGGCTTGAAGCCCTCGGCGGCGACGACCGATTCGATCCAGTGCATGACCTCCTCGACCGCCTTGGCGTCGTCCGCAGGCAACGCCTCGAGCAGGCGCCTGGCCTCCTTCGGGTCCGCCAGGGGGTGATCGGGTTTCCCGCCAAACAGCTTCATCGTGATTTTCTCCGCAAGGGGCGCATGATCCACTGTCCGCGAGGCTTTATCAATCCGTCCGGTCCCGGCAGAATGAGAGCCGTTCTCCCGCACCCAACCCGATGCGTTTCCTCATCGTCGACGATTCGAGCGACTTCCGGCGCGCGCTCGCGCAGATGCTGCGCGAGCGCTGGCCCGGGGCGAGCGTCGACGAATGGGAGCCGGGGCGCGGCGGCCCGCGAGCGGCGCTCGCGGGCGGCGACTACGCCGCGGTGCTCCTCGAGGCGCGGTCGGCGGGCGGCGACGGCCTTGCCTGGGTCGCGCAACTGCGCCGCCTCGCCAACGCACCGCCCGTGGTGCTGATCGCGGACCAGGGCGATTCGCACGCCGCGCTGCAGGCGCTGAAGGCGGGCGCTGCCGACTTCGTGCGCAAGGCCGGCCTCACGCCGCAAGCCCTCGCGCGGGCGGTCGAGGACGCCATGCGCGAGGACGAAATCCGCCGCCAGGAGATCGCCGGCACGCACACGCCTTTCGCGCGCACTATCCCGCTGCAGCTCAACCGGATCGGCGCGCCGATCGCGCGGGCGCCGGTGTCGATCCCGGGCTACCGGACGTTGCGCATGATCGGCGAAGGCGGCATGGCGCAGGTCTACCTCGCGGAACGCACGCGCGACGGGCTTCAGCTGGTGCTCAAGGTCCTCGGACCCGGAATGCGCGACAGCGGCACCTTCCTCAAGCGCTTCGAGCGCGAGTACGGGCTGATCGCCTCGCTGGAGAACGAATACGTGGCGCGCATCTACGACCACGGCTTCTCCGGCGACCACCCGTACATCGCGATGGAGTACCTCTCGGGCGGCACGCTGGCCGCGCGCATCCAGGAGGGCATGACCTCGCTCGCCGCCCTGCGCCTTACTTCGCAGATCGCCAAGGCGCTCGATGCGATCCATTCCCGCGACATCGTGCATCGGGACCTGAAGCCCCAGAACATCATGTTCCGCGACAACGGCCGGCCGGTGATCGTCGATTTCGGCCTGGCCAAGGACCTGGATTCCTCGCTCAACCTCACGATCCAGGGCGAGGTCATGGCGACGCCGCGCTACATGAGCCCGGAGCAGTGCATGGGCCGGCCGGCGGACGCGCGCTCCGACCTGTACAGCCTGGGCGCGATCTTCTACGAGATGGTCGCGGGACGGAAGCTGTTCGGCGACGAGGGGCCGGCGGGCCTCATCCACCAGCACGTGCACGGCGCCATCCCCGTGCTGCCGCCGCACCTGGCCGGCTACCAGACCATCATCGACCGCCTTCTGGCCAAGAGCCCGGACGAGCGCTTCCAGAGCGCCCGCGAATTGTTCGCTACCATCGCGGTATGAGCGACGGCGAACGGCAATACCTCGGTCTCCTCGACGAGGTCCTGCGCGCCGGCGCGCGCAAGACCGACCGCACCGGCACCGGGACGCTGTCGGTGTTCGGCCGCCAGCTGCGCTTCGACCTCGCCGGCGGCTTCCCGCTGCTCACCACCAAGAAGCTGCACCTGAAGTCCATCATTCTCGAGCTGCTCTGGTTCCTGCGCGGCGACACCAACGTGCGCTGGTTGCAGGAGCGCGGCGTGACCATCTGGGACGAGTGGGCCGACGCGAAAGGGGAACTGGGCCCAGTCTACGGTTACCAGTGGCGTCATTGGCGAACGCCGGACGGGCGCGAGATCGACCAGATCCGCCAGGTCGTGGAATCGCTGCGCGCCAAACCCGATTCGCGCCGCCACATCGTGAGCGCCTGGAACCCTGCCGACGTGGAGCGCATGGCGCTGCCGCCCTGCCATGCCCTGTTCCAGTTCTACGTCGCCGACGGGCGCCTGTCCTGCCAGATGTACCAGAGGAGCGCCGATCTTTTCCTCGGCGTGCCGTTCAACATCGCCTCCTACGCGCTGCTCACCCTGATGGTGGCGCAGGTGACGGGGCTCCGGCCCGCGGAATTCGTGCTCACGCTGGGCGACGCCCATCTCTACCTCAATCACCTCGAGCAGGCGCGCGCGCAGCTCGCTCGCGCGCCACGGCCGTTCCCGCGCATGCGCGTCAATCCCGCGGTGCGGGAGCTGTTTGCGTTCGCCTACGAGGATTTCACGCTGGAGGGCTACGAGCCGCACCCGGCGATCAAGGCGCCGATCGCGGTATAGGTGCGGCGGCCGCCAGAGACTCGACACGCTTCGGCGGCTTGAAGGATGCCGGCGAGAGCGAATGGCGGTCGAGCAGGCGGTAGAACTCGGTGCGGTTGCGGCCCGCCAGGCGCGCCGCATGAGTGACGTTGCCCGATGTGCGGGTCAGGATCCGCACGAGATATTCGCGCTCGAATGCCCGGCGCGCCTGGTCGAGCGGCGGCGGGTTTTCCGTGCTGCGGCCCTCTTGCGCGTGCACGTCCGGCGGCGTGTCCATGCGTTCCTGTGTGTCCACGCCCCTATAATCCTCGCAAGAAATCGTCAGCACGAGGACCTATGTCACGAAACGGCGGCCCCGACCTGCCGCCCGTCGCCGGCGGGACGACGCGCATCTACCTGGTCGCCGCGGTCGCGAACAACGGCGTCATCGGCGCCGGCGGCAAGCTTCCCTGGCATCTTGCCGAGGACCTGAAGCATTTCAAGCGCCTGACGCTCGGCCACCCCGTCATCATGGGCCGGCGCACCTGGGAATCTCTAGGTAAGGCGCTGCCCGGCCGCGAGAACATCGTCGTGACGCGGCAGGCCGACTACGAGGCGGCGGACGCGAGCGTCGCCACATCGCTCGCCGCGGCGATTGCGCTCTGCGCCGGCGAGCCGGTCGCGTTCGTGATCGGCGGTGCGAAGCTCTACGCCGAGGCGCTGCCGCTCGCCGACGGCCTGGTGCTCACCGAGATCGAACGGGACTACGCGGGCGACACGGTCTTTCCCGCCTGGGACCGCGGCGCCTGGCGCGCCTCGCAGCGCGAAACGCACGCCGCGGCCGACGGTACGCGCTTCGCCTTCGTGCTCTACGAAAGGCTCAAATCCGCGGCAGCGTTACGCCCTTCTGCCCCTGGTACTTGCCGCCGCGGTCGCGGTAGGAGGTCTCGCAGACCTCGTCGGATTCGATGAAGATCACCTGCGCCACGCCCTCGTTGGCGTAGATCTTGGCCGGCAGCGGCGTGGTGTTGGAGAATTCCAGCGTCACGTGGCCTTCCCACTCGGGCTCGAGTGGCGTCACGTTGACGATGATGCCGCAGCGCGCGTAGGTGGACTTTCCCAGGCAGATGGTGAGCACGTTGCGCGGGATGCGGAACAACTCCACCGTGCGCGCGAGCGCGAAGGAATTGGGCGGGATGATGCACACCGGCCCCTTGAAATCGACGAACGACTTGGCGTCGAATTCCTTGGGATCGACGATGGTCGAGTTGATGTTGGTGAAGATCTTGAATTCATCCGAGCAGCGGATGTCGTAGCCGTAGCTCGAAGTGCCGTAGGAGACGATGCGCTGTCCGTTGGCTTCCTTTACCTGCCCCGCTTCGAACGGCTCGATCATGCCCTTTGCAGCCATGCGGCGGATCCACTTGTCCGATTTAATGGTCATCGTGTCATTGCCTTTCGTCGTCCGCGGCGCCGCTTCGCCCGGATCGCCGCAAGCCCGTACGATCCTTGCCCGGGTTCGCGCGCAGCACCGGGGCCAGCCACCGTCAACCCCTCGAGGCGGGCGGCGGCGATCAAGTGCTCGTCCGCGCAAACGAACTCGAGCGGGCTCGCCTGCTCGCCGCGCGCGGCCAAGGCGGCCGCCAGTTGCAGGGCGTCCGCGGCACGCAGACGATGGGTCCTGAGGAGCCTGAGCGCGATCTTGCGCACCTGCTCCGCCGGACCAATCTCGTGCCAGCGTTGGGTGAAATCGGCCAAACGCGTCTGCGCCTGCTCAAGCGCGGCAGCCAGCTTCCCGTCCTGAACGCGAGACCGCCGGGCGAGCGCCGACGCGCACTCGACCTCGGTCGCCCACCACACCACCATCTCGGGGTCCAATCCGTAGGCCGCCGCGAAATGCGCGCTCGCCCCTTCCTCGACAAGGAGCGGGACGATCGCTGAGCTGTCCCAGAACCTCACGGCACCGCGGTCAGCGCCCGCCGTGGCGTTCTTCCAGAAGCGCCTCGAGGACGCTCACGCCTTCAGGCAGCCTGACCGGGGGAGCAAGCGACCTCATCGGCGGCTTGCGCGCGCGGCGCACCATGCCTTTGCGCTCCAACTCGGCGAGCCTGGAGGCGTCCGACTCGGAGGTGCCTGGCTCTAGCGGCACGATCTGCGCAACCGGGCGATTGCGGTCCGTCAACACCACGATCTCGCCCTGTCGCACCAAATCGACATACGCGGAAAGGCGGTCCTTCAGTTCCGAGATCGAAGCGGTCTTCATCTGGCTATTATAGCCATGTCGCGGCCAAGCGAGACTGCGCGGCGAATCCACCTGTCAGGATCGTCACCCGTCTTCTCCCCATGCGGGGCGCCGGCTATTCCGGCAGCACCTGCACGAATCGGCGATTCCCCGGCAGCCGGTAGAGGTCGAAATCCGAGCGGTCCACCGTCAGGATCTCGGCGATTCCGAGGCGGTCGGCCAGCACGACGAGCGATGCGTCCGCCAGGTCCATGGGCCGGTCCCTGTATTTCTCCAGCAGCGCCAGCATCGCGGGCGGGTCCCGCGGGGCCGGCTCGAAGGCCGCGACGCCGCCGCTGACCACCCAGCGCATGAACTTCAGCCGGCCGGCGGCAGGCAACAGATGCCAGGCCTCGGTCGCCACCAGCCACGTCGTCACGAGGACGCAAGGGGTGTCGCGCAGGAATGCTCTGACTCTGCTGTGATCCCGGTCGCTCCGCACGAACAGTGCGACCAGCGGCCCGGTGTCAACGACGATATTTCGCACGGATCGCCCGCCGGACGTACCTCTTCGCGTTGGCCGCGAGGTCCGTGGGACCGCCGTCCAGACAGCCGATGACGCCGAGCCGGACCGCGACATCGTAGGAGCTCTCCGCCGGCTCACGGGCGACAAACTCGCGCACCAGCTCCGCCACGACCGCCGACTTGGTGGTACGGCGCCGCTTGCAGGCCGATTCGAGCCGGCGTTCCAGTTCCGGGTCCAGACGGACCGTCAAGGTCATCGGCGCGATCTTCCAGAGCGGTGTAATACACATATTACACCCCCCTCCCGCCGGCCGGCAAGGCGCCGCGAGGGCGCCAGCGCCGAATGCAATCAGCAGTCTGCGCCGTCAGTTCAGGTGTTCTGTACCACGATGTTAGGAAACTTGGAGGTCATGTCCTTCTGCGACTCGGCGATGCGCACCGCGCAGCGGCGCGCGATCTGCTTGTAGATCGCCGAGATCCGGCCGTCGGGGTCGGAGACGAGCGTGGGCTTGCCCGAGTCGGCGTGCTCGCGGATCGCGGCGTCGAGCGGCAGCTGGCCGAGGAGTTCGGTGCCGTAGTCCTTGCACATCCTCGCCGCGCCGCCTTCGCCGAAGATGTGGCTCTCGTGTCCGCAGTTCGGGCAGATGTGCGTGGACATGTTCTCGACGATGCCGAGGATCGGGATGCCGACCTTCTCGAACATCTTCAGGCCCTTGCGCGCGTCGATGAGCGCGATGTCCTGCGGCGTGGTGACGATCACCGCGCCGGTCACGGGCACCTTCTGCGCGAGCGTGAGCTGGATGTCGCCGGTGCCGGGCGGCAGGTCGACCACCAGATAGTCGAGCTCGCGCCAGCGCGTGTCCCTGAGCAGCTGCTCGAGCGCCTGGGTCACCATCGGCCCGCGCCAGACCATCGGCGTGTCCATGTCGATCAGAAAGCCGATCGAGATCGCCTGCAGGCCGTGGCCTTCCATCGGCTCGAGGCTCTTGCCGTCCTTCGATTCCGGGCGCCCGGCGATGCCGAGCATCATCGGCTGCGAGGGGCCGTAGATGTCGGCGTCGAGGATCCCCACCGAGGCGCCCTCCGCGGCGAGTGCGAGCGCGAGGTTGACCGCCGTGGTCGACTTGCCCACGCCGCCCTTGCCCGAGGCCACCGCGATGATGTTCTTGATGCCGGGGATCAGCTTCACGCCGCGCTGCACCGCGTGCGGCACGACCTTCGAGCGCACGATCACGCTCGCGCCAGGGGCGCCCGCGGCCTTGAGCGCGTCGATGACCTGGCGCCGGATCGGCTCGAACTGGCTCTTGCCGGGGTAGCCGAGCTCGATCTCGACGGCGACCGCGCCGCCGGAAACCTTCGCGCTTTTCACTGAGCGCGTCGCGACGAAGTCCTTGCCCGTGTTCGGGTCGACGGTGTTCGCGAGAACCGCCTGAATGTCGGCATCACTGAGAGGCATGCGCGAAGTGTAAGCTAAAATCGGCGCTTTTCCCGCGCCGCTTCCGCGTCCGCAATGCCTCGCAGGCTCTTCGTCACCACGGCCCTGCCCTACGCCAACGGGCCGTTTCACATCGGCCACATCATGGAGTACATCCAGGCCGACATCTGGGTGCGCTTCCAGCGCATGCAGGGGCACGAGGTGCTTTTCGTCGGCGCGGACGACGCGCATGGCGCGCCGATCATGCTGGCGGCGGAAAAGGCGGGCAAGTCCCCCGAGGAATTCGTCGCCGCGGTCGCGGGCGGCCGCGGGAAGTATCTCGACGGCTTTCACGTCGAGTACGACAACTGGCATTCCACGCATTCGCCCGAGAACACGGAGCTCTCGCAGGACATCTTCCGCAAGCTGAAGCTCCGGGGACTCGTCTACACCAGGCCGGTCGAGCAATTCTTCGACCCGGTCAAGGGCATGTACCTCGCCGACCGCTACGTGAAGGGCGAGTGCCCGAACTGCGGCGCGCAGGACCAGTACGGCGACGCCTGCGAGAGCTGCAGCACGGTGTATTCGGCCACCGCGCTGAAGAATCCCCGCTCCGCGCTCTCGGGCGCGAGGCCCGAGCTGCGCAGCTCCGAGCACTACTTTTTCAGGCTCTCCGATCCGAAGTGCAAGGACTTCATCCGCCAGTGGCTCGAGTTGCCGGGCCGCGTCCAGCCGCAGGTGTTCAACAAGGCAGTGGAATGGCTGGACGGCGAGGGCGACAAGGCGCTGGGCGACTGGGACATCTCGCGCGACCCGCCCTACTTCGGCATCCGCGTGCCGGACATCGCCGAGGAGAAGTACCTCTATGTCTGGCTGGACGCGCCGATCGGCTACCTGGCCAGCCTGCAGAACTACTGCGGCAAGAAGGGCCTCGACTGGCGGAAGGTGCTCGAGACGCACGAGCAGATCCACTTCATCGGCAAGGACATCATCTACTTCCACACCCTGTTCTGGCCGGCGATGCTGCACTTCGCCGGCGCGCCGTACAAGGTGCCCGACCACGTCTACGTGCACGGCTTCATCCAGGTCTCGGGCGAGAAGATGTCCAAGTCGCGCGGCACCGGCATCGACCCGCTGCGCTACCTCGAGCTCGGCATGAACCCGGAATGGCTGCGCTACTACATCGCCGCCAAGCTCAACGCCGCCGTCGAGGACATCGACTTCAACCCCGAGGACTTCGTCGCGCGCGTCAACAGCGACCTCGTCGGCAAGTACATCAACATCGCCAGCCGCGCCGCCGGGTTTCTCTCGAAGCGCTTCGGCGGCAGGCCGGCGGCGCGCGTCGTGAGCCCGCTCCTGGAGCGCGTGCGCGTGGCCGCGCCGGAGATCGCGCGCGGGTACGAGGAGCGCGAGTTCGGCAAGGCCCTGCGACGCACGATGGAGCTCGCGGACGAGGTCAACGCCTTCGTGGACGCGGAAAAGCCCTGGGATCTCGCCAAGTCCCCGGACAATGCCGGGCGGCTGCACGAGGTCTGCACCGTGAGCCTGGAAGCGTTCCGCATGCTCACGCTGTACCTCAAACCCGTGCTGCCGCGCCTCGCGGCGCGCGCCGAGCAGTTCCTCGGCCTCGGCGCCCAGGCATGGGAGGACGTGGCGCGCCCGCTGTCGCCCGAGCGCGCGATCGGTGCCTACCAGCACCTCATGACGCGCGTCGAGGAGAAGCAGCTCGACGCCCTCTTCAACATCGAATCCGTGCCGCAGCCGACCGCGCCGCAGCGGCATGCCGAGAAGCAGCAGCACGCCGCGAAGAAGCATGCCGTGAGCGACCCGATCTCGATCGACGATTTCAACCGGCTCGACCTGCGGGTCGCGAAAATCGTGAGGGCCGAGCAGGTCGAGGGCGCGGACAAGCTGCTCAAACTGACGCTGGAGGTCGGCGAGCTCGGCGGGCGCACGGTGTTCGCCGGCATCAAGTCCGCCTACGCGCCCGGGCAGCTCGAGGGCCGGCTGGCGGTGCTCATCGCCAATCTCGCCCCGCGCAAGATGAAGTTCGGCGTCTCCGAAGGCATGGTGCTGGCGGCCTCGGGGGAAGAGCCGGGCATCTACCTCATCGCGCCGGATTCCGGGGCGCGGCCCGGCATGCGGGTCAAATGAGATTTATATTATAATATTATTGTAATATGATGCGGTTCCCCCACGGGGAGCCCGCATGGAAAACAAGACCGCCCGCTTCACCGTCCTGCTCGACCCGCGCAAGAAGCGGCTGTTCGAGGAGATCTGCGCCGAGCAGGACCGCACGCCCTCGCAGGTGGTGCGCCAGCTGATCCGCGAGTACGTCGTCGCCAACGCCGGCAGGCGCGCGCTGCCGGAGTGGCTGTTGCAGGCGGCCAAGCCGAGGGTGCGCGGCTAGCGCCCGCCCGCATGCCCGACTCCGCGCTGACGGGCTCCCTGGGGGTCGCGCTCGCCTGGCTGGCGATCGCGGCGCTGTGCCTGGTGCCCGCGCGCGCGGCCTGGTTCGCGCGCCGGCTCGCGTTCCCGCTGGGCGCGGCGGCGGGGCTCGCGCTCGCCGTGCTGGGCGTGGAGGCGGTCTGGTCGCCCGCCGAGCAGATGACCCTGCCGCTGGGAATGCCGGACCTGCCCTTCCACCTGCGCATCGATCCGCTCGCCGGCTTTTTCCTCCTCCTGCTGGGCTCGGTGGCGGCGGGAATTTCCGTGTACGCCGCCGGCTTTTTCCGCGCCGAACCCGCCGGGCGGCTCGCGCTCACCGGCCTGCAGTACCACCTGTTCCTCGCCAGCATGGCCTTCGTCGTCCTCGCCGACGACGCCTACCTGTTCATGGTCGCCTGGGAGACGATGGCGCTCTCCTCCTACTTCCTGGTCACGACCGACCACGACAAGCCGGCGATCCGCGGCGCGGGATTCCTCTACCTGCTCATCGCGCACCTGGGGGCGATCGCGGTGCTGCTGTGCTTCGGCGTCATGCACGGCGGCCAGGGCGACTACCGGTTCGACGCGCTGCGCGAGGCGCAGCTGACGCCGGCCTGGGCGACGGTCGCGTTCCTGCTCGCGTTCTTCGGCTTCGGCGCGAAGGCGGGGATGATCCCGCTGCACGCCTGGCTGCCGGAGGCGCACCCGGCGGCGCCCTCGCCGGTGTCGGCGCTGCTGAGCGGAGTCATGATCAAGACCGCGATCTACGGCATGGTGCGCGTGATTTACGACCTGATCGGCGGCGTGCGCTGGGAATGGGGTCTGGTGGTGCTGGTGGTGGCGGCGGGCACCACGCTGTTCGGCGTGCTCTTCGCGCTGATGCAGCACGACCTGAAGCGCCTGCTCGCCTACCACTCGGTGGAGAACATCGGCATCATCCTCCTCGGCCTCGGCCTGTCGATGGTGTTCATCGGTTTCGGCCACCCCGCCGCCGGGGTGCTGGGGCTGATCGCCGCGCTCTACCACACGCTCAACCACGCCGTATTCAAGGGGCTGCTGTTCCTCGGCGCGGGTTCGATCCTGCATTCGGCGGGACTGCGCGACCTCAACCACATGGGCGGGCTGATCCGCCCGATGCCGAGGACCGCGTTCTATTTCCTCATCGGCGCGCTCGCCATCTCGGCGCTGCCGCCGCTGAACGGCTTCGTCTCCGAGTGGCTCACCTTCCAGGCCGCGCTGCAGGCGCCGTTGCTCGCCCACGGCGTGGTGCGCAGCCTGGTGCCGCTCTTCGCCGCGGTGCTCGCGCTCGCCGGCGCGCTCACCGCGATGTGTTTCGTCAAGGTGTTCGGCGTCGCCTTCCTCGGTCAGCCGCGCGAGGCGCGCGCGGCCGCCGGCCACGACGCCGGCAGCCTCGAGCGCCTCGGCATGGCCTGGCTCGCCGCCGGCTGCTTCGTGCTGGGCCTGTTTCCGGCCTTCGTCCTGCTGATGCTGAACCGCGTGGGCGCGTCCCTCACCGGTTCGGGCCTTTCGGCCGAGGCACTGGAATCGAACTGGCTCTGGCTGGTTCCCACGGCGCCGCAGCAGGCGAGCTACAGCCCGCTCATCTTCCTGCTGGTGATCGTCGGCGTGACCCTCGTGACGTTTTTTCTCGTGCGCCGCTTCTACCACGGGCGCGTGCGCTACGCCGCTCCCTGGGACTGCGGCTACCCGGAGCAGAACGCGCGCATGCAGGACACGGCCGATGCTTTCGGCCAGCCGATCCGGCACGTGTTCGAGCCCGCGTTCCTCATGCACCGGCGCCTGCCCCGGCCGGATGACGCGGCGCCGCGCTTCGAGCTCAAGGTCGAGGATCGCCACTGGGTTTGGCTGTACCTGCCGGTGGCGCGGCTCGCCGCCTATCTGTCGCTCAAGATCGGCCTGCTGCAGCGGGGGCGCATCAGCACCTACCTGCTGTACAGCTTCGTGACGCTGATCGCGCTGCTGGTGTTCGCCCGATGAACACCGCCGCCGGCATCGCCTTCCAGGTGCTGCAGTCGCTGCTGGTGGTGCTCGCCGCGCCGCTGCTCATGGGCTGGGTGAACCAGTGCCGTGCCTGGCTGCAGAACCGCTCGGCGCCGCCGCTGCTGCTGCCCTACTACACGCTGGCGAAGCTGTTCCACAAGGATGCGGTGCTGGCGCACGACGCCTCGCCGCTGTTCCGCGTCACGCCCTACATCCTCTTCGGCTGCATGTGGCTCGCCGCCGGCATCGTGCCGGTGCTCGCCACCAACCTGCCGTTCGCCCCGGCCGCCGACATCGTCGCGCTGGTCGGCGTGTTCGCCCTCGCGCGCGTGTTCTCGGCGCTCGCGGCGATGGACATCGGCACCGCGTTCGGCGGCATCGGCGCGCGCCGCGAGATGCTGATCGGCTTTCTCGCCGAGCCGGCGATGCTGATGACGCTGTTCACGGCCGCCTTCATCAGCGGCTCGACCCAGCTCACCACCATCGTCACCACGCTCGCGCACCGCGAGTTCGCCGTCTACCCCAGCCTCGCCTTCGCCGCGCTCGCCTTCCTGATGGTGCTGCTCGCCGAGAACGCGCGCATCCCGATCGACAATCCGGCCACGCACCTGGAGCTGACCATGGTGCATGAGGCGATGATCCTCGAGTACTCGGCGCGCCACCTCGCGCTCATCGAGTGGGCGGTGGCGATCAAGCTGTTCGCCTACATGACGATCGGCTTCGCCTTCTTCGTGCCCTGGGGTATCGCGCCGGCCGGGCACTGGGCGGCGTTGCCCGCGGCGTTCGTCGCGCTCGCCGCCAAGCTCGCCGCGGCGGGCGCCGGTCTCGCGCTCCTGGAGACGCTGCTCGCCAAGCTGCGCCTGTTCCTCGCCCCGGAATTCCTTTCCACGGCGTTCCTGCTCGGCGTGCTCGGCATGCTGATCCACTTCCTGGTGGCGGGCTGAGGCCATGACGCTCGCCGGCCAGTTCGTCAACCTGCTCGCCGCGCTGCTGCTGCTGATCGCCTTCGCCATGCTCTCGCAGCGGCGCATCCTCACGCTGATCCACCTGTTCGCCTGGCAGGGGGCGGCGCTCGCGCTCTCCACCTTCATCGTCGCGGCGAGCACCGGGCAAAACCACCTGTACTTCTCCGCGGCGCTCACCGTGGCGCTCAAGGTGATTCTGATCCCCTGGGTGCTGCACCGCCTCATCGACCGGCTCGAAGTGCGCTGGGACGTGGAGACCCTGATCAACATTCCCACCACCATGCTGATCGGCATCGGCCTGGCGATCTTCGCCTTCGCCCTGGCGACGCCGATCTCGCAGATGGCGAGCACGCTGACGCGCTCCACGCTCGGCATCGCCCTGGCGAGCGTGCTGCTGTCCTTTCTCATGATGATCGTCCGCCGCAAGGCGGTGCCGCAGGTAATCGGCTTCCTCGCCATGGAGAACGGCCTGTTTTTCGCCGCCACCAGCGCGACCTACGGCATGCCCCTGGTGGTGGAGCTGGGCGTGGCGCTTGACGTGCTGGTCGGCACCTTCATCTTCGGCATCTTCTTCTTCCACATCCGCGAGCAGTTCGACAGCCTGGACATCCGTCACATGGAAAAGCTGAAGGAAGACTGAGCCGTGGAGATCGCCCTGGTCCTCGGCACACCGCTGTTCGGCGGGCTGCTGCTGGCGCTCGCCGGCCACAAGCGCTGGGCGCCCGAGCTGAACGCGCTCATGAGCCTCGCCACGTTCTGCGCCGCCGCGGTCCTGGTCTCGCGCGTCGTCACGGGCGGCGCGATGCTCGCCTTCGAGCACCAGTTCTTCGTCGACCCGTTCAACGTGTTCCTGGTGGCGCTGACCGCGTTCGTGGCCTTCACCACGGCACTCTTTTCGCGGCCCTACATGCGCATCGAGGAGCAGCACGGCCGCGTCAACCCGGCGCGGCTGCGCCTCTACCACAGCATGTACCAGCTGTTCACGTTCACCATGCTGCTGTGCCTGCTGTCGAACAACGTCGGCATCCTGTGGGTGGCGCTGGAGGGCGCGACGCTCTCGACCGTGCTGCTGGTGAGCCTGTACCGCACACCCGCCTCGCTGGAGGCGGCCTGGAAGTACTTCATCCTCTGCTCGGTGGGCATCGCGCAGGCGCTGTTCGGCGTGATCCTGCTCTACTTCGCCGCCGAGAAGGTGCTCGGCGCGGGCGGCACGACGCTGCTCTGGACCGAGCTCTATGGCGTGCGCGGCGAACTCGAGCCCACCGTGCTTTCGCTCGCCTTCGTGTTCCTGCTGGTGGGCTTCGGCACCAAGGTGGGCCTGGTGCCGCTGCACAACTGGCTGCCCGACGCCCACGCCGAAGGTCCGACGCCGATCTCGGCGGTACTCTCCGGCCTGCTGCTCAACGTCGGCCTGTACGCGGTGGTGCGCAGCAAGGTGCTGGTCGACGGTGCGCTGGAGCGCAACTTCTCGGGCAACCTGATGATGGGCTTCGGGCTCCTCTCGGTGGTGGTGGCGGCGTTCTTCCTCTCGCGCCAGAGGGACATCAAGCGCATGTTCGCCTACTCCTCGGTCGAACACATGGGGCTGATGACCTTCGCCTTCGGCATGGGCGGGCCGGTGGCGGCGTTCGCGGGCCTGCTGCACATGACGGTGCACTCGCTCACCAAGAGCGCGATCTTCTTCACGGTCGGCCACGCCGCGCAGAAGACCGGCACCCAGAACATGGAGGACATCCGCGGCCTGATCCGCAGCAACCCGACCATCGGCTGGGGCCTCGCGCTCGGCACCTTCGCGATCCTGGGGCTGCCGCCCTTCGGCGTGTTCACGAGCGAATTCATGATGCTCACCTCGGCGATGCACGAGCACTCCTGGGCGACGCCGTTCCTGCTCGTCGCGCTGGG
>JADLES010000271.1 GCA_020845995.1 Burkholderiales bacterium | reverse complement strand
GCGCCGGAAGGATCGCCTCCCTTCGCACGAGAAGGCTCAGCACCGCGCGGCGCAGCCGCTCGGCGAGCAGCGGCTCGGGGACGGGCGGTAGCGGCACGAAGCGGCCCGAGACTTCGAACACGCCGTCAGCGACCAGCGCATGGACGTGGGGGTTGAAGTTGACCAGGTCGCCGAAGGTCTGGACGAAGAGAATGAAACCCGGCCGCGCGCCCGGAGCGGCGGCGCGGTACGCCTCGGTGAGCGCGCGTGCGACGATGCGGCAGAGCTCGCCGAGCAGTGACCGGCGGTAGGCGAAGAACGGCCGAATGAGCTTTGGCACGGTGAAGACGTACTGCCGGTGCGGCACGGGCCGCAGCACGAACTGCTCGACCCACTCGCCCCAGGCAAGCACGCGCTTCTGGTGGCAGCTCGGGCAGAAGTAGCGCGTCTTGCAGGAGAAAGCGAGCAGGAAATCATGGCCGCAGCCGCCGCAGCGGATGCGCGCAAAGCCCTGGTGCGGGTCGCCGCAATCGAGAAAGCGTTCGAGCACGTTCCTCTCGACGGCGCGCCGCACCCGGCCCGAGGCGCGCAGCTGCGGCAGGTGCCGGCGCACGCACTGCCAAAGCGGGCTCGCGCGGGCCCTGCGCGGGCGGTAGATCGCGGGGCGATCGGCGTCCATGCGGCGATGAACGCAGAAGCCGCCGGCGCCGGCAGACGCAGCACGCGGCCGCGTGGCACGGCGGAAACGCAGTCAACGCAGTGGTCGGGTCGGACGTTGAAAGCGAAAGACAGTTCGAAGGCGAGCCTCGCGAAGATCAAGCCGTGGAAGGAGGCGGTGGAACGGACCGCGCAAGCGCATTGATCCGCGCACGAGTGCGGATGAGATGGAGGCGGAGGAGTCGAGGCGGCGCAAACCGGATCAGTACTCTGCGGCCGGCCAAGCCCTCGTGTTCTGACGGTATGCGCGACGGTAGCCCGGATTTGGAATCTTGATTTGTCTCCTGGTCTTGCACGGCAGCGCGCCAGCGATGCCGTGCGAAGGGGTCCGGTTTCCTGCCTGAGAATGCCCGCTTGACCTTCCCATCATAGGAGGGTTCAATCTGCGCGCATGACGACCATGACCACCGACCCTGTGTGCGGCATGCAGGTGGATGCCGCGACAGCGAAGTTCACGCACGAGCACGAGGGCAGGCGGTACGCGTTCTGCTGCGACGGCTGCCTGGACATGTTCAAGGCCAACCCGGCGAAATACGCCGCGGGGAAGACGCAGGCCGCCCGCTGTGGCGCGCCTGCGCATCAGGGCCACGCGCATCTCCATCATCACGCGCCCGCAGCAGCCGCGGTGACGGCTGCCCCGGGCGCGACCTACACCTGCCCGATGCACCCGGAAGTGGTGCAGGTCGGTCCGGGCGACTGCCCGAAGTGCGGCATGGCGCTGATGCCCATTGCAGGCTCGGGCGCGAGCGACGACAGCGAGCTGCGCGATCTCGCGCGCCGGCTCTGGATCGGCGCAGTACTGTCGCTGCCGCTGGTGCTGCTCGCGATGGCGCCGATGGCGGGCGTGCACGAACCGCTCGGGCTCGCGCCGCGCGTGCGCGGCTGGGTGGAATTCCTGCTCGGGACGCCCGTAGTCGTCTGGGTGGGCTGGCCGATTCTGCGCAAGTTCTGGCTCTCGCTCGCGCACCGCGCGCTCAACATGTACAGCCTGATCGGCCTGGGCGTGGGGCTCGCCTTCCTCTTCAGCGTCGCCGCGGTGCTCGCTCCGGATCTCTTTCCGCCGGAATTCCGCGAGCACGACGGCGCGGTGGGCACCTACTTCGAGGCCGCCGCGGTGATCGTCACGCTGGTGCTCCTCGGCGACTACCTGCAGCTGCGCGCGATGGGGCGCACCAGCCAGGCGATCCAGCAGTTGCTCGAGCTTGCGCCTAACCTCGCCTGGCGGCTGCGCGAGGACGGCAGCGAGGAACAGGTGCCGCTCGCCACGGTCGCGGTGGGCGACCGGCTGCGCGTGAAGCCGGGCGAGAAGGTTCCGGTCGACGGCGCGGTGCTGGAGGGCGCGAGCCGCGTCGACGAATCGATGATGACCGGCGAGCCGGTGCCGGTCGCGAAGGGCGCGGGCGACAAGGTGGTCGGCGCGACCGTGAACGGCAACGGCTCGCTGCTGATGCGCGCCGAGCGCGTCGGCTCGGACACGCTGCTCGCGCGCATCGTGCACATGGTGGGCGAGGCGCAGCGCACGCGCGCGCCGATCCAGCGTCTCGCCGACGTGATCGCCGCGTACTTCGTGCAGATTGTCGTGGCGGTCGCCGCGGCGACGGCGCTCGCCTGGTGGTTCCTCGGACCCGACCCGCGCTTCACCTACGCTTTCCTCAACGCCGTTGCCGTGCTGATCATCGCCTGCCCGTGCGCGCTGGGCCTTGCCACGCCGATCTCGATGACCGTGGCGATGGGGCAGGGCGCGCGTGCGGGCATCCTGTTTCGCGACGCCGAGGCGATCGAGCGCATGCGCGACATCGACACCGTGGTGGTGGACAAGACCGGCACGCTGACGCTCGGCAAGCCCGCGCTCACCGATTTCGCCTGCGAGGGAATGGACGAGGGCGAGGCACTCGCTCTGGTGGCGGGTGTCGAACAACTGTCCGAGCACCCGATCGCTGCCGCGATCGTCGCGGGCGCCCGAGCGCGCAAGCTGACACCTGCGCGCGCCGAAGGGTTCGAAGCGGCAAACGGCATGGGCGTGCAGGCGAACGCGGGGGGCCGCGCGGTGCTGGTCGGCAGCCGCGCGTTCCTCCAGCAGCAAGGCGCCGACACCGGAGCCTGGGAGGCGCGTGCCGAGCAATGGCGCGCCGAGGCAAAGACGGTGGTCTTCTTCGCCATCGACGGCCGCACCCTGGGTATCGCCGCGGTCTCCGACCCTGTGAAGGACAGCACCCCGGAGGCGATCGCCGCGCTGAAGGACCGCGGCGTGCGCATCGTGATGCTGACGGGCGACTCCAAGCGCACAGCGGCGGTGGTCGCGAAGCAGCTGGGAATCGACGAAGCCGTCGGTGAAGTGCTTCCGGAGAACAAGGCAAGCGAAGTGAAGCGCCTGCAGGCCGAAGGCCGCAAGGTGGCGATGGCCGGCGACGGCATCAACGACGCGCCCGCGCTCGCGCAGGCCGATGTCGGCATCGCCATGGGCACCGGCACCGACGTGGCGATGGAGAGCGCGGGCGTGACGCTCGTCAAGGGCGACCTGCGCGGCATCGCGCGCGCGGCGCAGCTCTCGCGCGCAACCATGCGCAACATCCGGCAGAACCTCGCCTTCGCTTTCGGCTACAACGCGCTCGGCATTCCGGTGGCGGCCGGCGTCCTGTACCCCGCCTTCGGACTGCTGCTGTCGCCGATCCTCGCCGGCGCCGCCATGGCGCTGAGCTCGGTGTCGGTGGTCACCAACGCGCTTCGACTCAACCGCGTGAGGCTCTGAACATGGGCAGAATGGAACCGCAGCTCGAACATGCCGAGGCGCTCGGCCAGGGCCTGCTCGACATCGGCCGCGCCGCGAAAGCGAGCGGCGTCTCGGTGAAGATGATCCGCCACTACGAGGCGATCGGCCTCATCGGCAAGGTGGCGCGCACCTACGCCAACTACCGCGTCTACGGCGGGGAGGACGTGCACAACCTGCGCTTCATCCGGCGGGCACGCATGCTGGGATTCACGATCGAGGATATTCGCGCGCTGCTCTCGCTCTGGCAGGACAAGAAGCGCTCGAGCGCCGCGGTGAAGAAGATCGCCGGCGCACACATGGCGGCGCTGGAGCGGCGCATCGCCGAGATGCAGTCGATGCTCACCACGCTTCGCCACCTCACGCACAACTGCCACGGCGACCAGCGGCCAGACTGCCCGATTCTCGACGACCTCGCGCAGGCGGCTTGACTCTCCCACGATGGTAGGCTTGAGACTGCGCGCTGCGGAGACTCGATGAGGCGACTGACTTTCCTTGCGATCCTGCTTGCCGCGGCGGGCGCCGCCGGCGCGCACGGCGAATCCCGGCAGGGCCGCGGGGCGCAAGCGGTCGCCTCGGCCGAGGAATACGCCTTCGGCCGCGCCGGCAACCCAAAGAAAATTACGCAAACGGTGCGCGTCGAGATGAGCGACAAGATGCGCTTCGAGCCGGCCAGCCTGATGGTGAAGCAGGGCGAAACGGTGAAATTCATTGTGCGCAACCGCGGCAAGGTGATGCACGAGATGGTGATCGGCACGCCGGACGGCCTGAAGCAGCACGCCGAGGCGATGAAGAAGCATCCGCAGATGGAGCACGACGACCCGTTCGGCACCCACGTCGCTCCAGGCAAGACCGGGACGATGGTTTGGCAATTCACGAAACCCGGCAAGTTCCTCTTCGGCTGCCTGGTACCCGGGCACTTCGAGGCGGGCATGGTCGGGCAGATCAACGTTCAATCGAGATGAGGTGACGCATGTTTCGAAGCACCGCAATCGCGCTGGCCGCAACGGCCCTGCTCGCGGCGCCAGCCTGGGCGCAAAAGGCATCGAGCGACCATTCCGCGCACCACGGCGCCGCCATGGGCGCATCGGCGCCGCTTGCCGACGGGGAGATTCGCAAGATCGACAAGGCCGCGAAGAAGATCACCATCAAGCACGGACGCATCGCCAACATCGACATGGATGCGATGACCATGGTGTTCGCGGTCAAGGACCCGGCGCTGCTCGACAAGGCGAAGCCGGGGCAGAAAGTGAAGTTCCAGGCCGAAATGGTGAACGGCGTCGCGACGGTGACGCAGATCGAGGCACCGAAATAGCGCATTGCTTCGGTTGACCTTGATCAAGATGGATGACCCTGATCGTTTCTAGGATTGCAGGCATGGCTCTGC
>JADLES010000270.1 GCA_020845995.1 Burkholderiales bacterium | reverse complement strand
GCCATGCCGGGCCCCCGGTAACTGCGGCCCGAAGTGCGGTTCGCCTTGTCGAAGGAGCCCTTGAAGACGTAGGGCATCTTCAGCCGCGCCGTGACTTCCTTCAGCCGTCCGGCCACCTCCAGGCAGAGCTGTTCGCTCTCCAGCGTGTCGGGTCCGGCGATCAGGAAAAGCGGCTTGTCGAGGCCGGCTTCGAACCCGCACAGCTTCACGCCGCGACAACCGAGAGCGTTCCGCCCGGACGCTTGGCATTTGCCCGGTACTTGAGGGCCGCGTTGACGAACGCCTTGAACAGCGGGTGGCCGCCGCGCGGTGTGGACGTGAACTCGGGGTGGAACTGCACGCCGAAAAAGAACGGGTGCCCGGGCAGCTCCATCATCTCCGGCAGGTTCTCGCTCGGGGTGCGCGCCGACACCTTGTAGCCCCTGGCTTCCAGCTGCGGCACGTAGATGTTGTTCACCTCGTAGCGATGCCGGTGCCGCTCGTTGACCTCGCCACCGTAGATCGAGAACGCCAGCGTCTCCTTCTCCACCGGGCACTTCTGGGCGCCGAGCCGCATCGTGCCGCCGAAGTCGGACGCCTCATTGCGCCGCTCGATGCGGCCGGTGCGGTCGAGCCACTCGGTGATGAGCGCGACCACCGGGTGCGGCGTGTCCGGGTCGAATTCGGTGCTGTTCGCGCCCTCCAGGCCGCAGACGTTGCGCGCGAACTCGATGGTGGCGAGCTGCATGCCCAGGCAGATGCCCAGATAGGGAACGCCGTTCTCCCGCGCGTAGCGAATCGCCCGGATCTTGCCCTCGGTGCCGCGTTTGCCGAAGCCGCCGGGCACGAGGATCGCGTCCATCTTTTCCAGCGCCCCGGTGCCGCTTTTTTCGATCTCCTCCGAATCCACGTAATGGATCTTGACGCGGCTGCGCGTGTGGATGCCGGCGTGCACGAGCGCCTCGTTCAGCGACTTGTAGGAATCCTGCAGGTCGACGTATTTGCCGACGAAGGCGATGTCGGCCTCGTGCTCGGGGTGCTCGAGCGCGCGCACCAGTTTCTTCCAGGCCGACAGGTCCGCGGCGCGCGCGAGAATCTGCAGCTTGTGGCAGACGATCTCATCCAGCATCTGCTCGTGCAGCATCATCGGGATCTTGTAGATCGAGTCCACGTCCCAGGCCGAGATCACCGCCTCCTTCTGCACGTTGCAGAACAGCGCGATCTTGCGCCGCTCGTCATCCGGCAGCGGCCGGTCGGTGCGGCACAGCAGCGCGTCGGCCTGGATGCCGATCTCCCGCAGTTCCTTGACCGAGTGCTGGGTGGGCTTGGTCTTGATCTCCCCCGCCGCCGCGATGTAGGGCACCAGGGTCAGGTGGATATAGCAGACGTTGTTGCGCCCGAGCTCCAGGCCCATCTGCCGGATCGCCTCGAGGAACGGCAGCGACTCGATGTCGCCGACCGTGCCGCCCACTTCCACGATCGCCACGTCGGCCTCGCCCGCGCCGCGCTTGATGCAGAGCTTGATCTCGTCGGTGATGTGCGGGATCACCTGCACCGTGCCGCCGAGGTAGTCGCCGCGGCGCTCCTTCTTGATCACCGACTCGTAGACCTGCCCGGTGGTGAAATTGTTCCAGCGCCGCATCTTCGAGGACTGGAAGCGCTCGTAGTGCCCCAGGTCGAGGTCCGTCTCGGCGCCGTCCTCGGTGACGAACACCTCGCCGTGCTGGAACGGCGACATGGTGCCCGGATCCACGTTGATGTAGGGATCCAGCTTGATGTTGGTGACCCGGATGCCCCGCGATTCGAGGATCGCGGCGAGGGAAGCGGCGGCGATCCCCTTTCCAAGACTGGAAACGACACCGCCGGTAACGAACACATACTTGGTCATGTACGCCGAGCCAAGCGTGAAATCAGGAGTTTACAGGAAACGCACAGCCCTCACAAATTCACCAGGCGCTCAGTTCTTCGCGAGCTCCGCCCGTCCGCGGAACTGATCGAGCGCCTCCGGGTTGGCGAGCGCCTCGAGGTTCTTCACCTCCCTGCCGTGCACGACGTCGCGCACCGCGAGCTCGACGATCTTGCCGCTGCGGGTGCGCGGGATGTCGGCGACCTGCACCACCTTGTCCGGCACGTGCCGCGGCGTCGTGCCTTCGCGGATCCTGCGCTTCACTTTCGCCACCAGCTCGCCATCAAGCTCCAGTCCGTCCCGCAGCCGCACGAACAGCACCACGCGCACGTCGCCGCCCCAGTCCTGGCCGATGACCAGCGACTCGACCACCTCGTCGAGCTGCTCGACCTGGCGGTAGATCTCGGCGGTGCCGATGCGCACGCCGCCCGGGTTGAGCACCGCGTCCGAGCGTCCGTAGATGACCATGCCGCCGCGCGGGGTGAGCTCGCACCAGTCGCCGTGGCGCCATACGTTCGCGTACTTCTCGAAGTACGCGGCCCGGTATTTCGCGCCATCCGGGTCGTTCCAGAAGCCCAGGGGCATCGAGGGAAAGGGGCGCGTGCATACGAGTTCGCCTTTTTCCCCCGTCAGGGAATTCCCCTGCTCGTCAAAAACCTCCACCGCCATGCCGAGGCCCTTGGCCTGGATCTCGCCGCGCCACACCGGCGCCAGCGGATTGCCGAGCACGAAGCAGGACACGATGTCGGTGCCTCCCGAGATCGACGACAGGCACAGGTCTTCCTTGATGCTCCGGTAGACGTAGTCGAAGCCCTCGGCCATCAGCGGAGAGCCGGTGGACAGCATCACCCGCAGCGCCGCGAGCCGGTGGGTCTCGCGGGGCGTCAGGCCCAGCTTGGCGAGCGCATCGATGTATTTTGCCGACGTGCCGAAATGGGTCATGCCCTCCGCATCGGCGAAGTCGAACAGCACCCGGCCTCCCGCCGCAAAGGGAGAGCCGTCGTACAGCAGCAGAGTAGCGCCCGCGGCCAGCCCCGAGACGAGCCAGTTCCACATCATCCAGCCCAGCGTCGTGAAGTAGAACACCCGGTCGCCGGGCCGCACGTCGGCATGCAGAACGTGTTCCTTCAGGTGCTGCAGCAGCGTCCCCCCGGCACCGTGCACGATGCACTTGGGCACTCCGGTGGTCCCGGACGAGTACAGGATGTACAGGGGGTGATTGAACTCGACCTGCTCGAACGCGACCTTTTCCGGGGGAAAAGGCGAAACAAAGCTTTCCAGGGAAACGCCGACCGTCACCGGCGTGTTCAGGTACGGCGCCACCACGCAGGCCTTGACCGAAGGCAGCCGGGCGAGCACCGCGCGCGCCTTCTCCTGCGAATCGAACTCCTTGCCGCCGTAGAGGTAGCCATCGGCGCAGAAAAACACCTTGGGCTCGATCTGGCCGAAACGGTCGAGCACGCCCTGCACGCCGAAATCCGGCGAGCAGGACGACCAGATCGCGCCCAGGCTGGCGGTCGCCAGCATCGCCGCGACCGCCTCGGGGAGGTTTGGCAGGTAGCCCGCCACGCGGTCGCCCTTGCGAACGCCGGCCGCCGCCAGCGCCTGCTGCAGCCTCGAGACGAGCGCGTGAAGCTCCGCCCGGCTCATCCGCCGCCGGACCCGGTTCTCGCCCCAGAAGACGATGGCGTCGGTCTCCTGCGCATCGCCAAGGAGGTTCTCGGCGAAATTGAGACGGCCCCGCGGGAAGAATCGCGCGCCCGGCATGCGGCCGCCATCGGCGAGGACCTGCCCTCCCTTCTCGCCCCGCACGCCGCAAAAATCCCATGCGAGGTCCCAGAACTCCTCCATCCGTTCCACCGACCAGCGGTGCAGTTCCCCGTAGGGCGCGCCCGCCTTGCCGGCGCGCGCCATGAAACGGGCGAGATTGGACCGCGCGGCCTGCGCCGGCGACGGCGCCCACAGCGGCGTCACGCGGTCGCCCTCGCGCTGGTCAGCCGCTCGCGGATCGCCCCGGGAATGCGCGCCGGCCGCTGCGTCCTCCTGTCGACGAACACCACCACCGCGGCGCCGTCGGCGTACGGCACCGGGTCGGCGTCGACGTGCAGCTCGTAGTACGTGGGCACGCTCGATCCGCCCGGGGCGCCCACCGACACCCTCACCTCGACAGTGCCCGGATAGGTGATCGGCCGCCGGTAGTTGCACGAGGCGTTGACGATGACGATGCCGGTGGATTGCCAGGCCTCGCCGCGCGGCACGAGCGCATCGAAGCAGCCGATGCGCGCCTGCTCCATGTAGCGGAAATACAGGGCATTGTTGACGTGGCCCATCGCGTCCATGTCGCCCCAGCGGATCGGAATGCGCTCGACATGGATCAGCCTGCGTTCTTCGGTCATCGCGGCATTCTATAATCTCGCGCATGAGCGAGGCTGCGGCGCGCGAATCGATGCAGTACGACGTGGTGGTGGTCGGCGGCGGGCCGGCCGGGCTTGCCGCGGCGATCCGCCTGAAGCAGCTCTCCGCGGAAATCTCGGTCTGCGTGCTTGAGAAAGGCTCGGAGATCGGCGCGCACATCCTTTCGGGCGCGGTGATGGACCCGCGCGCGATCGACGAGCTCTTTCCCGACTGGAAGGAAAAAGGGGCGCCGCTGAACGTCCCGGTTTCGGAAGATCGATTCCTGTTCCTGAGGGAAAAAACGTCCTTCCGGACACCCAACTTCCTGCTGCCGGACTGCTTTCGGAACCACGGCAACTACGTGATCAGCCTCGGACAGGTCGCGCGCTGGCTCGGCCAGCGGGCCGAGGCGCTGGGCGTGGAGATTTTCCCCGGCTTCGCGGCGGCGGAGGTGCTCTACGACGCGAGCGGCGCCGTCAAGGGGGTCGCCACGGGCGACATGGGCATCAACCGCAAGGGCGAGCGCACCGACGCCTACCAGCCGGGAATGGAACTGCATGCCAAGTACAGCTTCTTCGCCGAAGGCTGCCGCGGCAGCCTCGGCAAGCAGTTGGAAGCGAAGTTCGCGTTGCGCAAGAACGCCGATCCGCAGGTCTTCGGCATCGGCCTGAAGGAGCTCTGGGAGCTGAAGCCGGAAAAGCATCAGCCAGGACTGGTGGTGCACACCGCGGGCTGGCCCCTGGATCGTTCGACCTACGGCGGCTCCTTCCTCTACCACCTGGACAACAACCAGGCCGCGGTGGGCTTCGTGGTGGGGCTCGCGTACACGAACCCGTACCTCAGTCCCTACGAGGAGTTCCAGCGCTACAAGACGCATCCGGCCATCCGCGGTTTCCTGGAAGGCGGCAAGCGCATCGCCTACGGAGCGCGCGCCATCGCCGCGGGCGGACTGCAATCTCTGCCGGAACTCGTGTTCCCGGGCGGCTGCCTGATCGGCGACGATGCCGGGTTCCTGAATGCCTCGAGAATCAAGGGCAGCCACTGCGCGATCAAGTCCGGGATGCTCGCGGCGGAAGCGGCGCACGCCGCGCTGGCCGCGGGCCGCGCCGGCGACGCGCTCGGCGCCTACCCGGAGGCGTTCCGGCGGAGCTGGATGTTCGACGAGCTCTACCGCGCGCGCAATTTCAAGCCGTGGATGGCCAAGGGCCTCTATACCGGCTCTCTCATGGTCGGCATCGACCAGGTCGTTCTGCGCGGCAGGGCCCCGTGGACGCTGCATCATGACCACGCGGATCATGAAACGTTGCGTCCCAAGGGAGAATCAAGGGTCATTCCGTATCCAAGACCTGATGGCGTACTTTCGTTCGACCGGTTGACCAACCTGTCCTTCTCGGGCACGAACCACAGCGAGGACCAGCCGGCGCACCTCAGGCTGAAGGACGCATCGGTCCCCGTGGCGATCAATCTCGAGCGGTACGCCGGCCCGGAGCAGCGCTACTGCCCCGCCGGGGTCTACGAATTCGTCGACACCGATGCAACGCCGCGCTTGCAGATCAACGCGCAGAACTGCGTGCATTGCAAGACCTGCGACATCAAGGACCCGACGCAGAACATCGTCTGGGTCACGCCCGAGGGGGGCGGCGGACCGAACTACCCGAACATGTAGCGGGGTCTAGGCGGCGAGGAACTGCTCTTCGGGCAGCGCCATCACCGCGCCCGCGCCCTGCGTGACCGTCACGGCAAGGCCGCCCGCCTGCGCGAGCACATGGTCGGCGAAAAAGCGCACGGTCTTGATCTTGGCCGCGAGGAACGCCGCGTCGCCCTCCTTCTTCCGCAGCTTGCGCTCGGCAATCAACGCGGCGCGCGCCATCTGCCAGCCGCCCGCGACGACGCCCATCAGCATGAGGAACGGCACGGCGCCGGCAAACGCCGCGTTCGGGTCCTTGCCGGCGGCGGCGAGGACGTAGTCGACGCAGTCCGCAACGGCCTGCGCGCCCGCCGCCAGGCGCTGGCGCACCACCTGGATGTCGGCATCCGCGGATTTCGCGAGCGCCTGGTCGAGGCCTTTGAGCACTTCCAGCCAGCCTTTCACGGTGACGCCGCCCTCGCGCGCGATCTTGCGGCCGAGCAGGTCACCCGCCTGGATGCCGGTGGTGCCTTCGTAGATGGTGGCGATGCGCGCGTCGCGCAGGTGCTGCGCGGCGCCGGTCTCCTCGATGAAGCCCATGCCGCCGTGGACCTGAACGCCCAGCGAGGCGACCTCGATGCCCATCTCGGTGCTCCAGCCCTTGACCACCGGAATCATCAGGTCGATGAACGCCTGCAGCCGCTTCGCCTCCTCCTTGTCCTTCGTGCGCGACGCGGTGTCCATCGCCGCGGCGACCACGTAGGCCAGCGCGCGCGCGGCCTCGGTCTGCGACTTCATGAGCATCAGCATGCGGCGCACGTCCGGGTGGCGGATGATCGGCACGGTCTTGCTTCCCTGCAGGAGGTCCTTGCCCTGCAGGCGCTCCCGGGCGTAGGCGAGCGCGCGCTGGAAGGCGCGCTCGGCGATCGCCACGCCCTGCAGTCCGACGCCGAAGCGAGCCGCGTTCATCATGACGAACATGTACGAAAGGCCGCGATTGGGCTCGCCGACGAGGTAGCCCTTCGCGTTCTCGAACACCATCACCGCCGTGGGGCTCGCGTGAATGCCGAGCTTGTGCTCGATCGAGGCGCACTTCGCGCTGTTGCGCTCGCCCGGCGTGCCGTCGGCGTTCGGCAGGAATTTCGGCACCACGAACAGCGAGATCCCCTTCACGCCCTCGGGCGCGTCCGGCGTGCGCGCGAGCACCAGGTGCACGATGTTCTCCGCGAGGTCGTGCTCGCCGTAGGTGATGAAGATCTTCTGGCCGGAGATCAGGTAGTGGTCGCCATGCCCGGCGGACGATGCCGGCACGGCCCTGGTGCGCACCAGCGCGAGATCGGAGCCCGCCTGCGGCTCGGTGAGGTTCATGGTTCCGGTCCAGCGCCCGGCGACCATCTTCTCGAGGTAGGTTTTCTTCAACGCCTCGCTGCCGGCGAGTTCGAGCGCGTGCACCGCGCCTTGCGTGAGCAGCGGACACAGCGAGAAGGACATGTTCGCCGAGATCACCATCTCCTCGACCACGGTGGCGACGAGCTTGGGCAGGCCCTGCCCGCCCCACTTCGCGCCAAAGGGCAGCGCCGGCCATCCGCCTTCCGCGAACTGCCGGTACGCATCCTTGAATCCCTTGGGCGTGGTCACATTCCCGTCACTCCAGACCGAACCCTCTCTATCTCCGGAATAATTCAATGGATCAAGGGCTTCCGACGCAAACTTCGATGCCCCTTCAAGAATCGCGTCAACCGTTTCCGGACTCGCGTCCTCGTACCCGGGGAGATTCGCCACGTCCCCCAGCCCGGCCAGCTCGTTCAGCACGAATCGCATGTCCTTAAGGGGGGCGGTATAGCCGCTCATGACCGGGTCCTCACTTTTTCAATTCTTCCACCAGTTCGGGCACGATCTTGAACAAGTCGCCGACGATGCCGTAGTCGGCCACCTGGAAGATCGGCGCTTCCTCGTCCTTGTTGATCGCCACGATGACGCGGCTGTCCTTCATCCCCGCCAGGTGCTGGATCGCGCCGGAAATCCCGATCGCGACATACAGGTCCGGGGCGACGATCTTGCCGGTCTGCCCGACCTGCCAGTCGTTCGGCACGAAGCCCGCGTCCACCGCGGCGCGCGACGCGCCCATGGCGGCGTTCAGCTTGTCGGCGAGCGGCTCGAGCAACTTGAAGTTCTCGCCCGAGCCCATGCCGCGCCCGCCCGAGACCACCGCCTTCGCGGAAGTGAGCTCGGGCCGCTCCGACTTCGAGACTTCGCGGCTGACGAAGCTCGACAGCCCGGAATCCGCAGGGGGCGCCGTCTTTTCGATCGAAGCATTCCCCCCCGAGGCGGGGGCGGCATCGAATCCGGTGACGCGAACCGTGATGACCTTGGTCGCGTCCGTCGATTTCACCGTGGCGAGCGCGTTGCCCGCGTAGATCGGCCGCACGAAAGTATCGGGCGACTCCACGGCGACGATTTCAGAGACCTGCTGCACGTCGAGGAGCGCGGCCACGCGCGGCGCGACGTCCTTGCCGTTCGAGGTGGCCGGCGCGAGGATGTGCGAGTAACCCTTGGCGATCGACACCACCAGCGCGGCGATGTTCTCGGCGAGAAATTCTCCCAGATGCGGCGCTTCCGCGTTCAACACCTTGGCGACCCCGGGAATCTGCGCCGCCGCCCCGGCCGCGCCGTCGGCATTGTGCCCGGCGACGAGCACGTGGATCTCGCCGCCGATCTTCTGCGCGGCCGCGACGGTATTGCGCGTCGCTCCCTTGAGCGTGCCATGATCGTGTTCGGCGATGACGAGAAGGGCCATCAGATCACCTTCGCTTCGTTGCGCAGCTTGTCGACGAGCGTCTTCGCGTCGGGCACCTTCACGCCCGCCTTGCGCGTGGGCGGCTCGGTCACCTTGAGCGTCTGCAGGCGCGGCGACGCGTCCACTCCGAGCGCCTCCGGCTTGAGCGTCTCCAGGGTTTTCTTTTTCGCCTTCATGATGTTCGGCAGCGTCACGTAGCGCGGCTCGTTCAGGCGCAGGTCGGTGGTCACCACCGCGGGCAGCCTGATCGCGATCGTCTCCAGCCCGCCGTCGACCTCGCGGGTGACGGTCGCTTTCTCCTTGTCGAGCACGACCTTGGAGGCGAACGTGGCCTGCGGCCAGCCGAGCAGGGCCGCGAGCATCTGCCCGGTCTGGTTGGAATCATCGTCGATCGCCTGCTTGCCGAGGATCACCAGTCCCGGGGATTCCTTCCTGCACAAGGACGCAAGAATTTTCGCGACCGCAAGCGGCTGCAGCTCGACGGCCGTCTCCACCAGGATGGCGCGATCGGCCCCGATGGCGAGCGCGGTGCGCAGCGTCTCCTGGCAGGCCTGCGGACCGCAGGAAACCGCGACCACCTCGGTGGCGGCGCCCGCCTCCTTCAGGCGCATCGCCTCCTCCACCGCGATCTCATCGAACGGGTTCATCGACATCTTGACGTTGGCGGTCTCGACGCCGGTGCCGTCTGCCTTGACCCGCACCTTGACGTTGTAATCGACGACGCGCTTGACGCTGACCAGGACTTTCATTGGATCGAGCCGCTGAGGAAGGGAAGCAAAATTATAGCTTGCAGCTTAGCGCCGCGGCGACGCCAGCTTCACGCCGGGCGGCGGCGGCACGCTGTCGGGGACGAAGAAGTCCGGGGCCAGCTCGGCGGACGGATCCACGCGATACTTCTCGAAGTCCTTCACGCCGTGCTCGTAGAGCAGCGTGTCGTCGATGCAGAAGCGCCCGCTGAAGGTCTTCGCGTCCCGCGTCAGGATCAGGTGCGCCGCGTCGCCCATGATCTCCGGCGTGCGGCTCATGCGCATTAGCGCCTCGCCGCCGAGCAGGTTGCGCACCGCGGCGGTGGCGATGGTCGAGCGCGGCCACAGCGCGTTCACCGCGATGCCGTCGCCCTTCAGTTCGCCCGACAATCCGAGCGCGATGATGCTCATGTTGTACTTGGCCATCGTGTAGGCGACGTGCGGCGCGAACCACTTTACGCTCATGTCGAGCGGCGGCGACAGCATCAGGATGTGCGGGTTCGCGGCCTTTCTGAGGTGCGGAATGCAGGTTTTCGACACCAGGAAGGTTCCCCGCGCATTGATGCCGTGCATCAGGTCGTAGCGCTTCATGTCGGTCGCGGTGCTCGGCGTGAGCGAGATGGCGCTCGCGTTGTTGACGCAGATATCGATGCCGCCGAAGGCGGCGGCGGCGCGCTCGACCGCCGCCCGTACCTGCTCCTCGAAGCGGATGTCGCAGGCGATGGCGAGCGCCTTGCCGCCCGCCCGCTCGACCTCGGCCGCGGCGGTATGGATGGTGCCCTCCAGCTTCGGCTGCGGCTGGTCCGATTTCGCCGCGATGGCGATATTGGCGCCGTCGCGCGCCGCGCGCAGCGCGATCGCCAGGCCGATGCCGCGGCTCGCGCCAGTGATGAACAGTGTCTTGCCCTTGAGCGTGGCCAAGATTTCCTCCCTGATCGCTCATTATAGTTCGCTCATCGAACACCGAATTCGAGTGTCCGGCTACATGGGCGCTCCGCGATACTGCTTGATCTTCTGCACTTCGCGCACGAGGCCATCCTTGCCGATCATGACGCCGATGTCGTAGGCGTCGGTCCAGATCCGCGTCTCGTAGTCCATCGAGACGACACCCAGCCGGGAAAAATCCGACCGGCTTCTCGGCGGACCGAGGATCCGCTCCACTTCCGCCGCGGTCATGCCCGGCTTGATCCTCTCGAGCAGCTCGGGATCCACAATGAAGCCGCGGGCCGAGGCCGTCGCGCAAGCCAGAAGCAGGATCGCCGCCAGCGTGGCGACGACTTCCTTGCCGATTCTCATTTCGAATCCTCCCCGCCTCTTTGTTCGGCGACAGGTTCGCATTATGATGCGGCCATGCTCAACGACAAGGTGGTGGTCGTCACCGGCGCCGGTGGCGGCATCGGGCGCGATTTCGCGCTCGCCATGGCCGCCCACGGCGCGAAGGTGGTGGTGAACGACATCGGCGCCTCGGTCAGCGGCGAGGGCAAGGACGCCGGGCCGGCGCAGAAGGTGGTCGATGAGATCAAGGCCAGGGGCGGCGCCGCCGTCGCCAACACCGACAGCGTCGCCGAGTGGGAATCGGCCAACCGGATCGTCAGGTGCGCGATCGACAACTATCGAAAGATCGACGTCGTGGTCAATAACGCCGGGATCCTTCGCGACCGCTTTTTCTTCAACATGTCGGTCGAGGAATGGCGCGCCGTGATCGACGTGCACCTGAATGGCACGTTCTACGTCTCCCGGGCCGCGGCGCCGGTTTTCAAGAGCCAGGGTTCGGGCCGCTACATCCACATGACCTCGACCTCGGGCCTGATCGGCAACTTCGGCCAGGCCAATTACGCGGCCGCGAAGCTGGGCATCGCCGCGCTGTCGAAGTCGATCGCGCTCGACATGGCCCGGTACGGGGTCACCTCCAACTGCATCGCGCCCTTTGCCTGGAGCCGCATGATCGGCACCATCCCCGCGGAGACGCCGGACCAGCAGGCGCGCCTGGAGAAACTCAAGCGCATGCAGACCGCCAAGATCGCGCCGCTCGCGGTGTACCTCGCCAGCGACGCCTCGCAGGACGTGACCGGCCAGATCTTCGCGGTGCGCGCGAACGAGCTGTTCCTGATGTCGCAGAACCGGCCGCTGCGCTCGGTACACCGCTCCGAAGGCTGGACGCCGGGAGCAATCGCCGAGCAGGCGATGCCCGCCTTGCGCGCCCACTTCTACGCCCTCGACCGATCGCAGGACGTGTTCTCCTGGGATCCCGTCTAGGATCGCCCCATCTGAGCTAAGCTAGGG
>JADLES010000269.1 GCA_020845995.1 Burkholderiales bacterium | reverse complement strand
CGCCGCGGGGCGTTCCCCGACACGCCGGAGAGCATCGAGGAGCTCCCCGGGATCGGCCCATCGACCGCGGCGGCCATCGCGGTGTTCGCGTTCGGGCGCAGGGCCGCGATTCTGGACGGCAATGTGAAGCGGGTGCTGGCGCGGTGCTTCGCCATCGAGGAGGAGCGGGCGCTATGGGCGCGGGCGCGCGGGCTGCTTCCGGCGCGCCGCATCGAGATCTATACCCAGGCGATGATGGATCTTGGCGCGACCGTCTGCACACGGACGAACCCAACCTGCGGCCGCTGCCCGGTCGCCGCCGTCTGCGTGGCGCGGCGGGACGCCCGCATTGGCGAGCTGCCAGCGCCGCGCAGGCGAGGGCGCCTGCCGCTGCGGACAATCACGTGGCTGGTGCTGTTGCGCCGTGGCGCCGTGCTGCTGGAAAGGCGGCCCGGCACTGGAGTATGGGGAGGGCTGTGGACCTTTCCCGAACTCGGTTCGCGCGTGTCCGCGGCATGTGCGGGCGAGGCGCTCGGCTGCGAGCTGCGCAGACCGAGAACGCTGGCCTGCATCGAGCACGGCTTTACCCATTTCCGGCTGAGGATCCGGCCGATCCTGGCGCCGGTTGCGCGGCGCCTGCCCCGGAGGACGGCACCTGAGCGCCGGTGGCTGCGCTACGAGGAAGCGCGCAGCGCCGCCATACCGGCGCCCGTGCGCCGCCTGCTCTCAGCCCTGAGGCGCGATCAGGCGCTGTAGCGCTTCCAGGCGCGGCAGGCCGTCCAGCTCGAGCAGCCTCTGCTTCGCGGAAGCGGGCAGCGGCAGGAGCTCGGCGAGCCGGGCGCCAACCCATGCGCTCGAGTCGAAGCGCGGCGGGGAGGGAAAGTCCTGCTCGCCGCGCCCGGCCACGATGCGTTCCAGCAGCACCCGGCAGGGGGCGAGCTTCTCGGGCACGCCCGCATCGGCCTGCTCGGGGAGCAGTTCGACCGTCGCGCGAGCGAGGCCGTCCCCCTGCAGGCGACGCTCGACGATGCGAAAGCGCTCCGTCCCTAGCGCGACGATCTGCAGGACTCCCAGCTGCGGCATGTCCCACCGGTCAATGCGGGCGAGGCAGCCGACGGTCTCGGGCGTGGCCGGCGCGCCGACCTCGCTGCCTTCGCGGATCAGGCACACGCCGAACGGGGAGCCGTCGCGCAAGCAGTCCTTCGCCATTCGCAGGTAGCGCTGCTCGAACAGACGCAGCGGCAGCAGACCGCCAGGGAAGAGCACCGTTCCCAGCGGGAACAGCGGCAGGTCGTTCACGGTTCCGCCGGGGAGGGCGCCGGCGGGCCGTCGCGCAGGGCGCGGTGGCGCACCAGCACGCGCCACTCCGTGCCGAACGAGCGGGCCAGCTGCTCGACCAGGTAGACCGAGCGGTGGCGGCCGCCGGTGCAGCCGACGGCCACCGTCAGGTAGCTCCGGCTGTCGCGTTTCATTTCGGGCAGCCAGCGCGCGAGGAACGCACGCAGGTCGTCCAGGAAAGCTCGAACGAGATTCTCACCCTCGAGAAACGCGATCACCGGCGCGTCGCGGCCCGTCAGCGGCGCGAGCCCGGGCTGGTAGTGCGGATTGGGCAGCATGCGCGCGTCCACGACCCAGTCGGCGTCCAGCGGAATGCCGTCGCGGAACGCGAACGACTCGAACAGGAGCGAGAGCGAATCGCCCCATAATCCCAGCAGATCCCGGATCCAGTTGCGCAGCACCCTCGGCTGCACGCCGCTGGTATCGACGCGATGCCCGAGCTGCGAGACGGCCGCGAGCAGCTCGCGCTCGCGCGCGATGGCTTCGCTGAGCGTCAGCTCCGCGCCCGCGAGCGGATGGCTGCGGCGCGTCTCGGAAAACCGCCGCAGCAGGACCTCGGCGCTCGCCTCGAGAAACAGCACCGAGATCTCCACGCCCAGCGACTTCAGCGAGGCAAGCTGCTGCGGGAGCGATGTCGCGGCGACGCTGCGCGCGTCCACGCTCACCGCGACGCGCTCCTGTCCCCTGGCGGACAGGAACTTGACGACTTCGGGCAGGAGCGCGGCAGGGAGATTGTCGACGCAGTAGTAGTCGCTGTCTTCCAGGACGTCGAGCGCGATGCTCTTGCCCGAGCCCGACAGGCCGCTGACCAGGACCAGCCGCACGACGCGGCGGGGAGCGCTATTCGCGCTCCCCGCGCCCCCCGTCGCATGGGCTACGCGCCATCGTTCATCGCCTGCTTCTGGCGCGCGAGAAACTCGGCGGTCGAATCCTTGCCGCGCAGCTTCAGGATGTAGTTGCGCACCGCGGCCTCGAGCAGGACCGCGAGGTTGCGGCCGGCGGCGACCGGAATGACGACCTTGCGCACCGTCACCCCGAGGATGTCCTCCGCCAGCTCCGAGAGCGGCAGGCGCTCGACGTTGTCGCGCGCACTGCCTTTCGCCGGCTTCTCCAGGTGGGCGATCAGCTTCAGCTTCATTTTCGGGCGCACCGCGGTCTCGCCGTAGATGGCGCGGATGTTGATCAGGCCCAGCCCGCGCACCTCGAGGAAATCGCGCAGCAGCGGCGGGCAGCGGCCTTCGAGCGTGGTCGCGGCGATGCGCGAGATCTCCACCACGTCGTCGGCGACGAGACCCTGGCCGCGGCTGATCAGCTCCAGCGCGAGCTCGCTCTTGCCGACGCCGGACTCGCCCGTGATCAGCACCCCGACTCCCAGCACGTCCATCAGCACGCCATGACGCTCCGTGCTGTCGGCGAGCCGCTTGGCGAGATAGCGCGCGAGCTTCTCGATCAGGCGCGGCGCTGGCAGCGGCGAGGTGAAGACCGGAGTGCGCGTGCGCTCCGCCTCCGCCAGCAGCGCGGGCGGCGGCCGCACGCCGTCGGCGAAGATCAGCGCCGCGGGCGCCGGCGCGAACAGGCGTTCGGCGAGGGCGGAAACCGTCGCCGCCTCGTAGGCGCCGACGACCTGGACGCTGTTGGGATGCGTGAGATTGAGATGGCCGATCAGGGCCGCGGCGGCGGCCGCTTCCCGGCGCACCACCGTCCCGCCCCCGCGCCCGGCGACCCAGGCGAGCGAAAGCGCCTCGCGGTTGTCCTCATGCAACCGCGCGATGTCGACCTGCAGCATCCGGCTGCCATGCGGTGATGATCCGGTGCAGCGACGCGGCATCGGCGGCGGCGAGCAGCGCTTCGCGCAAGGGGCGGTCGCTGAACATCTGCGCCAGTTCGGAAAGGATTTCCAGGTGCTTCTCGGTCGCGTGCTCCGGCACCAGCAGCGCGAACACCAGAGTCACCGGCTGGCCGTCGGGCGCATCGAACGGCACGGGCTGCGAAACGCGCACGAACGCGCCGAGCGCGTCCTTCAGCCCCTTGATGCGGCCGTGCGGGATCGCCACGCCCTGGCCGAGGCCGGTCGAGCCGAGGCGCTCGCGCGCGAACAGGCTCTCGAAGACCACACCGCGCGCGATGCCGTGCTGGTTCTCGAACAACAGCCCGATCTGCTCGAACAGCCGTTTCTTGCTTGAAGCGGCGAGGTCGGGCAGGACGTTGGCGGCGGGGAGGAGCTTGGCGACCAGGCTCATCGGAGGGCGCGCGGATTATAGCGCATGCGCGAAGGCGGGCCTTGCGCCGCGTCAGAGGCTCTTGCGCTGGCTCACGGGCGGAATCTGCAGCGACTCCCGGTACTTCGCGACCGTGCGGCGCGCGACCACGATTCCCTGCTCGCCCAGGACCGCGGCGAGGCGCGCGTCCGAAAGCGGCTTGCTGGCGTCCTCGGCGGCCACGAGCTGCTTGATGAGCGCCCGGATCGCGGTGGAGGAGGCGGCGCCGCCGGACTCCGTGGCCACGTGGCTGCCGAAAAAGTACTTGAGCTCGTAGGTCCCGCGGGGGGTGGACATGTACTTCTGGGTGGTGACGCGCGAGATCGTGCTTTCGTGCACGCCGAGCGCATCGGCGATCTCGCGCAGGACCATCGGCCGCATGGCGACGTCCCCGTGCTCGAGGAAGTTGCGCTGCCGGTCGACGATCGCCTGCGAAACGCGCAGGATGGTTTCGAAGCGCTGCTGCACGTTCTTGATCAGCCAGCGCGCCTCCTGCAGCTGGGAGGCGAGCGCGTTGCCCCCGCTGCCGCGCGGCCGCGCCGCGAGCTGCGCGTACAGCCGGTTCACGCGCAGGCGGGGCATGGCATCCTGGTTGAGGCTCGCGCGCCAGACGCCGCGCTGCTTGCGCACGATCACGTCCGGAACCAAGTAGCGCGTCTCGACATTGGCGAAGGCCGCGCCCGGGCGGGGATTCAGGCCGCGGATCAGCTGCTGCGCGGCGCGCAGGGCATCCTCATCGGCGCCGGTGAGCTGCCTGAGGCGGGCGTAGTCGCGGTTCGCGAGCAACTCCAGGTGGCGTTCGGCGATGGCGAGCGCGAGCGCGCAAATCGGCCCCGGCGCGGCATGCTCGTCGCGCAGGGCGCGAATCTGCAGCGCGAGGCATTCGCCCGGGCTGCGGCCGCCGACGCCGGCCGGGCCGAGGTTCTGCAGATGATGGAGCGCGATGGCGAGATCCTCGACGCCGACCTCCGATTGCGCGGGCAGGAGCGCGGCGATCTCCTCCAGCGGCTGCGTCAGGTAGCCGTCTTCATCCAGCGCGTCGATCAGCAGCGCGACCAGCGCGCGGTCGCGCTTGCTCAGGTTGCCGAGCGCGAGCTCGCTGTTGAGGTGATCGCGCAGCGTCGGCGAGCCGGCCGCGGCCTGCCCGCGCTCGCCTTCCTCGCCGCCGCTCTCATCCTGCCCGCGCCAGGGCGCGGCGTAGTCGGCGGGAAGGTCCGGCGGCGCGTTGGCAGCGTACGCCGGCCGCTCGGGGTCCGTCGCGCCCGCTTCGCCCTCCTCGCGCTCCAGGATCGGGTTCTCCATCAGCAGGCGCTCGATTTCCTGGTTGAGCTCCACCGTGGAGAACTGCAGCAGGCGAATCGACTGCTGCAGCTGCGGGGTCAGCGCGAGGTGCTGCGAGAGCCGGAACTGCAGGGTGGGTTTCATGTCCGCGGCCTCCGCGATGCTACATGCGGAAGTTCTCGCCCAGATAGACGCGCCGCACGCTGTCGTTGTCGACGATCTCCGCCGGCCGTCCGGAGGCGAGCACCGCTCCCTCGTTGATGATGTAGGCACGGTCGCAGATGCCCAGCGTCTCGCGCACGTTGTGATCGGTGATCAGCACGCCGATGCCTTGCCGCTTCAGATAGGCGATGATCTGCTGGATGTCGCGCACCGCCAGCGGGTCGACGCCCGCGAACGGCTCGTCGAGCAGGATGAACGCCGGCCTGGTGCCGAGGGCGCGCGCGATTTCCAGGCGCCGCCGCTCGCCCCCCGAAAGCGAAAGCGCCGTGTGGGTGCGCAGGTGCGCGATGTCGAGCTCTTCGAGGAGCTCCGCGAGACGCCTCTGGACATCGGCCGGCGGCAGGTCCTGCAGTTCGAGCACCGCCTGCACGTTCTCCTCGACGGACATCTTGCGGAACACGGAGTTCTCCTGCGGCAGGTAGGAGATGCCGAGCCTCGCCCGGCGGTGAATCGGCAGGGGCGTCAGCTCGCGCCCGTCGAGGCGGATGCGCCCGGCGTCGGCCGGCACCAGGCCGACGATCATGTAGAAGCAGGTCGTCTTGCCGGCGCCGTTCGGACCCAGCAGCCCGACCACCTCGCCGCTGGCGACCTCCAGCGACACGCCGTCGACGACCGCGCGCGAACGGAAGCTCTTGCGCAGGCCGTCCGCGCGCAGGACGCTCATTGCGCATCCGGCCCGGCTTTGGGCTGGATCACCGCCTTGACTCGCCCGCCCGGGGCGCCCGGAGCGGCGCCCTTCGCCGCGCTGACGGAAAAGAACTCGGTGCGCTGGTCGACGAAGATGTACTCGCCATTGACCATGTCCTGGCCGCGCCTCACCTTCGCCCGCTCGAACAGCTCCACGCGCTCGTTGCGCCGGTCGATCTCGATGCGCATGGCCTCGCCTTCCGTCCACAGCGCTTCCCGGCCGTCCTTCGCATCGCCCTTCTGGCGGAACTGGACGGGATTTCCGTAGGCGGTGGCGAACTGGAAGCCGTCGGCGTCCTGCCGGACCACGATCCGGTCGGCCCGCACCAGCATCGTTCCATTCGTGAGCACGACGTTGCCCTCGAAGATGCTCATTCGAGTGGCGTCGTCCGCGCTCATCCGGTTCGCCTCGATGTTGGTCGGCTTGTTCCGGTCCGCCTTCTCGGCCAGGGCGGGCGCGCACGCCACCGCGCCAAGCAGGAGCAGCGCCGCCAGGGTCGGCCTGTCAGCCATTCGGTTTCGCGGGCGGGTAGCGGCCGCGCACGCGCTCGCGCAGCGAAAACCGGCTGGAGTCGTTGTGGTACTCCATCCCCCGGCCCGAAAGCACGCGCTCGCCTTCGGTGATCACGATATCGGCGTCGGTGCGCAGCACCGATTGCGCCCGCGCCATCTGCAGGAAGCTGGTCCGCATGCGCGTCTCGGGGCGGCCCGCCCCGGCCTCGCGCACCACCAGCACGTTGTCGTAGAGGAACAGCTCCTCGCCGTCCCGCGACAGGGCGGCGCGCTCCGCGGTCACCGTGACGCGCGGCTGGTGGGCCCTGGTCTGCACCAGGCGCGGCGCCAGCAATTCGGTGGAGTCGTCGTCGGGATAGTGCTGCATCCGCTCCGCGGCGAGCGTGGACTCCGTGGCGCCGCGCGCGTCGAAGCGCGTGTACAGCAGCCGCTCGACGATATAGTCGGGATCGTGGCGGCGCGGCGCCTGTTGCGGCTCTTCCCCGTCGCGCAGCAGCAGCTCCAGCCAGAAGGTCAGCGCCGCCAGCGCGAGCATCAGCAGCAGCGGAAACAGGCGTGTGGCGGCGAGCATCGGACCGACCGCCCCGGCCGCCTACGCGAGAACCGCGGCGAGGGCGGCCTCGAGGCGCCCCTGCGCCTGCAGCACGAACTCGCAGGCCTCGCGCGCGGCGCCCAGGCCGGCCTGCGCGCGGGTGACATAGTGGGCGGCCGCGAGCACGCGCGCATGCGCGCCGGGCGGGGCGCAGGCGAATCCGCAGCGCCGCAGCACGGGCAGGTCGACAAGGTCGTCGCCCATGTATCCGGTCTCTTCGAGGGGAACGGCGAGCGTGCCGGCGAGCGCCTTGTAGGCGCCCTGCTTGTCCTCGATTCCCTGCAACACCTGCGCGATTCCCAGCTCGGCCGCGCGCCGCGTCACCGCCGGCGAGCTGCGGCCGCTCAGCAGGGCGACGCGGATGCCGGTTCGCGCAAGCAGCTTGATGCCGTGGCCGTCGAGCGCGTGAAACGCCTTGAGCGCCTCGCCCTTCGGGCCATACCACAGCCGGCCATCGGTCAGCACGCCATCGACATCGAACAGCATGAGCCGGACGCGCCGGGCGCGCGCCAGCGCGTCGCGCCCGCCACGTCGCCTGCGATGGTCGCCATCGTCGCGCACGTCTAGATGACTTTGGCGCGGAACAGGTCGTGCATGTTGAGCGCGCCAACCAGGTCGCCCGACGCATCGACCACCAGCAGCTGGCTGATCTTGTGGGTCTCCATGAGCTGCACCGCCTCCGCGGCGAGCGCTTCGGGCCGGATGGCGTGCGGCTGCGCCGACATCGCCTCGGTGACGCGCGCCGCGCCGATATCGGAGATTTTCTCGAGCGCGCGCCGCAGGTCGCCGTCGGTGAAGATGCCGCGCACCCTGCCGGCGGCATCGAGCACCGCGGTCATGCCGATGCGGCCCCTCGACACCTCCAGGATCGCCTCCTTCAGCGTCGCGCCTTCGCGCACCGCCGGCACCTCGGGGCCCCTGCGCATCACGTCGGATACCCGCGTGAGCAGCCGCCGGCCCAGGGAGCCGCCGGGATGCGAGCGCGCGAAGTCCTCCGCGGAAAAACCGCGCGCCTGCAGCAGGGTCACCGCCAGCGCGTCGCCGAGGGCAAGCGCCGCCGTGGTGCTGGCGGTGGGCGCGAGGTTCAGCGGGCAGGCTTCCTGCGCCACGCCGGCATCGAGGAAGATATCCGCCTCGCGCGCAAGCGACGAGCGCGCGTTGCCGGCGATCGCGATCAACCGCGCTCCCTGCCGCCGCACGAGCGGCAGGATCTGCAGCATTTCGGCGCTCTCGCCGGAATGGGAAATGCCGATGAACACATCGTCGTGCTGGATCATGCCGAGGTCGCCGTGGCTCGCTTCGGCCGGATGGACGAAATACGCGGGCGTGCCGGTGCTCGACAGGGTGGAGGCGAGTTTGCGCGCGATGTGGCCGGACTTGCCGATGCCGCTGACGATGACCCGGCCCCGGCATTCCTGGATCAGGGAAACCGCGCCCAGGAAGCGCTCGTCCAGCCTCTCGATCAGCGCCCGCACCGCGTCGGCCTCGATCGCCAGAACCCGACGCGCCAACTCCAGCGCAGAGCCGGTTGCGTCCTTCGGTATCATGGCTGCGGAGTATAGCCCAAGCCCTTCATTTTCCTGAGCAATGGACATCGCCAGCACCTCGCTGCAACCGATCCTGATCCTGCTCGCGGCGGCGGTGCTGGCCGTGGCGGCGTGCCGCCTGCTCGCGTTGCCGCCGATCCTCGGCTACCTGATGGTGGGCCTTGCGCTCGGGCCGAACGCCGTGGGGATCGTCGCCGGCGACGCCGCCACCCGGCATCTCGCCGAGTTCGGCGTCGTGTTTCTCATGTTCTCCATCGGCCTGGAATTCAGCTTGCCCAAGCTGCGCGTGATGCGCCGCGAGGTGTTCGGCCTGGGAACGGCGCAGGTGGCGATCACCCTGGCGGCGTGCGTTGCCCTGGCCCTGCTGCTCGGCGGCGGCGACTGGACGTCCGGGCTTGCGGTCGGAGGCGTGCTGGCGATGTCCTCCACGGCGGTGGTCTCCCGCCTGCTTGCCGAGCGCATGGAGCTGGATACCGCGCATGGCCGCGCGATCATCGGCATCCTCCTGTTTCAGGAT
Organism: Burkholderiales bacterium; assembly: GCA_020845995.1. Taxonomy (GTDB): domain Bacteria; phylum Pseudomonadota; class Gammaproteobacteria; order Burkholderiales; family SG8-39; genus RBG-16-66-20. Next base: position 2,325 of record JADLES010000269.1, on the reverse strand, counting down.
CTGGCGGTGGTTCCCCTCCTGATCCTGGTGCCGGTGCTGGCGCAACCCGCGGCCGGAATCGGCGCGGCGATCGCGCTGGCGCTCGCCAAGGCCGCGTTCGTGCTGGCCGCGCTCCTGCTCGCCGGCCCGCGCCTGATGCGCGCCTGGTTCGGGCTGGTCGCGCGCCGCAAATCCACCGAACTGTTCGTGCTCAACGTCCTGCTGGTGATTCTCGCCATGGCCTTTCTGACCAGCCTGGCCGGACTGTCGCTCGCGCTGGGCGCGTTCCTCGCGGGCATGCTCATCTCCGAGACGGAGTACCGCTACCGCGTCGAGGACGAGATCAAGCCGTTCCGCGACGTCCTCCTCGGCCTGTTCTTCGTCACCGTCGGCATGATGCTCGAGCCGCGCCTGGTGGCCGAGCAGGCCCTGCTCGTGCTCGCGCTGCTGGTCGCGCTGGTCGGGGGGAAGTTTGCGCTGATCGCGCTGCTCGCCCGCGCATTCGGGCTCTCCCAGGGCGGTGCCCTGCGCACCGGGCTCGCGCTGGCGCAAGGCGGCGAGTTCGGATTCGTGCTGCTCGCCCACGCGAGCGCCTCGGGCGTGGTCGGCGAGCCGCTCGCGCAGCCGCTGCTCGCGGCCATGGTGCTCTCGATGATCGCGACGCCGTTCATGATCGGGGCAAGCAACCGGATCGTGCTGCGCTTCGCAAGCTCGGAGTGGATGCTGCGATCGCTGGAGATGCACAAGCTCGCGGTGCAGTCCTTCGGCTCCGAGCGGCACGTGATCATTCTCGGCTACGGGCGCAACGGGCAGCGCATCGCGCGCCTGCTCGACGCGGAGAAGGTGCGCTACATCGCGCTCGACCTGGACCCGGAGCGCGTGCGCGAAGCCGCGCTCGCCGGCGACACGGTGGTGTTCGCCGACAGCTCCCGGCGCGAGGCGCTGATCGCCGCGGGCGTGCTGCGCGCCGCCGCGGTGGTGGTCACCTTCGCCGAGTCCGCCGCGTCCGTGCGCGCGATCGCCCACGTGCAGTCGCTCAACCCGGCGGTGCCCGTGATCGCGCGCGCGCGCGACGAGGGCGACATCGCGCGCCTGGCGGGGGCCGGCGCTTCCGAGATCGTCCCCGAGGCGCTGGAGTCCGGCCTGATGCTGGCCTCGCACACGCTGGTCTGGGTGGGCGTCCCCTTGAGCCGGGTGGTGCGGCGCGTGCGCGCCGTACGGGACGCACAGTACGGCCTGCTGCGCGGACTTTTCCATGGCTCGAGCGAGGGCGCGGGCGCCGCCGAGTCGGTGCAAACCCGCCTGCATGCGGTCACCCTCAGCGCCAATGCCCGCGCCGTGGGACGCCCGCTGGACACGGTGGCGCTGGAAGAGCTGGGGGTTCAGGTGTGGGCGGTGCGCCGGCCCGGCTCCGCGCAGCGGCTGAGGCCGCAGGAGGCCGGTTCGCTGGAAGCGGGCGATGTCGTCGTTCTGCTGGGCGAGCCGGATCTGCTGGCCGCGGCCGAGATCAGGCTGCTGCAGGGTTGAATCCCCTCGGGGCTTGCCGCGAGGAATGAGCCCGCGTCCGGTACAGGAGCTGCTCGGCCTTCGCTTCGGGCGGCCCTGCCGATGGGCGCGGGCGGCCCTGGCATGCGCGCTCGCGGCGCTCTGGCTGCTGGGCCGGCGCTACGCCGGGATCACGCACGATGCGACGCTGTATGTGGCGCAGGGCCTGCGCCGGATCGATGCGGCGGCCTTTGACCGGGACCTTTTCTTCCAGTTCGGCGCGCAGGACGACTACACGATCTTTCCGTTCCTCTACGCGCCCCTGATCGAAATGCTCGGCATCGGCGATGCCGCGATGCTGGCGACGATCCTGGGGCAGCTCGCGTTCGTCGCGGCCGCGGGCGTGCTGGTGGCGCGCATGACCAGCGGAAGCGAGCGCTGGTGGTCGCTCGCGCTGCTCGCCGCCCTCTCGGGGTACTACGGCGGGGTCGGGACGTTCCGCTTTGCCGAGCCGTTCATCACCGCCCGATCCTTCGCCGAGCCGCTGGTGCTTGTCGCGCTTGCCGCCACCCTCGCGGCGCGGCCCTGGTGGGCGCTGGCCGCCCTGGTTCTTGCCTTCGCGATCCATCCCCTGATGGCCGCGCCCGCGATCCTGGCCGTGTTCCTCTGGCATGCCGCGCAACGGCCACGCCTGCTGTGGATGGCGCCAGCGCTCCTTCTGCTCGGCGTGGCGCTCGCCGCCGCGGGGCCGGGATTGACGCTGCGCTATGACCAGGCGTGGCTGACCGAGGTCGTCGATCGCTCGCCGCATCTTTTCGTTTCCCGGTGGTTGCTGCCGGATTGGGCGCGCCTCCTCTGGGG
>JADLES010000268.1 GCA_020845995.1 Burkholderiales bacterium | reverse complement strand
GTCTTCACCGCCTCGGGAGATACCGTGTTTTCCTGGAAGCGGCCGGACGATCTCGGGGTAAAGGACGGCCGGCTCGCGCGGCCGAAGAGCACGCCCAACTGCGTCTCCAGCCAGGCCGACCCCGCCGATGCGGAGCACTACATCGCGCCGATCGCGTTCAAGGGCGACGCCGGCGCGGCAATGGGCGCCGCGCGCAAGGCGGTGCAGGGCATGGACGGGGTGACCGTCGTCCGCGAGGACGGCGCCTATCTTTACGCCGAATACCGGACGAAGATCATGAAGTTCGTGGACGACCTGGAATTGCTGTTCGACGCGAAGGCCGGCGTTTTCCACGTGCGCTCCGCGTCGCGCCTGGGCAGGCGCGATTTCGGCGTCAACCGCGCGCGCGTCGAGGCGCTGCGCGCGCGCCTCAGCGGCTGAACTCGACGATGACCGGCTGGTGGTCGGAGGCCTGCGTCTCCGGGTCCACCCGGACCGAGGCGACGCGCGGCGCGAGCTCCGGGCTCACGAGCACGAAGTCGCAGCAGTAGGCTTTGTCGGAGAATGTGCGGTCGAAGACGCAGAACGTGGGTGCGTGCGGCTCGCCCGGGTGCGCCAGGCTCCAGGCATCCTTCCAGACTTCGCGGAGCCGCCGGGCCGATGGATCGTCCGGCTGCATGTTGAAGTCGCCGGCGAGGATCGACGACGCGGGCCGCGCGAACGGCGTGAAGGGGCCCGAATCCTTCGGCTTCGGCGCGGCAGGCGCGGCCGCGTGCGCGCGCATCGCGGCCGCCAGCGCGCAGAGGTGCTCGGCCTGCGCGGCGCGCTGGCGCGCCGAGAAGAACTCCAGGTGCGTGGTGACGACGCTCACCAGGCCCCAGGCCGCCTCGACCACCGCCTCGAGCGCGACGCGCGGCATGTTCGGCACGCCGGACTCGGGCGGCCAGGGCAGCGTGTGGCGAAAGACCTGCCGTACCGGCAGGCGCGACAGGATCAGGTTGCCGAACTGCTTGCGCGCGCCCTTGCCATCGGGCGCATCCACCGCGATCGCGAAGTGCGCGCTGTACCCGGGAAAGGCCGCCGCCAGCAGCGCCGGCTGATCATGCGCGGCGCCGAGGTCGGGATAGTTGACCGCCACCTCCTGAAAGCAGCAGACGTCGGGGTCGCAGATCGCTTTCGCCTCGCGCGCGATGCGCGCCGGATCGACGCTTCCGTCCATGCCCCGGCACCACTGGATGTTCCAGCTGATCAGTTTCACAATAGGCGCGAGAACGGAAGGAAACAGCCTATGATCGCACGGCGCCTGAGCGCACTGGTTCTGATGCTGGTCTTCTCGGGCGCCGGCTTCGCGCAGCCGCAGGGGAAAACCAGGGAAGAGGCGGAGGCCGAGGAAACGCTCTCGGCCATCGTGCGCGTGCAGGCGAAGATCCTGCCCGGGGCCCGCAGCGCGGCCACGCTGGGCGCGCTGCGCGAGGGCAGCGGGGCGCTGGTGCGCGAGGGTTACGTCGCCACCATCGGCTACCTGGTGATCGAGGCCGAATCGATCGAAGTGACCGGCGCCGACGGCAGGTCGGTTCCCGCCGCGCTCGCCGGCTACGATCACGCGAGCGGCTTCGGCCTGCTGCGGCTGCTTGCGCCGCTCGCGGGCAAGCCGCTGCCGCTGGGCGACGCGGCCGCGCTTGCAGAGCGCGAGCCGGCGCTGGTCGCGAGCTACGGAACCGGAGACAACCTCAGCGTGGTGAGCGTGGTTTCGCGCCGGCCTTTTTCGGGCAGCTGGGAGTACCTGCTCGACTCGGCGATCTACACCTATCCCCCGGTGATGAACTGGTCGGGGGCGGCGCTGATCAGCAAGCGCGGCGAACTGGTCGGGCTGGGCTCGCTCATCCTCGCCGACGTGACAGGCGCCGGCATGCAGGCGCCGGGCAACCTGTTCGTGCCGGTGGATCTGCTGAAGGCGATCCTCGAGGACCTGATCGCGCGCGGCAAGGCGCCGGGCCCGGCGCGGCCCTGGCTGGGGATCAACACCGAGGAGCTGCGCGGGAATCTTTTCGTCACCCGTGTATCGCCCGACGGACCCGCCGACAGGGCGGGCATCGCCCGCGGCGACATGCTGATCGGCATTGGCGCGGAAGAAGTTTCCTTGCTCGCCGATTTCTACCGCAAGCTCTGGGCCCGCGGCGCCGCCGGCGGGGAGGTGACGCTGCGGGTGCTGCGCGGCGGCGAAGTGAAGGACGTCACCCTGCGCTCGATCGACCGGCTGGAATATTTCAGGAAGCAGCCCAGCTACTGAGCGGGCCGCCGGCCCTCAGCGGATGACGAGGTCCTTGGGGTAGGGTTCGACGCCTTTCTTCAGCGTCGAGGGCGGCAACCGCCGCAACATGCTGGCGTCCGGCGCCTCGCCGATCGCCCGCGCGTAGCGCACGTTCTTCTGCATTTCCTCCAGGTAGAGGTTCTGCCCGTTGAAGTGCTTCTCGGCGTATTCGTAGGCGCGGGCGAGCTGCAGGTCCAGGCGCTTGGCGGCGTTCATGTAGAAGCCTGGCGTCTTGCGCACCAGATCCTCTCCCGAGTTGAACAGCACCTGCGTGCGCCTGCCCGGAACCTTCTTCTTCGTCAGTCCGCCCAGCACGAATTCCGGATAGAGGCGGTCGCGGCATTTCTCGAGGTAGCAGCGGTCGGCCATCTGCGCCACGATGTCCGCGGTGCCGAGCATGTGGCCGACGCGACGCAACAGCCGGTTCTCGAGCGGGATGGTCTCGGCGCTGCGCTCGTAGCCGGTGTAATGGACCAGCGTCGATCCGGCGCGGGCGTAGCGCTTCAGCCCGATGCGCGGCAGGTAGTTCCGCAGATGCCTCGAGCCCCGCGATACGTGCGTGAGCGTGTACTCGGCGCCGTAGCGATGCCGGCGATCGCCGCGCCTGCGCAGGTAGCCGAAATCGTGGAAAAGCGCGGTGACGATGCCCAGCGAGAAGCAGGCCGCGGGCAGGGCGGGCGGGCCGCCGAGGCGCGAACGCGCGCCATTCCGGCTGCGCTCGTAGCCGTCCATCAGGCGCGCCATCGCGAGCGTTACGTCGAGCACGTGCTGGATGTCGTGGTATTCGGTGTCGCAGGGAAGGTAGTCGGGGTGCTCGCCGGCGTACAGACTGCCCAGGTCGCGAAAGGCGCGCTCGATCGCGCCGGCCGGCGTGCCGTCGTAGAGACCGCGGTACAGGCGCGTCACCTCGGCCGAAACCTGCGTCAGGTCGGTCGTGCGGATCCTGTCGGTGACGTCGTGGTCGTTGCGACGCATGCGGGGACGGCGTTCCCTTCTGCCGGTCAGTATTATAGGATGCGCGATGCCGGGGCCGGCGGTCGATGACCTTTGTCACAGTTCGAGGGGGCAGGCGTTGGGCAACCATTCGCTGACCGAGGAGGAGCGGGCGCAGATCGAAGGTCGCATCGCGATCCTCGAAATCGAGCACCACGACCTCGACGACGTGATCGCCCGGCTGTCCGCGAATCCCGGCCAGGACCAGCTGCAACTGCGCCGCTTCAAGAAACGCAAGCTCGTGCTCAAGGACTCCCTCGCGCGCCTGCGGGCCATGCTGGTGCCCGATATCCCGGCTTGATCGCGCTCATTCAGCGAGTCTCCGAGGCGCGCGTCGCCGTCGGCGGCGAGACCGTCGCCGCGATCGGCCGCGGCATCCTCGCGCTGGTCGGCGTGGAGCGCGGCGATGGCGAGGCGCAGGCCGCGCGCCTGGCGGAACGCGTGCTCGGCTACCGGATCTTCGACGATGCGGCGGGCAGGATGAATCTTTCCCTGCTGGACACCGGCGGCGAACTGCTCGCGGTGCCGCAGTTCACGCTCGCGGCCGACACGCGCTCCGGCATGCGGCCGGGCTTCTCCACGGCGGCGGACCCGCAGGAAGGGAACCGGCTGTTTGGCGTCGTCATGGGGCATTTCCGCGAGAAGCTGCCCGCGACGAAGAGCGGGATTTTCGGGGCCGACATGAAGGTCCACCTCGTCAACGACGGCCCGGTCAGCTTCTGGCTGCAGGCGCCGGCGCGTCCCTGATACATTCGCCTTCCATGTTCGACCTGTTCATCGGCGTCAAGCCCGTCGAAGAGCGCCATCGCATCGACGCCGGCCGGCTGCAGGATTTTCTCAAGGACAGGATCGAGGGGTTTCGCGGACCGCTGACGATCGAGCAGTTCAAGGGCGGGCAGTCCAACCCGACGTATCGCGTCAGCGCCGGCGGCAGGCGCTACGCCCTGCGCAGGAAGCCCCCGGGCAAGCTGCTGCCCTCGGCGCATGCCGTCGACCGCGAGTTCAAGGTGATCAGCGCGCTGTATCAGGTGGGCTTTCCGGTGGCGAAGCCCTACGTGCTCTGCGAGGATGACGCGGTGATCGGCACGGCCTTCTACCTGATGGACTGCGTCGAGGGCCGGGTGCTGTGGGACCAGTCGCTGCCCGGCATGCGGAAGGCGGAGCGCCGCGCGATCTGGGAGGAGCTCAACCGCGTGATCGCGCTGCTGCACTCGATCGACTACAAGGCGGTGGGGCTGGCGGATTTCGGCAAGGCGGGCAACTACATCGAGCGCCAGGTCGGACGCTGGAGCAAGCAGTACGTCGCTTCCGAAACCGAGAAGATCGAGGCGATGGACCAGCTCATGGCCTGGCTGCCGAAGAACATGCCGGCCACCGGCGAAACCACGATCGTGCACGGCGACTACCGCCTCGACAACACGATCTTCCACCCGAGCGAGCCGCGCATGCTCGCGGTCCTCGACTGGGAACTGTCCACGCTCGGCGACCCGCTCGCGGATTTTTCCTACCACTGCATGAGCTGGTACATCGCGCCGGGCAAGTTCCGCGGCATCCAGGGGCTGGCGCTCGAGGAACTGGGCATTCCCACCGAGCGCGAGTACGTGGACCTCTACTTCCAGCGCACCGGCCGCAAGGGCGTGGACCCGTCGGTCTGGGACTACTACATGGCCTACAACCTGTTCCGCCTGGCGGCGATCTGCCAGGGCATCGCCAAGCGCGTGGTGGACGGCACCGCCGCGAGCGAGCACGCGCGCGAGGCGGGCGCGCGCGCGCGCCCCCTGGGCGAGCTGGGCTGGGCGCAGGTCGAGAAAATTCTGAAAAGGAGCGGATGATGGATTTCGAATACAGCGCCAGGACCAGGGAACTGCAGAAGAAGCTGATCGCGTTCATGGAAGAGCACATCTACCCGAACGAGCCCAAGTACACCGCCCACGTGAAGAGCGACAGGCGCTGGCAGCCGGTGCCGGTGATCGAGGAGCTGAAGCCGAGGGCGAAGGCGGC